>NZ_JBSHCV010000001.1:0-462698 GCF_053615975.1 Dietzia sp. NPDC055877 | reverse complement strand
CGATCGTCAGCCAGATCGCGAGCCCCGAAACCCCACCACCCCAAGGGACTTACCCCGTTGAAGAAAGTGACCCCCACGGTCGCGCGCCCACGTAATCGGAGTACGACCACGGCCCGGGGCACGACAGCCGGCAGGTTCGCTGCAAGAGTGTGAGCGCCCGCGTAGAGCAGACTGCCGTAGATGTCGAGGATCGTCACTTGATCCGAATGCAACCTGATCGGCAGATCGAGCTCTCGTAGGTCGGCGTCTTCGGTCGGCTGGATCTCGACGACGCGCAAATCGATGGAATCTCTGTTGAGTTGCAGTACGAGCGATAGCGCGACTCCGACGCCCACGGCAGTGGCCACTGGGAGCACGAGTGTCGACAACGCGGTGATCGTGAGGGTGACACGTCCGATTCCTCCTGCGCGGAACACCGAGACAATCTCACGAGGGCGGATCGATCGCATGGCGGCGTAGATCAACAATGCAGCCAGGGCGGGCATCGGGACCCACCCGATCACCTTTCCGGCAACGAGTACCAGCACAAGTACCAGCACTCCGCGCAGCACTACTGACCACCTGGTTCGGGCACCCAGCGCTATGTTCAGAGACGTCGCTGACACAGATCCGCCGACCGGCATCCCCTGCAAGAGGCCGGAGGCGATATTGGCGACTCCTTGGGCTGAGAAATCCCGAGCGAGCCCGCCCTTCTGCCGGTTCGGTGCGGGTACCGACTCGCGGACGCCTACGCCCTGTACCACAACGATCAGGGCCACAGCTGCCGCTCCCGCGACAAGTTCGAGCGACAGAAGCGTGACGTCCGGAAGGACGGGCATCGGCAGTCCCGTCGGCAGGTCACCAATGTCATGGACTCGAGCTACCGCATCGAACCAAGACAAGAGTGCGATCACGCTCGGAATCGCGATCGCCGCCAGCGCGCTTACTGGTACGAGTCGCGTTTTCCCGAAAAGAATCACCACCGCCAGTGTCAAAGCACCGCACAGAAGCGACGGTATGTCGATTTCATTGAGCTGCGTGACAAGAGCCAGGCCGGTGGCAAGAGCTGAAGATCCACTGGCCGTGACGCCGATCATCGTCGGAATCTGACTGGCCAGAATCGCAATGGAGATCCCCGTCAGAAATCCGGTCATGACGGAGTGGGTGATGAACCTCGTAAGGCGAGCGAACCGCGCCATCGCTGCCACGCCTATGAATAGGCCAGCAATGAGGGTGAGGAGGAATAGCGCCGAGTCACGCGTGTCGTAGGGAACGCCCTCGAGTGCTGACCCGGTCGCAAGAGCGGCGGCGCTGGTCGTCGTCACGACCATCAACGTCGTGGAAGTCCGGAGTCCGCCGAAAATCGCACCGGAGGAACTGGCGTAGAGACCGTAAATCGGATTGACACCGGCGAGTAGGCCACATGCCATTCCGTCTGGGATCGCCGACACGGCCCCTCCCAGCCCGGCGGCCACGTCACGCACAGATCGTGCACGCCGTTCACCAGTCTGTTTTCGCGGCACAGGTTCCTCCTCGCCTCGTCGTGTGACTACACAGGCAGGGCAGAAGTGACGCTAGCGACGAACTGGCCTTCTCGGCTCACCCTGCGGAGATGAAAGATCGCCGGCGCTCTATTTCGATCGCGCATTGCCACCCCATCTGTGTTCGATTGCGATAGTTTCGGATCCGAACCCAGGTTGACCAGGTGATGCCAACAACCTCTCCGTTCAGGATTTGCCATGGCGAGACGTACTCAGAGCAGCGAGTCAGAGGCCTTTGACCGGGGCAATCGAGCGATCCCTCGATTGGCGGTCACCCCGGTACACAGACATGCGATCTGCGGTCGGTTTGAACAAGCCCGGACGCTTGGTGGCGGTGTCGTCTTGGTTTGCGGTATGGCGGGAACTGGAAAGACCGTCGCGGTCTCGGAGTGGCTTGAATGCTCCGACCGCTCGGGGTCTCTGTCCGGTGTCGTATGGGTCAGCCTGGCCGAGGAGCACAACGACATCGGTACATTCTGGAGTGCGCTCCTCGCATCATTCGACATGCCGACGCCGTCGGCATTGGGTGCGCCAGAAGACAGTGGTTCGCCCTGGACAGGTGCAGAGATCGTGGTCAGGTGCCTAGATCGGATCGCTGGATCGCCGATCCTCGTCCTGGACGACGTCCACGTCATCTACGACCCCCTTACTCTGGCCGGCCTGACGCACCTGTTGGAAATGCTCCCTGTCCATGTCACGGTCGTGTTGGCGTCGCGATTCCCGCCAGCCATCCCGTGGCACCAGCTCGATCTCAAGGGGGCGCTGGTACGAATCGGTTCCGCGGACTTGATGTTCAGCAAAAGCGATACACGTAGCCTGCTCGCGGCGTCCGGGGTGCACGTCCACGAGGACCAACTGGACGTGGTCACCGAGATCTGCGGCGGGTGGGCAGCGATGGTTCGCATGACCGCTCTCTTGCTGGCAACGGCGGAAGACAGTACGGGTGTCCTGACATCAGTCGCCGCAATGGGCGATCCGGCGATATCGGACTTCCTTACTGGAGAACTGCTCGACACGATCAGTGACGAGCATCGCGATTTCCTGTTGCGCACCGCGGTGCCGGAGGAACTCGACGCCGATCTCGCCACCGAATTAGCCGGGCCCCGCGCTTCAGATCTGCTGACCGAGGTCCTCGACCGACAGTTCCCGCTCCTGCGCACCGGGTCCGCTGGTGTCGAGACCTATAGGTATCACCCGCTGTTGAGGGCACACCTGAAATCCGAACTCGTGAGAAGGATCGGCTCCGACGGTGTCCGCCGGCTCGAACTGCAGGTCGGACGATGGTATGCAAAGCTACAAGAACCCCTGCCTGCGATCCGACACCTCGTCGCGTCACACGATCGATACGAACTGTCGAAATGCTTGCTCGAGCTGGGACCGAAGGCTGTGCTCGGCCCCCGCGGCCGCGCCTTTCTCCGGGCCCTGGACAAGGCGCCGCCAGATCTCGCCGACGACCCGTTGGTTCATCTTCTCCGTAGCATTCACGGGATTGTGCACAATGCGCTAGCCGAAGCAGACGCGTTTCTACAGGCCGCGTCCAATCGCTCCTCGTCAATTTGTCCTGCGGACTTGTTCGATCGCCTGCACCGCGCCATCGATATCGATATCCGCGCCAGGCTCGGGGGGGACGTGATGCGCGACGTAATCCCAGCAGCGGTCCACGACAATCGCGAAATTGAGGCCTACGTTGCGGTCCAGCAAGCGAAACTCGAATTCACCACTGCAAGTGAGGCAGAGGTGGACCACCAGTTGCATGTCGCGCTCAGCAAAGCCGAGTACGCGGGATGTCCCGGACCGCATCTCGAAGCCCTGACGATGCTGGCAATCATCGACGGAGTGAACGATCAGTTCACCTCGATGGGTACGCGTGCACGCACCGGGGCCCGGTTCGCGGCGGCAGCAGGGGTAACTGAAAACGGCGACTACCATCGTTGCGCGGTGATGCTCCGCTACTTCGATTTCCTCACCGGTACACATTCAGATGGCGTGATCGATGACCCCGTCGACTTGATTGTCGGCCCAGATGGAGTCGCAGTCCCCATTGCGGGATGGGACTGGTGCGCACTATCGGCTCTCGTACGGTTCCCGACTTCGCAGGACAAACCGCAGGCCGCCCAAAACATCGCAGATGCGACCAGCGCCGCACTGCGGGACGCGGCCGTGCATCCACTATCTGCACCGCTAGTGCCATTCGCGATCCAGGCGTTGGTCGCGACACATGAACTCGGCCTCGCTCAACGCATCATCGAGATGGCCAACGAGGTCTTCGGTCCGCGACCCGAGTGCTCTGTCGCCGGCGCGATCCTCGAACTCGCGCGAGGGCGCTCAAGAAGATGCCCGGGCATTCTGGACGCCGTTCTGTCCCGGCCAGGTCTTCGCCTCCCCACTGCTATCCAGGCTCATCTACTGCGGGCCATCGTGCGGGCTGATTCAGGACATGAAAGCGGCTCGTTCGACGATCTCGAGACCGCGGTCATTCTGGCCGGGCCCCAGCACCTGGTCCAGCCGTTCCTCGCGATCGATGGGGTAGTACCGCTGGTCGACACGCACCTGGGCAGGTTCGGGCGACTAGACACCTTCGTGGAGGATATTCGGATCCGACCGGACGCTCTTCACTACTCGACAAGCATCATTCTCACCCCGGCAGAGCGACGCGTCCTCCAGCACCTTCCATCCCCGCGGACTACCCAGGAGATTGCCGACAGTCTCTTTCTGTCGGTCAATACGGTCAAGACCCACCTGCGCGGTGTCTACGGCAAGTTGGGCGCCGCATCCCGCAGGGACGCCGTCACGGCAGCACGCCTAGCAGGTCTGCTGTAAGGCGCAGAGTCCTGACAGTAGTTTTCGCCGACTGTTCATCGACCGGTGTCCCACGTCGAGAGCGCCCAGATCACCACGATGTCCAGAGCGATGATCAAGATCGCCCACAGCGGGTAGTACGGTAGCCACAAGAAGTTGGCGATTATCGACAGGCACGCCAAGAGGATCGCGGTGAACCTGGCCCACGTCGCTCCCGCAATCAACGCGACGGCGACGATGACGACGAGAGCGCCCACGATCAGATGAATCCAGCCCCAGGTCGTCGTGTCGAACGCAAAGGTGTACTCGACACCGATCACCAAGAGCTCATCCGATGCGATCGCCGCGATGCCTTGAAGTAGCGATACCACTCCCGTCACGAGCAAGATGAGCGCGGCCGCGATAGACCCGCCTGCAGCGAAACCCTGCTTGATCCCCACCTGGGATGATGTCATTTCCAGACCCCCTTCATGTGAGCCCGCGGGCTTGACGCCGGCGGGGACTGTTCCGGGTTTGATTGCATACGATTCTCATCCGTTCCACCTCGCCCTATTCAGGTGATCTCCGGATCTCACCGCCCACGGATGAGGCGCCAACGTCGCGTGGGCGTCATCCTGACGGGAACAACGGAGGAGCGATCATGCAACCGCATTCGTGGCCCAGAGGTGTCCGCTACTCGTTCACCGTGGCAGGCGAACTGTCCGAGCGTGCTCTTGCGGCATTCCCAGAACTTCGAGTCTCGGAGATTCCGGGCGCATACACCAAGCTCTACGGTTCGGTCTCTGACCCGACCGAACTGCGGGGGATGCTGGCCAGATTTGATGTGCTCGGGATCGTGCTCGTCGAGTTAACCCGTCTGCCCGACTGACCGCACCGGCGACCAGATTTCACAAGCTCGCTTGTGGGGCGGCCGCGGGGCCCGGCGACGATTCACCTGTCCCGGGTGAGGTGACCAATCCGTCATTCGAGAGATAGTCGACGCCTATCCATTGATTTCCCACCAACACCACGGGGAGCTGACCCACATGACCGAATTCGCTGACGACGGCCAAGACTTCACCGACGCGGAGCGAGGGTTCATCGCCGCCCTCGAACCAGGAATCGTAACGAACGCCTCGGGGGAGACCGTGTGGGACAGCGATGTCTACCGCTTCCTCGACGAAGACTGCCCGGACACGGTCAACCCCAGCTTGTGGCGTCAGTCGAGATTGTGTGCGATGCAGGGACTGTACGAGATCGCCGAGGGCATCTATCAGATCCGCGGGCTGGACCTGTCGAACATGACCCTCGTCGAGGGCTCCACCGGTGTCATCGTCATCGACCCACTCATCTCAATTGAAACGGCAGCGGCCGGACTGGCCTTGTACCGGGAGAATCGTGGGGACCGGCCGGTGACCGGGGTGATCTACTCACACTGCCACATCGACCACTTTGGTGGCGTCAAGGGAGTGACAACCCAAGAAGAGGTAGAAGCAGGTCGCTGCCCGGTTCTGGCGCCGGCCGGCTTCGTGGAACATGCCGTCTCGGAGAACGTCTACGCAGGCACCGCAATGGGACGCCGTGCAGCGTACATGTACGGAGCGGCCTTGCCACGTGGGCCACGTGGAGCCATCGGAGCCGGACTCGGGCCGACCACGTCCACGGGAACCCCGACGCTGATCGCCCCCACCATCCACATCGAACACTCGGGACAGACCGAGACGCTCGACGGCGTGCGCATCGAGTTCCAGCTCACCCCTGGCACAGAGGCCCCCGCTGAGATGAACTTCTACTTTCCTGACCGCCGCGCATTGTGCATGGCAGAGAACGCGACGCACACCCTCCACAACCTGCTCACGCTACGCGGGGCGCTGGTGCGCGATCCGCACATCTGGGCGAAGTACCTTACCGAGGCCATCAATCGATACGCCCCCAAGTCGGACGTCCTGTTCGCCTCCCATCACTGGCCCACCTGGGGCACCGACCGGCTCACCGAGTTCCTGTGCACCCAGCGGGATCTGTACGGGTACCTCCACGACCAGACGCTGCGCGCGATCAACAAGGGCTCCACCGGAATCGAGATCGCGGAGCAGATCCAGTTGCCGCCGGCCGTCGAACGCGCCTGGCACACCAACGGTTACTACGGATCGGTCAGCCACAATGTTAAAGCGATCTACCAGCGCTACATGGGATGGTTCGACGGCAACCCCGCAACCCTCTGGGAGCACCCTCCTGTCGCGGCGGCACTGCGGCATGTCGAGTTTATGGGCGGGACAGAGGCCGTCCTGGAGAAGGCGCAACGGTCATTCGAAGAAGGCGACTTCCGTTGGGTCGCGCAGGTCGTCAATTACGTGATCTTCGCCGACCCCGATAACGCCGATGCGAGGACCCTCCAGGCGGACACCTTCGAACAGCTCGGCTACGGCGCCGAGAATGGAACCTGGCGCAACTTTTACCTCATGGGAGCCTACGAACTCCGCCACGGGAAGGTAGGAACCCCCACCGTTGCTGCGTCGGACGACATAACCGCCGCGCTCAACGTCGAGCAGATCTTCGATGCGGTCGCGTTGATGATCGACGGGCCGCGCGCATGGGACGCCCGAATCACCATCGACTGGCAGCTCTCCGGGGCAGGAACCGTCCATCGGACCCAGCTGACAAACGGGCTTCTCGTCCACTTCGACGTCGTCGACGCCGGACTTCCCGATCCGGACGTCACTCTCTCACTCTCGAACGAGGCACTCCACGCCCTGCTGCTGGGCGGCGGGGACCTAAAGGCGTTGATCGCAGACGGGTCCGTCGATGCCGACGGCAACCCCTCCGTGCTCTCAGAGCTGGTCGGCTATCTCGATCAACCCGACCCGGACTTCGCCATCGTCACACCGTAGAGAGCCCACGAGCCCTCATCCACGATACGAACGTCAGCGGACACCACGCGCTGTCCGACAGAAGTGACTGAGATGGGTCCCTCATGCGAATTCTCATACTCGGCGGCGACGGGTTCTGCGGTTGGCCGACCGCGCTCCACCTCTGCTCACATGGGCACGAGGTGACCATCGTGGACAGTTTGGTCCGGCGCCGGATCGACGAAGAGCTCGGGACCCGGTCCCTCACTCCGATACGTCCGCTTCATGAACGACTCGAGGCATGGAAAGAGGTGACCGGTCTCGAGATCGACAGTGTGGAAATCGATCTCGCCACCGACTATCCGGCGCTGAGGGAGCTGCTGCAGTCGACGCAGCCGGACGCCGTGGTCCACTTCGCCGAACAGCGTGCTGCCCCGTACTCCATGAAGTCCCCAGATCACAAGCGATACACCATCCACAACAACCTCGGAGCCACCCACAACCTTCTCTCCGCTGTGGTCGACGTGGATATCGATTGCCATATCGTCCACCTGGGAACCATGGGTGTCTACGGATACGAGTCGTCGCCGGTGGACCTTCCAGAGGGGTACCTCACCATCTCCTACCCTGATCGGGCCGGCCGACCCATTTCCAGGGAAATCCTCTATCCCACCCAACCAGGCAGCGTCTACCACCTGAGCAAATCCCTGGATCAACTGCTGTTCCAGTTCTACGAAAAGAATGACGGCCTGCGCATCACAGACCTGCACCAAGGCATCGTATGGGGCACCCAGACCGACGAGACCGAACTCGACCCACGGCTGGTGAATCGTTTCGACTACGACGGAGACTTCGGGACCGTTCTGAACCGATTTCTGGTCCAAGCCGCTATCGGATATCCCCTCACCGTGCACGGCACCGGTGGTCAGACCCGGGCCTTCATCAACATCCGCGACACCGTCCGATGCGTCCGCCTGGCCGTCGAATCCGTTACCCAGGTGCACGGCCGGGTACGGGTGATCAACCAGGTGACCGAGACACACCGGGTCTCCGACCTGGCGGCCGTCGTCGCCGAGCTTCTCGGGGCAGAAGTCGGCGTGGTCCCCAATCCGCGACACGAAGCCGATGAGAACGAGCTAGAGGTCCGAAACGATCAGCTCCTGGGCCTCGGATTGGTCCCGATCACCCTAGAGAACGGATTGCTGGCCGAATCCATCGCGATCGCCCAGAGGTACGCGGACCGCATCGACCGCGATCACATCCTGTGCACCTCCTTCTGGAACCGCGAGCGCGAGGCCGCCGCCGAGAGGGTCGTCCATGGATGACGACGACACCCCTGCCCCCGACCGCCCAGGGAACCTGCCCTCTTCCCGATCGCAATTGCAAGACGACGATGAGGCCCTCCCCGACTACTTCCCGGGAGAGTCCAACAGAACCGTTCCAGTGTCCGCATGGTGGGTCCTCGGTCTCGCGGTGGTCCTACTCCTGGCCTTCATCCTCGGCCGCCCGCTGTTGTCAGGGCCGGGCGATGACGTGGTGACTGCCTTGGACGTTCCGGACACCCGACACTTTGCCTCCACTCTGACCGGGCTCGGGCGCGAAGACGGGATCTGGCTCACCGACGACACCCCGTCTTCATCGTTCCTCGTCTCATTGCCCGTCGATTCGTCGCGTGAACACACACGGCTGCGCTTGTCCGGCACCACCCAGGTGCCCGAGCACAGCACCGTGTTCCTAAGGGTGGCGATGGACGGACAGCAAGTCTGGGAGGTCGAGTTGCCGAGCGGGGAAAACAATCTCGATGAAGCGATAGACGTCCCGAATCAGGCAGCAGAAGACGGAAAACTCCGGGTTCGCGTGAGCACCCGGGGTTTCCTCCACACCGAGGTCTGCACCCCGGAACGCTCAGCCGGAGCGGTCATTCATCTTGATCCCGAAACCGTGGTGGAAGCATCGCTGTCCGAACCCATCCACACTGTTCGGGACGCGGTCGCCGCCTGGGATCGCGACCTGACGGTGGTCCTCGCCGACCAGGGTGACGAATGGGCCTCCACGTCCGCGGACCTCGGTGTCGCGTTGATGCGGTCCGGGTACGCCGTCACCTATTCCGATCAGCTCCCCGACGGCGACCTCGCCAACACGATCCTCGTGGGCCCGCCCGAACGACTCATCGAGGTGGCGGGCTGGAATGGGGAAGCCACCGACAGCTCAAGCATCACGCTGGGAACGATCGAAGACGTGCCCGTTCTGGGCGTCGTCGAGCCGGAACCACGACTCGCGGCCGATTTCCTCTCGACTTCGGCGGTGTCTGTGGGCAGTAATGCGCAATCCGATCCACGGGCACTCTCCGTCTCGCCCCGGGAAGACCCCACGAGCCTCGGGAATCTCGGTGCAGACCTCACCCAGATCGAGATCACCGAGACACACAGCTGGAACACGAAATTTTCACTCGCCGATCTCCCCAATGGGCGCCTGCCGGAATCAGTGCGCGTCGACCTGCAGATGCCCGCTTCTCCCGCAGATCTGATATGGATCCTCAATGTCTCCCTGAACGGCCGTCTCTTGACAAGTCGACCACTCGGCCCGTCCGGATCCGAGATCGTCCCGTTGCCACCATCGGAGCAGCTCGTCGAGAACAACCTGACACTCACCGTGCAGAGCGATCGCGATCACGGCGGATGCGATGTGCGCCCGACAAGCTACCCGATGCAGCTTCTCCCCTCCTCCGGGCTAGTTCTCTCTGACGAACCAGGAACCGGATTCACCGCGATACCGGGCGAGCTGGCTCCCGGATACGACGTCTACGCCCCCAGCGGCGAAGAAGCGTCGATGATCGATACGTTGAACGCCCTCGTTCCGGTTATCGCCGTGTTTTCCGGTCCGCAGGACTACCCCCAGTACAGATGGGGGCTCTCACCGCGGCCGGGCGCGCCGTTCATCGTGGTGGGCCCCAACCCGGTGGTGATCGCCCCCGTACACGTCGAGAACAACCGCCTCGTCGCCGGCGGCGACGACAGCTCACAGCTCGATCTCGCACCGTTCGACAACGGGGCCGTCATCCAGTGCGCGACCGGGCCGGACGGGAGCACCGGACTGTCCATTCAGTCGACTGCGGGATCTGTAGGAACGCCACTCCCGACTTTCGGCCGAGAGTGTGTACAGGTGAGCACTCCCGGAGGCGGATTCACACTCGACTCCCACGGTGCTCTGGTGACCGCCGAGGCCACCCGGGCGAGCGCACCACGATGACGACGAAACGTCGCGATCTGCCGGTGCCCACTGCGATCGCCAACCACTACCGCTCGGTAGACAGCGCACCGCCGAAGTACGCCGTCGATCGGCCAGCGAGCGCCAGCAACGGGTTCCTCATCGTTTTCACGGCGTTGAGCATCATCAGCCTGACCACGCTGACCGCGTTAGTAAGCGCCGGTGTCCTGGATCAAAATGATCCGGTCCTGCTTGCAGGCGACCGTGGAAACGTCCTCATGCCGACCCGCCTGTTCGTCGCGGTCTTCTTCGTCACCTACGCCGCGCACGTCTACTCGAACCGGTGGCGGCGTGTGTTTCTCGGCTGCTCGCTGCTCGGCAAGTTCGCGGTGGTGTGTGCGGTGGTCGACGTAGGCGGTTGGGCACTGTACGAACTCAATCTGCTTACTGTGCCGATCTTCGCGCAGCAGGTGATTTCTGGGCTCCTCGCACTGGCTGTTTTCCCTCATACGATCATGCGACAAGCCCATCTCCCTCCGGCGAGACGCGGCCGTCGCACTCCCCGAACCCCGGCGAGCGCCTACGTCACGATGTTGCTGTGCCTCATCACCGCCATGCTCATCGCCGCGCTGATCGAGCAGGTGTTCTTCAGAGCGGTCGTGGATCTACGACAGTGGGCACTACTCGGGGGGATGGGCCCGGGAGTGTTCCTCGTGCAGCAACTATTTGCCGCCTTCACCGCGATCTTCGGGTGGAGAGCGCTCAACCGTTCACGGCGGTCCATCTACACGCCTCCGTTGGCTGTGCTGGTGCCCGCCCACGATGAGGCTCACGACATCGCGGCCACCATCGCGGCAGTGGAGCGCTCAGCTATCGGCTACCCGGCTCGGATCCACCTCTACATCGTCGACAACGCCTCAACTGATGCGACGGTCGAGATGGCCGCACAGGCGCTCGGTGAATGCACGGTCATCACCGGCGAAGTGATCGAATGCAGGACACCGGGCAAGGCGATCGCCCTCAATATGGGACTTGAGCACATCACCGAAGACTTCGTCGTACGCATCGACGCCGACACGGTGATCGCACCGGGCTGTCTGCAGACCGCCTTGCGGCACTTCGCTGATCCGACGGTCGGTTCGGTGGGGGGATTACCGCTGCCCGCCACACAAGTGAACTGGATTGACAGGGTGCGGTTGGTCGAAGTCCTGTTGCGGCACGGCTTTTTTCAAGTCTCGCTGTTCGGCTACCGGGGAGTACTCGGGGTGCCTGGCATGTTCTCGGTGTACCGGCGGGATGTGTTGCTGGAGGTGGGTGGGATCGTCGAGGGGATGAACGGGGAGGACACCGACATCTGCCTTCGAATGGACTTCGCAGGGTATCACACGGTCTCGGATCCGAAAGCCGTCTACTACAGCGAGACCCCCACGTCGTACGCGCATCTTCGCGAACAGCGGATCCGCTGGTTCCGCAGCATCTACCACATCGCCGCTCACAACGGTACGCCGATCTTCGACCGTCGTTCCATTACCGGGACCTTCGTGCTCCCCTTTCAGCTCGTCAATGCGGCGAGACGAGCGATGCTCGCACCGATCCTGATCTACGCGCTCCTGGTGGAGCTCATCTTCCGGCCGGTCGCCGGAGACATTCGGTGGCAACCGATCGTCGCGACGGTGCTGGGTATGCAGATGATCGTGGCTCTTCTCGTGTGTTTGTTCTGGTGGAAGAGGACCATCAGATATATCCCCGCCTATCTCGCGTTCCGGGTTCTGCGAAGCTACTTCACCATCGGTGCCGCGTTGAGCCTTGTGTATCCACCGCTCCAGCCCGGATGGAAAGACTTGCGCCGGTCGACCGGCGCATCGACATCATCCCCTTCGGGTGAAGCGAAAAGTCGTTAGCGGCGGAATTATTCAGGACATGACGCAGCAACCAGTCTCTCTGGGACCCGTCGAACTGGTGGTCCTGTCGTTTCCTGGAAACCAGATTGATGGTGCGGTGGGGAGGGCATTCGCTGACGTGATCGCCAATGAGTGCGCCACGGTGGTGGACCTGATCTATCTGGCCAAGGACGCGAAGGGCGCCGTCGACCAGATCGAGATCGACGATTCTCTGGCCGGAACGGGGCTGGAGGGCATCTCGGTCGAGTCGCTCGGCCTCGTCAACGACGATGACCTCGAGGTAATCCGTTCCTCGATGGAACCCGACACAGCAGCGGTGGTACTCGTGTACGAGCAGACCTGGGCTCGCGAGCTCGCGCGTGAGGTCCGCGGCGCTGGCGGCGAGGTGTCACTGCACGTCCAGGTCCCCCGAGACGCGATCGACGCGGCGCTTTCAGTGCCGTCCGAAAGCTAACTCCTGCATTCTTCGTGAGAAAGGCTTCTCAATGGTTCTCCGCAGAGGTCGTATGGGCCGCCCGGGCCTGCTCGGGGCGGTGGCCCGGACAGCCGTCATCTCAGGGACCGCCACGGCCACCTCAAATGCCGTCAACAGGCGAAGCCAACAGCGAGCCGGCGAGCCGCGGGTCTACGCTGCACAGGAACCTGGCCGCTCCCCGGAGTCGCAGACCTACCCGCCGGCGCCGGCGGCGGCTGGACCCGGGGATTCCGAAAACCTCGTCACCCAGCTCAGGTCGCTCGGTGAGCTCCACACTTCCGGCGTACTTTCCGACGAGGAATTCGCCGCGGCAAAAAGACAGCTGCTGGGCTGAGTCATCCAGAACAGGTGACGCGCTCGCGGCAGGGCCGCTGATTGACTCGCTGATATGGGCACCTCAATAGGAGAAGTTCTCCCCCTTGCCGTCGGTGTGGCGATCTCACCGATCCCGATCATTGCGGTCATCCTCATGTTGTTGTCCCGGAACGCGGGCGCGACTAGTGCCGGATTCGGCCTCGGTTGGATAGTCGGGATCCTCGCTGTATCCGGAGTGGCAATCACCGTTGCAGGGTCTATCAATTCTGATGACGGGGCAGGCCCGATCATCGGGTGGGTCAAGGTCGCCCTCGGTGTTCTCCTGATCTTCCTGGCGTTCAAGCAATGGAGATCACGCGCTGACACCTCACCTCCGAAGTGGATGCAGGCGATCGACGAGTTCACGTTCGTCAAGGCGACCGGTCTTGGGCTCGTACTGTCCGCGGTGAACCCCAAGAATCTGCTGCTATGCGTGTCAGCGGGCGTCGCGATCGGCGGCGCCGATCTGCCCACCGGCAGCGTGATGGTGGTGTGGCTGGTCTTCACGATCTTGGCGGCCTGCTCCGTCCTGATACCTGTCGTCGGCTACGCGGTGGCCGCTGATCGCATGTCCGGCGTCCTCGATCGCACCAAGACCTGGCTGCAGATCAATAACCACGCCGTGATGGCGGTCGTGTTGCTGATCATTGGTGTGACAGTCTTCGGCAAGGGCCTCGGCGGACTGTCATGACAACGCGGGCCACCTCAGCATGGCCGGTCTTCGGCTCACTGCAGGGTTATCGCGCATCGTGGATCCGCCCCGACATCATCGCCGGGATGACCGTGTGGGCCGTCCTCGTGCCAGAGGCGCTGGCATACGCGACCATCGCGGGCGTCCCCCCGGTGATCGGGCTCTACGCGGCCATCCCCTCCCTGATCCTGTACGCGGCAGCGGGGAGCTCACGGCACCTCGTGGTCGGGCCGATGTCGGCCACCGCCGCATTGTCGGCCGCGATAGTCGCGCCGATCGCCGGCGCTGACGACGGTAGGTTTCTCGCGCTGTCGACGGTGCTGGCGATCACGACCGGCATCGTCGGCCTGATCGCCGGTTTCGCCCGTCTCGGATTTATCGCGTCATTCATATCCGAACCAGTGCTCAAGGGCTTCATCGTGGGGCTCGCCTTGACCATCATCATCGGGCAGGTACCCAAGCTCCTCGGGGTCGAAAAGGTCGAGGGAAACTTCTTCGCACAGGCGTGGGGCGTGATCAAAGGGCTGCCCGACACCGAATGGCGAGCCATGGTCGTCGGCGCGGCGTGTCTCATAGTGGTAGTCGGATTGAAGCGATGGATGCCTCTGGTACCCGGGGCCCTCGTCGCCGTCGCGCTCGGGATCGGGCTCGTAGCCCTCTTCGGACTCGACGAGAAGGGCGTGGCGATCGTCGGGCAGATCGATTCCGGCCTACCTGACCTCGGATTGCCCGAGGGCCTTTCGTTCCACGACTACATTGACCTGCTCGGCCCCGCGGTCGGAGTGTTGTTGATCGGGTTCGCGGAAGGCCTGGGAGCCGCCAAGACCTACGCGGTAAAGAATGGCTACACCGTAGACCCCAACCGTGAACTACTCGGTCTCGGTGCCGCCAACCTCGGCTCAGGGCTCAGCTCGGGCATGGTGGTCAACGGGAGTCTGTCCAAGACTGCAGTGAACGGCGGGGCGGGTGCCAGGACGCAGGTCAGCGGTCTCGTCGTGGCTTTGATGGTGGTATTGACGCTGCTATTCCTCACCGGGTTGTTCGAGCAACTACCGGATGCGGCATTGGCTGCGATTGTGATCGCTGCTGTGGTCGAGCTCGTTGATTTCACTGCTTTGCGTCGCCTGTACCGGGTCTGGACTGATCGACTCGGAAGTATCTACGGGCAGGCTGCGCGTCCGGATTTCGCAGCTGCAATCGCCGCGATGCTGGGCGTGCTGCTGTTCGATACGCTCCCTGGACTGATGATCGGGATTGGCATCTCCATGCTTCTGTTGCTGTACCGGTCGTCGCGACCGCACGTCGCGACGCTGGTGGAAGACGGCGATCGGTGGGTGGATATCGAAACGCATCCCCGCGCCGACGACCACAACGGCACTGACAATACGGGGGTGTTGGTCGTGCGGGTCGAGAGCGGTTTGTACTTCGCAAACGCCGACTTCGTGCGCACTCACCTCGAGCAGCGGTGCACCCCAGGGGTACGGCACATTGTTCTGGATGCGCAGACGTCGCCGTTCATCGACGTCAGCGCAGCGCAGATGCTCCTCGAACTGCGCGATGCACTAGCCCGCAAGGGAGTCACACTGCGAGTGGCGCGCGGTATCGGCCAGTTCGACGACGTCTTGAAGCAGACCGGCTCAGACACTATGCCGCTAGCGGTATATCCGACCGTGCGTGCCGCCGTCGCGGATCCCGACGGAACCGGTCACCCCAGCTGACATCTGACGGGATTCACCCCTTGCGTATGAAGAAGGCGGCGCTGCGGCGTCCTAGCGTCCTTGATGTCAGCGTAATCATCTCTCTGGAACGAGGACGATCATGGCCGGAACATTAACCGTATGGAAGTTCGACACCGACTCCGGTGCCGATGCAGCTGTCGAAACGCTCAAAAACCTGCAAAAGCAGGAACTGATCACTGTGCACGATGCAGCCGTCGTGAGCTGGGCCGCGGGAGCGAAGAAGCCGAAGACCAGGCAGCTCAATAATCTCGCTGGGATCGGTGCGCTGGGAGGAACTTTCTGGGGACTATTGTTCGGCATTCTGTTCTTTGTACCGCTTCTCGGTGCAGCAGTCGGTGCAGGCATCGGGGCCTTGTCCGGTTCCCTGTCTGACGTCGGAATCGACGACAGCTTCATCAATCAGCTCAAGGAAAAGATCACGCCGGGGACATCAGCTCTATTCGTCCTGACTTCGGACGCCAAGGTAGACCGGGTCCACGAAGAGTTCAGGGATCAGAGGGCCGAACTGGTGTCCACGAACCTGACCCATGACCAGGAAGCGGCGCTACGCGAGGTATTCGCCGACTAATTCCGGCGTGGCCCAATGACGCACTGACGGGTAGATCAGCCAGGAGGGCCCAGGATGAGCGCGCGCTACACCCCAGTTGACACCCGACCAACGTCACTTCCTTGGGCAATACCTCGTGGACTGATCGTCCTCCTCGCTGTGGCTGCCACGGGTATCTCGGTCGCCGTGGCGAGGGGGCTATCGGGCCTGCTCGGGCCACTATTTCTTGCATTGATGCTCACCATCGCCGCCCAGCCAGTGCGCGCATGGGCGCAAAAGCGCGGACTTCCGTCGTGGGCTGTGGTCATACTCACCACCACCACCGTTTACGCCATTCTTCTCGGGTTAATCGGCGCGCTTGCACTGTCAGTCGCCCAGCTTGCCACGATCCTGCCCACCTATACAGGCAGCCTGGCCGAAATACTCGACGGAGCCCGCTCGATGCTGGGCAACGCCGGTGTAGACGACGGACGGATCGACAACCTGCTGTCCAGTATCGATATCGGCAAAATTGTTGGATATATCGACGGACTGCTGGTCGGCCTACTCGGAGTGGTCTCGAATCTTGCATTTCTCGTAACACTATTGCTGTTCATGGCCGTGGACGGGACCACCATCTCGCACCGTATGCACGTTGTCGATCGCATGCGTCCCGACATTTTCCACGCCTTGTCCGTTTTCGTCACCGGCACACGCAAATACTTACTCGTATCTACAGTATTCGGACTTATCGTCGCAGTGATAGATGGCGCCGCGCTATGGTTGCTGGGTGTGCCATTGCCCGTACTCTGGGCCCTGCTTTCCTTTATCACCAACTACATTCCGAACATTGGGTTCCTCATCGGACTCATCCCACCTGCACTGCTCGCGTTACTCGAAGGCGGGCCGATCCTCATGCTGTGGGTGATCCTCCTATATTGCGCCATCAACATCGTGATTCAATCCATCATTCAACCCAAGTTCGTCGGCGATGCTGTGGGACTAAGCATCACGGTCACATTCTTGTCACTGGTCTTCTGGACAATGGTACTGGGAGCACTCGGCGCGCTACTGGCCGTGCCGTTAACACTCCTAGTCAAAGCACTTCTCATCGACATCGACCCATCCACCCGATGGCTAGATGCCCTAATCGGCGATACGCCAGCCAAACCTGAATTAGAATCAGACCCCATACCTGAACACGTCGGCGGCGACGATCCGCCACGAAACCATTTGTGAAGCCAGAGCAGCGCACAAAATGCGACGTCAACCGCCAGAATAGCCTTGCGCGGTCAACAATATAGATCGATCAGCGCATTTTATAACCTTTCAGCTACGGGGCCTGACCGAAACAACCAGACCACGTCCGACAATAGGGCGATAAACGCTTTCAGCCCGTATTTTCTTGGATAGGGCTCCGTAATTCAATGCTCTTCACTCTACCCCTTGAGTGGTCTTGACCTGCAAGAGCATCGATGTTGATTAGGAAAGTTACGTGGGCGTTCAGCCAACCGCCGCCGACCGAGAAATCCGTCGTATACACCGGATGCTACGCCCAGGGTTCGGGACCGAGGCGGCCGTTTACGGCATTATTATGGTGAGCGGCCTCATCGCCGTTTCATCTGCGCACGGCGAGACCTCCGCAACTGTGCTGACTACCGTCGTAGTCACAATCATCGTGTTTTGGGGAGCACATGTATACGCCGGGACCGTTGTCCGTCTAGGAACAAAGGCGGATATTCGTGGCGTTGAGGTCGTCGGAATGAGGATGGCGTTCGAGCAGTCGATTCAGCACTCACTCGGGATGCTCACCTCAGCCACGCTGCCCACTTTGATCCTACTAGCTGGGACGACGCGACTCATCCCCGATGGGATGGCGAACGATGCCGCCCTTTGGTCTGGGGTCGTCCTACTCGCATTCCTGGGCTACGTCGCTTTCCTCCGCCGCGGAAGTGCCCCGCTCGTCAGAACCGCCGGCGCCTTAGGAACAGCTGCCTTCGGTGTAGTCTTTGTGGTTCTCAAGGCCGTCATTCACTGAACACCCACCGAGTTACACCACTCTATGGGGCACTACTGCGGCCGTGCATGGACTTACTGCGTGTAGTTCGTTGGAGTGCCCGGTATAGCGTGGAGCGGCCAACTCCGAGATCTCGAGCGATTGCCGATGGGCCCTCCCCCGCCTCAACGCGGTCTCGGGCCTTGTTGATTTGCTCGTCTGTCAGGACGCGTTTGCGTCCCTTGTACTTGCCCTTCGTTTTCGCGATGGCGATGCCCTCGGCCTGGCGTTCCCGGATGATGGCCCGCTCGAACTCCGCAAACGCCCCGAGCAACGAGAGCATCAGATCCGCTCGAGGATCCTGGGCGCCAGCAGCATAGGTGGCCCGCTCGTGCACGAACTCCACACTCGCACCCTTCGCGGTGACCTCACCGACGATCTGCTTGAGATCAACCAAGGAACGAGCGAGTCGGTCCATCGAGGCGACAATCAGCTCGTCACCGTCTCGCAGGTACCCGATGCAGTCCGCGAGCTTCACGCGGTCCGCACGAGAGCGAGCCGACTGCTTCTCGATATAGACCCGGTCGCACTCCCCCACCGCCTCGAGCTGACGCGCCTCGTTCTGATCGGCGGCCGACACCCTCACGTACGCCACCCGCTGCCCACGCGGACGCGAGGCCCGGCGAGTCGACTTCGGAGGCGGCTTCGGCTTTGGCGCTACCTCGACGATGTTCTCCGAGTCCGTCGACTCCACCCGAAAGTTCCAACCCAACTCGTCCCGGCGACGAAACCGAGTCCGCACGCTCCCGCGGCTGACGATGAGCACCTCCTCGCCACCATCGCCCGAACGGTTCAGCAACGTCCCGATCCGATCAGCCATCGAAAGACCCTTTCGCCGGGAATCTGTATCAATAGATACTAGATCCCACGAGATGACGTTTCATAAATGGGAAACCCGACCCTGCGACACAGCGAGAACGCCGTCGGCCCCTCCGTCCCACACGGGTGTACCCCACGGTACGAGGCCACCATCGCCGCCATATCAGGACTCGCCGGCGGCGCAGCCCGCATTAGAAATCCCGCCCGCACCGGTTGACGGCGCCTGCAACGGTCGTGCCGTCACGGCATGGCCACCGAGATGTTGCACACGTACATTCAGGACCACCACGCCGGGGCGGCCGCGGGCGTCGACCTGTTCCGTCGCGTCGCCGAGAGCCATGACGACGCCCACATCCGCGAGGTGGTCTCCCGGCTCGGGGACCAGACCGAGGAGGACAAGCGGTCCCTCGAAGACCTGATGACTCTGGTTGGCACTTCGCCCTCCACCCTCAAGGAGCTGCCCGCCCGCGCGGCGGAGAAGGTCGGTCAGCTCAAGCCCAACCAGCGGCTCGCCGAGCGGTCCCCGCTGAGTGATCTGCTGGAGCTCGAGGCGCTGACGCTGGCCGTGACCGGCAAGGAACTCGGGTGGAAGTCACTGATTGACATCGCCGATCCGCGACTCCCCCGCGCCACCCTCGAGGAACTGGCCACCCGCGCCCGAGAGCAGGGCGAGCAACTGGAGAAACTCCGGCTGCGGTGCACGGACGCGCTGCACCAGGACTGAGCGGGGGCCCGGGCCACAGCTGACCGAACCGCGCCAAGGGGCTGCTGTCGCGGTGAAACTGTCGAGCGCGCGGAGATGGCCTCCCGATAGCGCTGTGAGCATTGACTACCCCGATATGCGGCAGGAAGACTTGCCCGATGATGCATCGAACGTGGTTCGATCTGGCGGCCGAGGGATTCATCCATGTCACCGAAGGCCTCCGCTCCACCGATCTCACGCGGCCCGGATTGGGTGACTGGGACCTACGGGCTCTCCTCGGTCACACCACCCGGGCGTTTCTCACCACCGAGTCCTATCTCCGGTCTTCGGCCGGCACGTCAGCACCGGATCTGGCAAGCCCGGCGGCGTACTTTCACGCCGCCGCTGCTGGCGGGCTCGCCGACCCTACCGAGGTCATCGCGCGGGGCCGGGACGCCGGGGCCGCGCTGGGAGAGAATCCAATCAACGCCGCGCTCGACATCGCTCAACGCGTGACCGCCGTGGTCGATGCCAGCCCCGATAATGCACTGGTCGCCACCCCTGTCGGGACGATGACACTCATGGACTACCTCCCCACCCGTGCATTCGAACTGACCGTCCACGGAATCGACCTCGCGTCGGCATCTCAGCAGCCGATCCCACATGCACACACCGAGGCCGCGGCCTACTGTGTGGCACTTCTCGCCGACATCGCGTCCCCGTCCGACCGCATAAAGACGGTGCTGGCCCTCACTGGTCGATCTGGACTACCGGCAGGATTCTCGCTTCTGTGATCAGACCTCAGTGACAATGGCCGACCCGCGGCTCCCCCAGGCCACCCTCGAGGAACTGGCCGCCCGCGCCCGAGAGCAGGGCGAGCAACTGGAGAAGCTCCGGCTGCGGTGCACGGACGCGGTGCACCACGAATGAGCGGGGGCCCGGGCCTCAGCTGACCGACCCGCCGCGGAACACACGGCATCGTCGTCGTCAGGCCCGCGACATCGACCACCGCGGACGCCGACCGGTGGGGCCACGCCTGATCCTCCCCTACGGTCGGGACATGAGCACCACGAGCGATATCGCACGGAATGCCAGAGCACTGACCAACGCAGAGGGCGGCTTCCCCGCGCAGGAGCAGGAGCCCCCCGGCCTGACCGGCGAGATGAGCCCGCGGCCCGACCACGGCGAGCAGAGCTACCGCGGTTCCGGACGGCTCGAGGGGCTGCGCGCACTCATCACCGGTGGCGACTCGGGGATCGGCCGCGCCACCGCCATCGCGTTCGCCCGCGAGGGCGCGGACGTGGCGATCGGCTACCTGCAGGTCGAACAGCCCGACGCCGAGGAGACAGCGGCGTGGGTGGAGAAGGCCGGTCGCAAGGCAGTTCTGCTGCCCGCCGACGTCCGGAATGAGCAGGAGTGCCGGAAGATGGTCCGCGACGCCGCCGCGCAGCTCGGCGGACTGGACGTGCTGGTCAACAATGCCGGCTACCAGCACGCGCGCGGCGCCGGCCTCGAGACGCTGGATACCGAGAACCTCGACCGGGTCATGAAGACCAACCTCTACGCCACCTTCTGGGCCAGCCAGGAGGCCCTGGAGTTCCTCGGCGAGGGCTCGTCGATCATCAACACCACGTCCATCCAGGCCTATCAGCCGGCCCCGCCGCTGCTGGACTACGCCTCCACCAAGGCCGCCCTGAACAACCTCACCGTGAATCTCGCCAACGAGCTGGGCGAGCGGGGCATCCGCGTCAACGCGGTGGCGCCCGGTCCCATCTGGACGCCGCTGCAGCCGGCCACCCAGGACGGCGAGAAGCTCGAGAAGTTCGGCGGCGACACCCCGCTGGGGCGGGCGGGCCAGCCCGGCGAGTGCGCGGGCGCCTACGTGTTCCTCGCCTCGCCCTCCGACGCCAGCTACGTCTCCGGCACCGTGCTCGGTGTGACCGGCGGCAAGCCGATCTTCTAGCAGCCGGTGTCCACGCCGCTCGAGCAGTACGCGCTGCTGTCGGTCCTGAACACCGCCGCGCTCGTCTCCCGCGACGGCAGCATCGACTGGCTGTGTCTGCCCCGTTTCGACTCCCCGTCCGTGTTCTCCGCCCTACTCAGCGGAGCCGAGGACGGACGGTGGTCGCTCACCGCGGTCGACGGTGAGGTGACCGGGCGCCGGTACCTCCCCGGCACGTTCGTCCTGGAGACCCGTGGCGCGCCCCGGGCGGAACGGTGCGGGTGATCGACTTCCTGCCCCGCGCCGCCGGCAGCGGCGACTTGGCGCGACGGGTGAGGTGCGACGACGGCGAGGTGGACGTCGAGCACGACGTGCGCATACGCTCCGACTACGCTCGGGCCACCCCGTGGACGCGCGCTGTCGACCTGGACGGCGGCGAACGGGCCCTGCTGGCCATCGCCGGCCCGGACGGGTTGATCGTCACCGGGCCGGAGCTGCACTGGCCGGACGAGGAGGAGGACACGCGGACCGGCTGCCGGGCCGACCGGCTCATGGGCCGGTTCTCGCTGACCGCCGGCGAGGTGCTCGACTGGGACATGTCGTGGTTCCCCTCCTACCAGGACCCGCCCCCACACCCGGACACCGACGAGGCGCTTCGGTCCACCGTCGAGTTCTGGGAACGCTGGTCGGAGGGCATGATCGTCACAGACTCGGTGCCCGAGCTGGTCTCGCGCCTACGTCAATACGAGGACCTGGGCGTCGACGAGATCTAACTCCACCACGTGGCCGCGGACCAGGGCCCGTTCCTCGAGCTGGCCGAGGAGGAGCTGCTTCCCGCACTACTCCGCCCCGGACCGCCGAGTTCCACGTGAAACTCGCCGCTCCGGTCAGGAGATGACTCCGGCGCGATTCACTTCGGCCTCGTACAGCGTCCGGATGGCCTGCGCGGCCTCATCGAGCGGGCTGATCCCCCGACGCGCCCGAGACACGGCCACCGCCCCTTCGAGAATGCACAGCGACTGCAGGGCGAGGCGATCCGCCGACGTCGCGGTCATCCCTCTCTCCCCCAACATCCGCGCTAACACCGACTGCCACCGCCCAAACGCCTCCCCCGCCTGCTCGGTCAGCTCGGGCAATGCCGGATCGGAGTCCACCACCACGGCGAGCACCGGACATCCCGCGCGGTAGTCGCTGGCGACCAACTGCTCGCGCCAGAGCGCGACGAACGCGTCCAGCGCGACAGCCGGATCGCCCTCCCCCGCCGCCCCGGCGAGCTCGATGATCGAGTCCGTCGCGAACTCGACCGCCTCCGACAGCAGTTGCGCGCGTCCGCGGGGAAAGTGGTGGTAGACGGACCCTCGCGGTGCACCGCTGGCCGCCAGGACCTTGTCGATGGTCGTCCCCGCCACCCCGTTTTCCCGCAACAGGACCGCGGCGGTGCGGACCATCTTCTCGCGCGTCGCACCGCGACGCGTCCGCCCGGCCTCCGGCGTACTCGATCTCCCTGTGGGCATGCCCTGCACTCTACGCACTATGCTCTATGCCATAGTAAAGCTGCGACAGGGCGAACCCATCGATCGTCCCCGGGGAACGGAGCAGGCATGTCACAGCAGGTCGGACCCATCAAGCGGGCACTGTCCTCCGCGCGGGGGATGCAGATCGGGATGAGCCTCTGGCCGCCCTATCTCGCGGCGGGCGTCCGCGTCGAGCACATCGCCCCGGACTTCAGCCGGGCTCGCGTGCGGCTGAACCGCCGGCCGTGGAACACCAACTACGTCGGCACGGCGTTCGGCGGCTCACTGTTCTCCATGTCCGACCCGTTCTGGATGTTCCTGCTGATGCGCCGCCTGGGGTCGGAGTACGTGGTGTGGGACGTCGCCGGTGAGATCGACTTCGTCTCCCCCGGGCGCACGGCCGTCCACGCGGAGTTCGAGGTAACCGCCGAGCAGGTCACCGAGATCCGCGACGCGGCCGCCGGCGGTGAGAAGGTACTGCGGTGGTTCAGCACCGACCTGACCGACGACAACGGCCAGGTCGTGGCGCGGGTGCGCAAGCAGATCTACGTGCGGCGCAAGCGTGATGCGGCCGCGCCGACTCTCGGCGGTGCGGCCGTCACGGCAACCGAGATGTCGGCCACACGGCCCTGAAGCCGCCTCCGTCGGGCTCTGCCCGGAACGGTCAGGCGAATGGCGCTCCGGGATCAGCGCCGACGCGATGGGCGCGGTGACCCCCCACCATCGACAAGAGGGTTTCGGCCACATCTACTCGCACGATGTGGTCGAAACCCTCTTATCGATGAGACCGGCGGGAGCTCGAGCGCCAATCGGTCGCGCCCCGCCCGCAACGTCAGGCGTTCGCGCCCTGCTGCTCCTTGACGGCGGTCAGGATGTCGCCGACGCGGTCCTTGGCGTCACCGAACAGCATGTCGGTGTTGTCGCGGAAGAACAGCGGGTTCTGGACACCGGCGTAACCGGCGGCCATGGAGCGCTTGAACACGATGACGTTCGAGGCCTCCCACACGTGCAGCACGGGCATGCCGGCGATCGGGCTGCCCGGGTCCTCGGCGGCGTCCGGGTTGACCGTGTCGTTGGCGCCGATGACCAGCACGACGTCGGTGTCGGCGAAGTCGTCGTTGATCTCGTCGAGCTCGAGCACGATGTCGTACGGCACCTTGGCCTCGGCCAGCAGCACGTTCATGTGGCCGGGCAGACGACCGGCGACGGGGTGGACGGCGAACCGCACGTCCACGCCGCGGTCCCGCAGGGTGCGGGTCAGGTCAGCGACCGGGTACTGCGCCTGGGCCACGGCCATGCCGTAACCCGGCGCGATGATCACCGAGTTCGCATTGGCGAGCATCTCGGCCGCGCCGGCCACGTCGATCTCGGTGTGCTCGCCGTGGTCCTTGCCCTCACCGGACGAGGCCTCGATACCGAAGCCGCCCATGATGACGGAGAAGAACGAGCGGTTCATCGCCTTGCACATGATGTAGGACAGGTAGGCGCCCGAGGAGCCGACGAGCGCGCCGGTCACGATCAGCAGGTCGTTGCCGAGCAGGAAGCCGGTGGCCGCGGCCGCCCAGCCGGAGTACGAGTTGAGCATCGACACCACGACGGGCATGTCGCCGCCGCCGATGGAGGCCACCAGGTGCCAGCCCAGCGCCAGGGCGAGGACGGTGACGACGACGAGCATCCACAGCGCCGGCGTGATCACGAACCACACCGTCAGCACGATGAACGCCACGATGATTCCGGCGTTGATCAGGTTCTTGCCGGGCAGGACCAGCGGCGCGGACTTCATCTTGGCCGAGAGCTTGAGGTAGGCCACGATCGAGCCGGTGAAGGTCACCGCACCGATGAACACACCGATGAACACCTCGGCGTGGTGGATGCCCAGCAGGGAGCCGGTCAGCTCACCGTGGAGCTCGGGCTCGAGGTAGCCGTTCCAGCCCACCAGCACGGCGGCCAGACCGACGAACGAATGCAGGAGAGCGATGAGCTCGGGCATCTCGGTCATCTGCACGCTCCGCGCGCGCATCAGGCCGATCCCGGCACCGACGATGACGGCGACGGCCATCAGGGCGATGCCGATCGTGGCGGGCTGGTGATCGAGAACCAGGACGACGGTGGCCACCAGGGCGATGGCCATGCCGGCGATACCGAAGGTCAGCCCGCGACGGGCGGTCTCATGCTTGGACAGGCCTGCCAGGGACAGGATGAACAGCAGCGCTGCGACGAGGTAGGCCGCGTTGGCGGCGGTCACGAGTGACATGGTCTCAGGCTCCCTTCGAGAACATGCCGAGCATGCGACGGGTCACGGCGAAACCGCCGAAGACGTTGATGGACGCGACGAGGATCGCGATGGCGGCCAGGGCCAGGCCGACGGAGTTGTCGATGCCCACCTGCAGCAGGGCGCCGACGACGATCACGCCGGAGATCGCGTTGGTGACCGACATCAGCGGGGTGTGCAACGCGTGGTGCACGTTGCCGATGACGTAGTAGCCGATCACGATCGCCAGCACGAACACCGTGATGTGCTGCGGCATATCGCCCGGGGCGATCGCGATCAGCACCAGCAGCAGCGCCATGCCGAGGCCGATCAGGCCCATCTTGGCGCCGGACGACATCTTCTTCTTCTCTTCGGGCACCTCGGCCGGCGCAGCGGCAGCCGCGACGGCCGGGGCTGCGCTGACCTGCACGGGCGGCGGCGGCCACATGAGCTCGCCGCCCTTGGTGACGGTGACCCCGCGCTGGACGACGTCCTCCATGTCCAGGGCCCACACGCCGTCCTTCTCGGGCGTGACGAGCTTGGTCAGGTTGACCAGGTTCGTGCCGTACAGCTGCGAGGCCTGCGCCGGCAGACGCCCCGCCAGGTCGGTGTAGCCGATGATCGTGACGCCGTTCTCGGTCACCACGACCTCGTCGGCGACACTGCCCTCGACGTTCCCGCCCTGGGCGGCGGCCATGTCGACGATGACCGATCCGCGCTTCATCGAGGCCACATCGGCGGCGGTGATCAGGCGCGGGGCGGCGCGGCCCGGTATCAGGGCCGTGGTGATGATGATGTCCACGTCCGCGGCCTGCGTGGTGTACAGATCGGCGGCAGCGCGGTCGTAGGCCTCACTTGTGGCCTTGGCATAGCCGTCGGAGGAGACCTCTTTCTCCTCGTCCGGAACCTCGACCGGTAGATACTCGCCACCAATCGACTTGACCTGGTCCGCGACCTCGGGCCGCGGGTCGGTCGCACGCACGATCGCGCCGAGGCTCGAGGCCGCACCGATGGCGGCCAGGCCGGCGACACCGGCGCCCGCGACGAGGACCTTGGCCGGCGGGACCTTGCCCGCGGCGGTGACCTGGCCGGTGAAGAAACGGCCGAAGTGGTGGGCGGCCTCGATCACGGCGCGGTAGCCGGCGATGTTGGCCATCGACGACAGCACGTCCATCGACTGGGCACGCGAGATACGCGGCACCGCGTCCATGGCCAGCGCGGTCACGCCACGCTCGGTCAGCAGGGTGAGCAGACGCTCGTTCTGCGCGGGGGCCAGAAGGCTCACCAGCGTCGCGCCGGATCGAAGTCGTCCGACCTCGTCCTCGGTGGGGACGGCGACCTTCATCACGACATCGCTCGACCAGGCAGTGTCACCGTCGACCAGCTCGGCACCGGACTCGGTGTAAGACGCGTCGGCGAACTCGGCACGCGTGCCGGCACCGGACTCCACGACGACCCGGTACCCCAGGCCGATCAGCTTGGCCACGGTCGCGGGGGTGGCCGCGACGCGGTTCTCCGCAGGGCCTGACTCCGCGACCACACCGATCACCGAGGGTGCCTCCGCGGCATCCCGGACGTCAGTGTCCGGGGTCATATCTGGGATCTCTTCAAGGCTCGAGGCCATTAGGGTTTCCTTTGACAGCGTTGTGAACGAGCCGGTGCTGCGCACCGGCTCCGACGTTCATCTCTGCGAGACGTATCTATTTGTCTCTCGGATCCCGAGACGTGCTCGGGCCCGAGCGCTCCAGTCAACGATCGACCGATCGGAGCTCACGAGGCGGTGCAGGGCAAAAGGGTGGCCCGTACCTCGTCCGCCGTGGCGGCGTCTCCCCCGGGAGCAGACGGGGGTGCCGCCTTGACTGCCGGGAGAACTTCCGGCTGAGCCTACGGGACATCGTCGCACCGATTCGACCCGGTACAGCCCGGGCGGCTCATTCTGTGAGACATCCCACAAAAACGTGAGGGGCGCCTCAGCTCAGAAGTGACCCGTCGATCTCGTCCCACGAGTTCACGCCGCTCAGCGACAGCGTCAGGTCGATCTCGGCGAGCAGGTTGTCGAGGACCTCACCGACTCCGCGCCGTCCCGCGATGGCGAGTCCGTAGAGGTGCGGTCGGCCCAGGGTGACGGCGTCGGCGCCGCAGGCCATCGCCTTGATGACGTCCGCACCACCGCGAATGCCCGAGTCGAGCAGGACGGTGGGCTCGGCGCCGACGGCTTCGCGGATCCGGACCAGTGCGTCGAGGGTGCCGACGGACCCGTCGACCTGCCGTCCGCCGTGGTTGGAGACCATCACCGCGTCGACGCCGTTATCGAACGCGCGCCGCGCGTCGTCCGGGTGCAGGACGCCCTTGAGCACGATCGGCAGACGCGTCCGCTCGCGCAATGTGGCGAGGTGATCCCAGCTGAGGGCGGGGTTGGAGAACGTGTCGAGGAAGGTCTGGACCGCGGCGCGGGTCTCGGGCGCGCGGAGGTTGTCGAGGAGTCGGCCCGGGTGGTTGCGAGCCATCTCCAGCATCGTCCGGACCGCCTGCGGCGTCACCGTCACCGGTTCGTCCTCCACATCGGTGGCCACCCGCTCGGCGACGAGCTCGGCGAACCGCGGATCCGAGGTGTACTGGGCGATGCCGACCCCGCGGGTGAACGGCAGCGAGCCCAGGTCGAGGTCCCAGGGCCGCCACCCGAGCAGCGTCGTGTCGAGCGTGACGACCAGGGCACCGGCATCGATGGCCTCCGCGCGGGCGATGAAGCTGTCGACCAGCGCCTCGTCCTTGCTCCAGTACAGCTGGAACCACCGCGGGGCGGAGCCCGTAGAGGACGCTTCGTCCATCGCGGCGGCGGTCGCCTCCATCGGCGAGGAGCCCTGCGAGGACAGGATGTAGGGCAGACCTCGCTCCGCGGCCGCCGCTCCCACATCGAGGTCCGCGTCGCGGGTGATGAGCCCAGCCGCGCCTATCGGGGCGACCAGCACCGGGGCGGGCAGCCGTCGGCCGAACAGTTCCACCGAGAGGTCACGCTCGGAGGTGTCCCGCAGCATCCGAGGCACGATCCGGCGGCGGTCGAACGCCTCGCGGTTGGCATCCATCGTGGCACCCGAGCCCGCGCCGCCGTAGATATACGCCCACGCCCGGCGGCCGCCCGGGCGCCGCAGCAGCGAACGCCTCGCCGCGGCCTCCAGGCGGCCCGCCTCGGTCGGCACCTTCGGCGTGATCCCGGAGATCCCCGCTCGGTAGATGACGTTCTGGCGGGCGCGTCCGAGCGGGTTCGAGGGTGCGGGCATGGCCGTCACGCTACCCGGGCCGCCCACCGGCCGCCGGGTCTGAACCTGTATCGCCCGAGCGTGACCGCAGCGCTCCCAGCGAGTGCGTCGCCTTGTTTCCGACCACGGTCGCCCGCCAGCACGATGACCCCTACCGTGTGACGTAAGGCACGCACTGTGCGGGAACAGACGACGAAAGGCGGCCGATCGTCATGGTCAAGCGTCAGGTACCGAAGCCGAGCGAGATCTTCGAACTCATGCAGTTCCGCAAGCCGAGTCTGGATTTCCGGGCCAACCGCCTGTCCCGCGCGCAGTCGATTCCGGATCTCCGTGCGATCGCCAAGCGGCGTACTCCCGCCGCGGCGTTCGACTACACCGACGGCTCGGCGGACCGGGAGATCTCCCTCGCTCGCGCACGAAAGGCGTTCGAGGATGTCGAACTCCACCCGGGCGTGCTCACCGACGTCTCGGACCTCGACACCACCACTACGATTCTCGGTGGCCCGTCCGCTCTGCCGTTCGGCATCGCGCCGATCGGGTTCACCCGGCTCATGCAGACCGAGGGCGAGATCGCCGGAGCCGGGGCTGCGGCCGCTGCCGGTATCCCGTTCTCCCTCTCCACCCTGGGGACCACGTCGATCGAGGACGTCCGCGCCACCGCGGCGGACGGTCGCCTCTGGTACCAGCTGTACGTGATGAAAGACCGCGACATCTCCTACGGCCTGGTCGACCGCGCGGCGGCGGCCGGATTCGACACCCTGCTCTTCACCGTCGACACCCCGATCGCCGGCAACCGCATGCGGGACGCCCGCAACGGGTTCTCCATCCCGCCGCAGCTCACCGCCAAGACGATCCTCGACGCCATCCCGCGGCCCTGGTGGTGGTGGGACTTCCTCACCACGCCGAAGTTGGAGTTCGCCTCGCTCACGACCACCGGCGGCACGGTCGGTCAGTTGCTCGACAGCGCGATGGACCCGTCGATCGACTTCGACGACCTCGCGGAGATCCGCCGGATGTGGCCCGGGAAGCTCGCCATCAAGGGGGTCCAGAACGTCGAGGACGCCCGAAAGCTCGTGGACCTGGGTGTGGACGCCATCATCCTGTCCAACCACGGTGGTCGCCAGCTCGACACCGCGCCGGTGCCGTTCCACCTGCTCCCGGACGTCAGGAAAGCGGTCGGGGGCGACGTGGACATCATCATCGACACCGGCATCATGCACGGCGCCGACATCGTCGCCGCCATCGCGATGGGCGCCTCGTTCACCCTCGTAGGCAGGGCCTACCTCTACGGCCTCATGGCCGGGGGCCGCGAGGGCGTGGACCGGGCCATCGAGATCCTGTCCTCCGAGGTGCGGCGCACCATGAAACTGCTGCAGGTCGGATCCGTGGAGGAACTCGAGCCGCGGCACGTCACCCAGCTGCGTTCGCTCGTGCCGATCGAGCACGGCGTGCAGAAACCGGTGTAGCGGCGGCACCCCAGGAGTGACGGAGCACAACCTGCCAGACAGCGAGCCGGGCAAATGAGTAATGTCCCGGATCATCTGATCCGGGACATCTCGACTGTGGGCGAAGGGGGACTTGAACCCCCACGTCCCGAAGGACACTGGCACCTGAAGCCAGCGCGTCTGCCATTCCGCCACTCGCCCGAGTAACGCTCGAATACGTTAACACGGCCTGTCCGATCACTACTAATCAGCAGGTGGGGGCTGGTACGCGGCTCCGCGCGGGGAATCACCGAACGAGTAGTCGCAACTCTGGCGCGTGCTTAGAGCGGCCTCCGCCTCTATGATCGACCGGATGCCGCCGAGGGCGGCTCGACCGGTCGTGCCCGAGAGGCCACGACATGTGGTGAGAGAGGAGGCGCGACGTGGGCATAGTCGGCAAGTTCGAACGGACCCTGCAGGGCGCTGTGGGCGACGCGTTCGCCCGTCTCTTCGGCGGCAAGGTGGTCGCGGCCGAGGTGGAGGCCCAGCTACGCAAGCAGGCGGAGGCCTCCCTCAAGGTGGTCGACGGCCACCTGTTGGTGTCGAACAGCTACACCATCACCCTGGCCCGGTCCGACTACGCGTCGTTCACCGAGGACGAGGCACTGGCCGTCAAGACCTTCTCCCGCCATCTCTCGGACCACATCGGCGAGCAGGGCTGGGAGACGTACGGTCCGGTGGCCGTGACATTCGTCGAGCGTGACGATCTCCACACCGGACAGATGCGCATCGACGGGGTCGTGGATCCCGATGCCGTTCCGTTCCACATCTCGGCCGCCGCGCCGGCTCCGGCCCCGGATCATCCGGCGCCGTCGTCGCCCGCGTCCGATTCGTCGTGGGCGAGCAAGGAGAGCAACGACATGCAGGCACCCGCGTCCAACTATCCCGTCTCGGCACGGCAGCCCGACCAGGGCGCCGGCTGGGGTGGCCCGTCCGACGCCCCGACCCGGATCACCCAGGGCCGATCATCGCTGACGGTGACGCTGCACCTCGAGGACGGCTCCGGCCGCACCTTCCGCCTGCAGCGGGGTTCCAACCTGCTCGGCCGCGGTCAGGATGCGGCGTTCCGCCTGCCGGACACCGGTGTGTCGCGGCAGCACGCGGACATCCGGTTCGACGGCCGCGAGGTACTCCTGACCGACCTCGGTTCGACCAACGGCACCACGGTCAACGGTGGACCCGTGCAGGATTGGCAATTGGCCGACGGGGATGTGATCCGCGTCGGGCACTCGGAGATCGTCGTACGGTTCGACTAGCCTCCACTACAGCGGAATGTCCCCCGGAACCCCGGGGGACGATGACACGTTGGTAGAGGTGACAGACCGGCGAGGGGAGGACAACAGCGATGCAGGGACTCGTTCTGCAGCTTTCGCGTGGCCTTCTGCTGGTCTTGCTGTGGCTGTTCATCTATCTGACGTTGCGCGCGCTCAGGACCGACGTGTTCGGAAATGTGGGGATGCGCTCGGGCGGTCGCGGTGACCGCACGGGGGGTTTCCTCAGCCGCGGTTCCAAGACGATCCGGCACCTGGTGGTCACGCAGGGCGCCCTGGCGGGCACCCGCATCACGCTGTCCGAGCAACCGGTCCTGTTGGGCCGGGCCGACTCGTGCACGCTGGTGATCGACGACGATTACGCGTCGAACCAACACGCCAGACTGTCTCCACACGGCCCTGACTGGTTCCTCGAGGACCTCGGGTCGACAAACGGGACCTATCTGGACAGATCGAGGGTCACCACCCCGGTCAAGGTGGAGGCCGGGACGCCGATCCGTATCGGCAAGACCGTGATCGAGCTACGCGCGTGACGCCGGCACTCGTCTACACGGCGCGGTCCCATCTGGGGATGGTGCGGGAGAACAACGAGGACTCGGCCTACGCCGGTCCCCGGCTTCTCGCGCTCGCCGACGGGATGGGTGGCCACGCGGCCGGCGAGATAGCCAGCCAGTTCGTGGTGGCGGCCCTGGCCAAGTTGGACGAGGACGAGCCCGGGCAGGACCTCACCGGCACCCTGAGCAGGGCCCTCACCGTCGGCAACAGCGCGATCGCCGCGCACGTGAACGCCCACCCGGAGACCGACGGCATGGGTTGCACGGCTACGGCGCTCCTGTTCGACGGCCGCCGCATGGGCCTGATCCACGTCGGTGATTCGCGTGCCTACCTGTTGCGCGACGGCGAGCTGTCGCAGATCACCAAAGACGACACCTTCGTGCAGTCGCTGGTCGACCGCGGTGAACTGTCGGAGGACGATGCCCACTCGCATCCGCGCCGCTCACTGATCCTCAAGGCGCTCACCGGCGAACCGGTCGAGCCGACCGTGGTCACGCGCGAGGCGCGGATCGGCGACCGCTACCTGCTGTGCTCGGACGGCCTCTCCGACCCGGTGAGCACCGCGACGATCTCGGAGACCCTCGCCGCCGGCTCCGTCGACGAGGCCGCCGACCGTTTGGTGCAGTTGGCGCTGCGCTCGGGCGGGCCGGACAACATCACCGTCGTGGTGGCCGACGTGGTCGAGTCCGCCCGCGACACCCCTGTCATCCCGGTGGTCGTGGGTGCCGCCTCCTCGGACGAGCCGGGCGTCGTGGACCCCGCCGCCGATCCCTACTCCGCCACCGCGGCGGGCAAGGCCGCCGCGTTCTCACGCTCCCGGGTCGCCTCCCGGAACGGCGAGGGCGCCGACGGTGACAGCGCCGACGGCGCTGGTGACGGACGTTCGGGCGGGCAGGCCGGAAGCACCGGGCGCGCCGGGTCCGAGTCCGACGACGAAGCCGACGCCGACCCGCCCCGCGGCAGCCGCTGGCGATTCGCCCTGAGCGTGGTCGGGGTGCTCGTCGTGATCGCCGGGATCGTGGGCGTCTCGACGCTGCTGGTGCGCAGCAACTATTTCGTCACCGATCAGGAGAGCCAGGTCGTGGTCAAGCGGGGCATTTCCGGGGACGTGTTCGGGATCGCCCTGTCCTCCGTCAGCCGTGTCGCATGCCTGACCCCCGAGGGCATGCTGACGATGCACGAGCCGGATTCGATCCCCTCCGGCTGCGACGTGTTCACCCTCGGTGACCTCCGTGAGCCCGCCAGGGAGACCGTCCGCGCCGGCATGCCCTCGGGCAGCCTGTCCGAGGCCAACTCCCAGGTCCTCCGGCTCGCTCAGGACAATCTCCTGCCCCCCTGCGAGCCCGAGGAGGAGCAGGCCCGCGCGGGCGAGGGCGGTGCCGGCGACGCGCCGTCGTCGTCGCCCGCTCCGACCCCCGATCCCGCCGATCCCGAGCCGGGTGCCGACGCTCCTCCGCGCGGCACCGACGATCCCGCCGCCGAGCCGGCCGACCCCGCACCCGGCAGGGACGGCGGCGAGCCGTCTCCCACGGCGCGTCCCGCCCCACCGCAGGTCCCCGGGGAGAACTGCCGGGCGGTGAGCTGACCATGACCGGTCCCGCAACCAACCCCCGCGGGCAGGCGATCCCCGACCGACCGCGCCGCGGCAAGGAGCTCGTCCTCCTGATCGCCGCCACGGTGATCGTCGGCTTCTCGCTGCTCATCGTCCAGCTCGCCCAGGAGCAGGAGCTCTCGCTCGCGCTGCTGTGGATCACGCTCGCGTTCTTCGGCCTGACCGGCGGCGCGCACCTGCTCATCCGCTGGTTGGCCCCCTACGCCGATCCCGTCCTGCTGCCCGGGGTCGCGCTGCTCAACGGGCTGGGGCTGGTCCTCATCTACCGGCTCGACCTCGCCTACGCGTCACGCGCCGTCGCGAACGGCAACGACCCGCCCGGCATGGACGTCACCCGCCAACTGCTGTGGACGTTCATCGGTCTCGCCGTGATGGCCGGCGTGCTCTTCTTCCTGCGCGACCACCGCGTGCTGGCCCGATACGGCTACACCACCGGCTTCGCGGGACTGCTGCTCCTGGCGATCCCCGCGGTGCTGCCCGCCCGGTTCTCCGAGATCAACGGCGCCAAGAACTGGATCATCCTGCCCGGCTTCACCATCCAGCCCGGCGAGTTCGCCAAGATCCTGCTCATCGTGTTCTTCGCGTCGATCCTCGTGGAGAAGCGGGAGCTGTTCACCACTGCCGGTAAGCGCGTGCTCGGCGTGGACCTGCCGCGTGCGCGTGACCTCGGGCCGATCATCGTGGCCTGGTTCTTGTCGCTGGGCGTGCTGGTGTTCAACACCGACCTCGGCATGGCGCTGCTGATCTTCGCCACCGTGCTGACGATGCTGTACGTGGCCACCGAGCGCGTGAGCTGGCTGCTCATCGGCGTGGTGCTGGTGGCGATCGGCGGTGTGCTCGCGTACGCCCTGTTCGGGCACGTGCGGGTGCGGTTCCAGATCTGGCAGGACCCGTTCGCCTACTTCGACACGGGCGGCTACCAGAGCTCGCAGGCGCTGTTCGGGCTCGCGTCCGGCGGGATGGGTGGCACCGGGCTCGGCAACGGTCGGCCCGACCAGGTGCCGTTCGCGAACACCGACTTCATCACCTCCACCGTCGGCGAGGAACTGGGCCTGATCGGCCTGGCCGCCGTCCTGATGGTGTACCTGATCCTCGTGCTGCGCGGGATCCGCGTGGGGCTGACCATCCGCGACAGCTTCGGCAAGCTCGTGGCCGTGGGCCTGGCGTTCACCGTCGTGATCCAGGTGTTCGTGGTGGTGGGCGGCGTGTCCACCCTCATCCCACTGACCGGCCTGACGCTGCCGTTCATGGCGTACGGCGGGTCGAGTCTGCTCGCCAACTATGCGCTGCTCGCGGTCCTGCTGCGGCTGTCCAACGACGCCCGTCGTCCCCTGCCCACCCCGCGCCAGGCCCCGGCACTGGCCGATGCCGCCACCGGCATGATGCGCGCGCCGCGGCTGTCACCGGGCCGCGCGTCCGACCGCAGGAACGGGTGAGCGCCGTATGAACACCGCTATCCGCAGAGTCGCCGTCGCCGCCATGGTCATGGTCGTGGCGCTGCTCCTCCAGCTCACCTGGGTGCAGGTCTTCCGTGCCGACGAACTGCGCGCCGACTCCCGCAACACGCGCATGCTCCTCGACGAGTACTCGCGGCAGCGCGGGCAGATCACCGCGGGCGGGCGCGTGCTGGCCATGTCGCTGCCCTCGGACGGGCGCTTCGAGTTCGAGCGCACCTACCCCACCGCCCCGTACTCGTTCGGGCCCACGGTCGGCTACTACTCGCTGCAGTACGCCACCGCCGGCATCGAGCATTCCCAGGACGCGTTCCTCAACGGCTCCGACCCGCGGCTGCTGTCCCAGCGCATCACCGGGCTCATCTCCGGCCGCACCCCGCAGGGCGGCAACGTCGAACTGACCCTCGACCCGGCGGCCCAGGAGGTCGCCTTCCAGGCCCTCCAGCGCGGCGCCGGGCAGGGCCCCTTCGTCGGCTCGGTCGCCGCCGTGCGGCCCTCGACCGGCGAGGTTCTGTCCCTGGTCTCGAGCCCGTCCTACGATCCAGGCGAGCTGTCCAGCCAGGACCAAGCCGTGCGCACGGACGCCATGCAACGTATCGAGGCGAGCCCCGATCGTCCCCTGCTCAACCACGCCACCCAGCAGTCGCTGCCGCCCGGCTCGACCATGAAGGTCATCACCACCGCCGCCGCCCTCGAGCAGGGCATCGGCCCCGAGACCCCGGTCTCCGGCGCCGACCGCACCCTCCTGCCGGGCACCTCCACCTACCTGCAGAACTACGCGGGCCAGACCTGCGGTGGCGGAACCGTCACCCTGCGCACCGCGTTCGAGCTGTCCTGCAATGTGCCGTTCGTCGAACTCAGCCAGGACATCGGCGACGAGGCCTTCACCGACATGTCCGCCCGATTCGGCGTCGACGGCACCGCTCCGGACAACTTCGGTCTCCCCGTCGCGCCGTCCGGCCTCGGCGAGATGGACGACGCCGCCCAGTTGGCGATGAGCTCCATCGGGCAGAGTGACGTCCGCATGACGACCCTGCAGAACGCGATGGTCGCCGCAACCGTCTCCAACGGCGGCGTGCGGATGCAGCCGCAGCTCATCAAGGCCCTCACCGCGCCAGACCTCTCGGTGATCGAGGGCTTCACCCCCCGCGACGCCGGCCGCGCCCTCACCGACGAGCAGGCCGCCACCATGACCGAGCTGATGGTGGGCGCCGAGGCTCACGCCGGCGGTGGTCTGCCCGGGGTCACCATTGCCTCCAAGACCGGCACCGCCGAGCACGGCGCCGACTCCTCCGAGTCGATCCCCTACACCTGGTACATCGCGTTCGTACCCGGCCAGGACATCGCCGTGGCCGTGGCGCTCGAGTCGGGCCCCGGCATCACGCGCGACACCGTCGGCGCAACCTACGCCGCACCCATCGGCCGCGAGGTCCTGGGCGCGCTGATGGGGGGTACGCCGTGAGCTTGAACTCCGGCGCGGTGTTGTCCGGCCGCTATCGACTGCTGCGGCTGATCGCCACCGGCGGCATGGGCCAGGTGTGGGAAGCCGACGACGCCGTACTCGACCGGCGGGTCGCGGTGAAGATCCTCAAGCCCGAGTTCTCCTCCGACCCCGAGTTCGTGGAACGATTCCGCTCCGAGGCCAAGGTCACGGCGCGGATCTCGCATCCGGGGATCGCGACGGTCTACGACTACGGTCAAGTGGAGGACCCCGCCTCCGGCAGCCCGCTGTCCTACCTGGTCATGGAGCTCGTCGTGGGCGAGCCATTGTCGGACGTGTTGGCCCGCGAGGGCAGGCTGCCGCTGCGACACACCCTGGACATGCTCGAGCAGACCGGCCGGGCCCTCAACGCCGCGCACGCGATCGGCCTGGTCCATCGCGACGTCAAACCCGGCAACATCCTCATCACGCCGGCCGGGCAGGTGAAACTCACCGACTTCGGGATCGCCAAGTCAATGGGCGCCTCGGCCGTCACCCAGACCGGCATGGTCGTGGGCACGGCCCAGTACATCTCGCCCGAGCAGGCAATGGGCCACCACACCTCCCCGGCCGGCGACGTGTACTCACTCGGGGTGGTGGGCTACGAATGCCTGGCCGGGCGGCGGCCGTTCGTGGCCGATTCCCCTGTGACCATCGCGATGATGCACGTCCGCGACACCCCCGAGCCGTTGCCGGACTCCGTGCCCGAACCCGTGCGCCGGGTCCTCGCCGAGGCCATGGCCAAGGACCCCGCCCGCCGTTATCCCGACGGCGGTGCCTTCGCCGACGCCATCTCCGACGTGCGGGCCGGCCGGGACCCCAGGCCGGCGAGTGCGTTCATCACCGCGGCAGGTGTTTCCGGGGCCGCGGGCGCGGCCGCCGGGTACTTGGCCGGTGACACCGCGGCGACCACCGTCCTATCCGACGGCCCGGGCGGCCAACCACCGACTCAGCAGCAGGGGCCCACGCCCACCCGGCAGTTCACGCAGATGCAGCCCGGGGCCGCCGGTTATCCCGGCACCGCCCGGGGGCAGCGCCCACCGCAGGCGGGCGTCCGCCCCGGGGCCGCACAGACGTCCACGCAGCGGGTCGCCGCGCCGCCGGCCACCACCCGGGCGCCGAAGCGCCGGTCGAACAGCGGGTGCGTGGGCTGGTTCCTCGTCGTGTTCCTCCTGGTGGCGGCTATCGCCGTCGCCGCTGTGGTCGCCCTGTCCAACGCGGGCGTCTTCGGCCCGGGCGGACTGTTCGGTGGCTCCACCACCACCCCCACCACGCCGACGTCCCCGCCGGTCACCGTCACCACCACGCAGGAACCCACCCAGCAGCCGACCGCCACGCCGTCACCCTCGCCGACGCCCGAGCCGAGCCCGACGACCTCCGATGTCCCACCGCCACCGGACCTGAACGACATGCTCGATTCGATCACCTCGGAGTTCAACTCGCTGGTGCCGCAGCCCGGGCAGGGCCAGGACCAGCAGGGACAGGGCCAGCAGGGACAGAGCGTTCCGGGCGCGGGCGGACAAGGCGGAGGAGAGCGCGGATGACCACTCCCTCGATCCTCGCCGGGCGCTACGAGATCGGTGACGCCCTCGGCTTCGGCGGCATGTCCGAGGTCCGCCGCGGCCGCGACACCGTCCTCGGCCGGGACGTCGCCGTGAAGATCATGCGGCCCGAGCTCGCCCGCGACGAGAGCTTTTATCAGCGGTTCCGACGCGAGGCCCAGAATTCGGCGTCGCTCAACCATCCCTCGATCGTCGCGATCTACGACCAGGGCGAGGAGCCGACGGCCGACGGCGCCCTGCCGTACATCGTGATGGAGATCGTCGAGGGCGACACCCTGCGCGACATCGTCAAGATGGACGGCGCGATGGACATCGACCGCTCCCTGGGTGTCATGGCCGATGTCTGCGGGGCGCTGGACTTCTCGCACAAGAAGGGCATCATCCACCGCGACGTCAAACCCGCGAACATCATGATCTCCCGCGACGGCGCGGTGAAGGTCATGGACTTCGGGATCGCGCGCGCGGTCAGCGACGCCACCTCGACACTCACCAAGACGTCCTCGGTCCTGGGCACCGCCCAGTACCTGAGCCCGGAGCAGGCCCGCGGGGAGACCGTCGACGCCCGCTCGGATCTGTACTCGGCGGGCTGTGTGCTCTACGAGATGGTGACCGGCGAGCCGCCCTTCACGGGTGAATCTCCGGTCGCCGTGGCGTACCAGCACGTGCGCGAGACCCCCCAGCCGCCGTCCTCGGTGAACCCGCAGGTCAGTCGGTACGTCGACGCGGTGATCATGCAGGCGATGGCCAAGAACCCGGAGAACCGGTACGCCTCGGCCGGAGAGATGCGCTCAGACCTGCTCGCCGTGCTGTCGGGCGGTCGACCGTCCGCGCCGCTGGTCCTGTCCGACGACGAACTCGACGACGACCAGCGGCCCGACGCCCCGCACGGCTTCACCGGCGCCGGTTTCGGTTCGGGGCGGTCGGACTGGTCGTCGCCGTCCGAGACCCTGACCGAGGCGCACGATCTCGGCGGGACTCCCGGTGACGGCGCGGCGGCGGGTGGCGCCGGGGTCGCGGCGGCGTCGACCGCAGCGCCCTCCTCCGGTAGCCGGGGCTCCGGGCGCGGGGAGAGTAAGCGTCCGCGCGCCGTCATCATCGCGCTGTCCGCTTTGCTCGTCCTGGGTGTGATCGCGGGGGTGTCGATCTGGGCGACCGGAGACGGAGGCACCGGTTTCTCGCGTCCGCAACAGGAGGTCTCCATCCCCGAGGTCGCGCAGCGGCCCGTGGAGGAGGTCGTCGAGGAGCTCACCGCTCTCGGACTGGAGCCGGTACAGGTCCCGCAGACCGATCCGCAGATCCCCGTGGGTCATGTGATCTCGTCGGATCCCATCGCCGGCAAGCGGCTGGCGGTCGGCTCGGAGATCACGCTGGTGGTCTCCACCGGTAAGCCGATCCTGTCCGTGCCGAACGTCATGGGGATGTCCCCGGTCGACGCCCGCCGCGCCCTCGAAGAGGCCGGCTTCCAGGTGGTTCCGGACAACGAGGCCCGACCGTCGACGATCGAGGACCAGGACAAGGTCGTCGACACCGACCCGTCGCCGGGCTCGCAGGTCCCCTCCGACCGGCCCGTCCGCCTGACCGTCGGGTCGGGACCGGAAGAGGTGCAGGTCCCCGACGTGGTGGGTCAGAACGCCAACACCGCCAGGGCGACTCTCGAGGCCGCCGGCTTCCGGGTGGACACCCGACGCGTCGACGGCACCGCCCCCGAGGGCCAGGTCGTCGAGCAGTCGACCTCGGCCGGCCAGACCCAGCTCAAGGGCGCGACCATCACCGTGCAGGTGTCCGCAGGCAACCGGTTCGAGATGCCGAACATCGTCGGCGACAGAGTCGACGAGGCGCTGGCCAAGCTCGAGCAGGCCGGATGGCGCGGCGGCCGTGGACAGCTGGTGGAGCTCCCCCAGAACGATCCCGATCTCGCGCGGGTCGGCCAGATCTACTCCCAGCAGCCACCGGTGGGTGAGGCGGGCGTGAACGACCAGGTCGTGGTCCGCGTCATCCGATTCGGCCTGGTCCCCGGGCCCGGCTGAGCCGGCCCGCCCACCGCGCGCTTGGGCGCCGGCCTGCCGCTCTGGGCTCACCCCCGGCCCGGGCCAGCCGGGAGGTGCACTGCTCAGGCGAGGGCGGCGCCGCGGGTGCGGTCGAGTTCGGTCTCGAGGCGCGTCACGAGCGTCTCCGACGGCCGCTCCCCACATATCCCCAGCCAGTTGGCGAGCATCCTGTGGCCGCCGTCGCTCATCACCGACTCCGGATGGAACTGCACGCCGTGGATCGGCAGATCCCGGTGCCGCATCCCCATGAGCAGTCCAGACTCCGTCCAGGCCGTGGCGATGAGCTCGTCCGGAAGCGTCTCCGGCAGGACGGTCAGCGAGTGGTAGCGGGTGGCGGTGAACGGGCTGGGGAGCCCCGCGAGCACAGCTGAATCGTCATGGGTGACCTGGCTGGTCTTGCCGTGCATCAGCTCGGCGGCCCGGTCGACGGTCGCGCCGAAGGCCGCGCCGATCGCCTGATGGCCCAGGCAGACGCCGAGCACCGGAACGCCGGCCCGCCCACAGACCTCGATGAGCGGAATCGTGACGCCCGCGCGGTCAGGAGTACCGGGCCCGGGGCTGAGCAAAACGCCGTCGAACCCCGCCACGACGTCCCGGAGGACCGACGGATCGTTGACACCCTCCGGGCCGCAGAATCTCTCGTCGTCGTTCCTCCACACCTCACACACCGCGCCCAACTGCCCCAGGTACTGGACGAGGTTGTAGACGAAGCTGTCGTAGTTGTCGACGACGAGGATGCGCATAGATGCAGCGTACTGCGCCCGGATGAGGTGAACGTCCCGGGCGCGGCTTGGTAGGGTATCGCCAGACATCCCCCAGCAGTTCGAGGACTGAAATGCCCAAGTCAAAGGTACGGTCGAAGACCGAGTACACCGACGCGGCCGTCAGCCGCACGCCCGTCAAGGTCAAGGGCTCGCCGACGCCGCGCTGGTACCTCGTCGTGATGCTCGGGCTGATGATCATCGGCCTGGCGTGGCTGGTGGTCTACTACCTCGCCGGTGAGCAGATCCCGTTCATGATGGCTCTGGAGACGTGGCAGAATTTCGCGATCGGCTTCGGTCTGGCGGTCGTGGGCCTGCTCATGACGATGAACTGGCGCTGACGCCCCGCTTTTTATCCACAGCTTCATCCACAGGTCACCCCCCGCGACACGCGGGGGGTGACCTGCATTTTCGCCTCTTACCACCATTTATGCAGGTCAACAGGCCTTCACGTGAATGTTCCGCCTGTTGACCTGCGAATTTCCCAGCCCTCACACGCTGTGGATAACTCCCTCCACACTGTGGATTGCAAGAAATGGACGACGACGACGACCCCGCCGCAGGTCGGACGCTCGTCTGGTCGAACAGCACTCGAACTCCACCCGTGTTATTCATCCACAGTGTGGATAGAGCCTGTGGATAAGGGAGGATGGGCGGCATGAGTGGTGGAGACGCGTCAGACGCCGGGCCGAAGGTCGCATCGTGGTCCCCGAGCGTGCTGTGGCCGAGCGTTCAGATCGTTATCGGCTTCGGCCTGGTGCTGGTGGGTCTCCTGCGTCAGGATCCCCTTGCGCTCCTGCTCACGGGCTTGGCCGCACTGATTCTCATCCCCACCGCGGTCTCACAGCTGCTGCGTCGGCCCCGTCTGGAGGTCGTGGACGGCTCGCTCGCGGTCAGGAAGCTGAGCGGCACGATCTTCGTTCCCAGGGAGGAGGTCGTGGAGGTGAGATCGCTGGGAGTGGCCCGGTGGGGTGCGCGGCAGCACCTCATGCGCCTGGAATATGTGGATGACCGTGGGCGCGAGCAGCTCGACGTGTTCACCCGTCTGGACCTGGGGACGGATCCCCGGGATGTGGTGGAGACCCTGACCGGCCTCGGTTTCCGCGGCCGGCCCACCGACGAGTGACGTGAGCCGGCGCCGCGGCGTCGACGCCAGGGGTCAGAGGCCCGACAGGGCGGCCCCCGCGAGTTCGGAGAGCAGCGCCTGCGCGGAGAACCACGCCACGACGCCCAGCAGCACGGCCACCACGAGGTAGCCGGTCCACGAGGCGGCCTCACGCCCCGCACGGCCGGTGCGGGAGGGCAGCAGGCGGGGCAGAACGACCAGGGCCAGCGCGGCGATCGCGCCCACGACCAGACCCCCGAGGTGGGCGGCGAGTGAGATCCCGGGGACGACGATGCTGATGCCGATGTTGAGGGCCAGCAGGACGGCGACCCCCTTGACGTCCAGCTTCATGGACATCGCGACGATCGCGTAGGCGCCCATGAGGCCGAAGATCGCGCCGGACGCGCCCGCGGTGAGGGCGATCGGGCTGAAGTGTAGGACGGCGACGGAGCCACCGATCGCCGATATCAGGTAGAGCGCCAGGAACCGGAGATGCCCGATGCTGCGCTCGATGCCGTAGCCCAGGATCCACAGCATGTACATGTTGAGCAGCAGGTGCATGGGCCCGAAGTGCTGGAACGCGGAGGTGAGCAGCCGCCACCACTCATCCCGGACCACCACCACGGGCGGGAAGAGCGCGGTGGCATCGAACAGCGCCGAATGGTGGTTGTCCATGAAGCTGCGCGACTGGACCACGGTCGCGAGATAGACGGCGAGGTTCGCGGTGATCAGCCACGCGGTGACGGGCTGGAGACGGAAGAAGCGTGCGATGGCGCCGCCGCGGCGGGTCTGGGTGCTCATGATGTCCGGTCGCTCGGGTGCTGCAGGGCCCTGCGGATACGACGGCGGCGCGGGCCCGGTCGAACCGGTTCCCGCGCCGCCGACTGACCGCGGTGGTCGGTCAGGAGATCTCGATCGACTCGATCACGACGTCCTCGGTCGGGCGGTCCATCGCGCCCGTGCGGGTGGCCGCGATCTCGTCGACGACCTTCCGCGAGGCGTCGTCGGCGACCTTGCCGAAGATGGTGTGGCGGTTGTTCAGGTGCGGGGTCTGGCCCACGGTGATGAAGAACTGCGAACCGTTGGTGCCCGGCCCGGCGTTGGCCATGGCCAGCAGGTAGGGCTCGTTGAACTGGAGCTCGGGATGGAACTCGTCCTTGAACTGGTAGCCCGGGCCGCCACGGCCGGTGCCGGTCGGGTCGCCGCCCTGGATCATGAAACCGGAGATGACGCGGTGGAAGATCGAGCCGTCGTAGAACGGACCGGTCTTCTCGCCCTTGGCGTTGGCCTGCGCGTACTCCTTGGACCCGTCGGCCAGGCCGACGAAGTTGCCGACGGTCTCCGGGGCATGGTTACCGAACAGCTCGACGACGATGTCGCCACGATTGGTGCGGATGGTTGCCTTCTGCGTTGCGATGCTCACGCTCCCCATCCTGCCACGCAGCGCAGACGCTCATCGCCGGAGACGCGATCAGAGCCCCACGTTCGCGGTGAGCGGGCCGCTCCCGCCTGATACTGGTGGTCGCTGTCGGACTGCTGTGCCACCATCGTCATATGAGCAAACGAAGCGATCGCGCTGCCGAACGTCGGGCCGTCAAGCAGGCCGAGAAGGACCTGAAGCAGGCCGGTACCGCCGCACGTAAGGCATTCGACCTGAAGGATCCCCGTTTCCTCGGCGAGGCCGCGGTGGCCGCCACCCGGGGCCCCGTCGGCCTCGCCCTCTTCGGTGCCAGCCGTGGCCTCCAGGTGGTGCGGGACCGTCGCGCCGAGCAGGCCGAACTCCTGGGTGAGCTGGCGGCGGACGCCAAGCAGCACGCCGACACGCTGCGCGAGAAGACGTCCGTCCTGGCGGCACCGCCGCAGAAGCGGAGCCCACTGCGCCGATTCGCCCCGCTGTGGATCGCCGGACTCGCCGGCGGCGCCGCTATCGCGGGCGCGACCGCCTACTTCCTGCGCGACCCGGGTGCTCCCTCCGCTGCGCCCACGCCCGCGCCCGCCCCGGCCCCCGCCCAGTCCCCCGCGGCCGGCAGCGCCGCGCCCGGCCCCGCCGCCGGATCCGCACCGCAGCCCGCCGAGGCCGCCGGTGATCCCGCGGAGCCCGCGACCGGGGAGGACGTGTCGATCGACGCGGCGGATCCGGAGGGCCCGGCCGATCAGCAGGCCGACACCTCACCGGCTGCCGGAAGCCCGGTACCCGGACCCGCCGCCGGATCGGCCCCCCAGCCGTCCGAGGACGAGTGAACGAGGCCCCACCGTCGACCGAGACTCCCGAGCTGCGGATAGCGGCCTCGGCGCTCGACCGGCTGGGACCGCTGGACGTCCACGCGTTGTACAAGCTTCGCGTGGACGTCTTCGTGGCCGAGCAGGACTGCCCCTATGCCGAGATCGACGAGGTCGACGCGGACCCCGCGACCACTCACCTGCTGGCGCGGGTCCCCGGCCCGGAGCGGTCGGAGCTCGCGGCCACGCTGCGCATCTACGGCAGCGGCGAGGTCATGCATCTGGGCCGGGTGTGCACGGCCCCACAGTGGCGCGGCCGGGGCGTGGCCGCGCGGCTCATCCGGATGGGGCTCGACCTGTGCGGCGGCCAGCCCGTCGAGATCGGCGCACAGGCGCACCTGCAGCCGTGGTACGAGCAGTTCGGCTTCGTGCGATCCGGTCCCGAATACCTCGATGGGCGGATCCCCCACGTTCCGATGCGGCGTGACCTCTTAGGATGAGGTGTAGATCACCCCTCCCACTCCATCCGAGGACCACACATGACGTCTGACGCCTCCGCAGGTTCGCTGGTCAAGGCACTTCTGCCCGAGAGCGAGATGCCGACCCACTGGTACAACATCCAGGCGGATCTCCCGGAGCCGATGGCTCCCCACCTGCACCCCGGCACCAAGGAGCCATTGGGGCCGGAGGATCTGGCGCCACTGTTCCCCATGGCGCTCATCGAGCAGGAGGTCACCGGCGAGCGGTACGTCGAGATCCCCGAGGCCGTCCAGGAGATCTACCGCCTGTGGCGCCCCGCGCCGCTGATCCGGGCCCGCCGGCTCGAGAAGGCACTGGGCACGTCCGCCCGGATCTATTACAAGTACGAGGGCACGAGTCCGGTCGGCTCGCACAAGCCCAACACCGCTGTCGCGCAGGCCTACTACAACGCCGCCGAGGGCATCACCAAGCTCACCACGGAGACCGGGGCCGGCCAGTGGGGCGCCTCGCTCGCGTTCGCCGGCCAGGCATTCGGGATCGAGGTCGAGGTGTGGCAGGTCAAGGCCTCGTTCGAGTCCAAGCCGTACCGCCGCATGCTCATGGAGACCTTCGGCGCCTCGGTCCACCCGAGCCCGTCGGATCTCACCGAGTCCGGGCGCGCCATGCTCGCCAAGGACCCCGAGACCCCGGGTTCGCTCGGTATGGCCGTGTCGGAGGCCGTCGAGGTCGCGGCCGGGGACCCGGAGGCCCGCTACTCGCTGGGCTCCGTGCTCAATCACGTGTGCCTGCACCAGACCGTGATCGGTGAGGAGGCCATCAAGCAGCTCGCGATGTTCGGCGAGGGTGCGCCGGACTACATCTACGGTTGTGCCGGCGGCGGCTCCAACCTGGCCGGTCTGGCGTTCCCCTTCATCCGGGAGAACCTGGCCGGGGCCACGACCAAGATCATCGCCGTCGAGCCCTCCGCCTGCCCGTCGCTCACCGAGGGCGAGTTCCGCTACGACCACGGTGATGTAGCCGGCCTGACGCCCCTGATGAAGATGTACACCCTTGGTCAGGACTTCGTGCCGGACCCGATCCACTCCGGTGGGCTGCGCTACCACGGCATGGCGCCGCTGGTCAGCCACGTCAAGCACCTCGGGCTGATCGACTCGATGGCGGTGGAGCAGAACGTCGCGTTCGAGGCGGGCGTCGAGTTCGCCAAGGCGGAGGGCGTCGTGCCCGCGCCCGAGTCGACCCACGCCATCGCCGGCGCGCTCGCCAAGGCCCGCGAGCACACCGGAGAAACCGGCACCGGCCCGTCCATCGTGATCGGCCTGTCCGGCCACGGCTTCCTCGATCTACCCGCCTACCAGTCCTACGTCCGCGGCGAACTGGGCTGACCCCTCCGCCGACACGGCGAACCGCCCGCTCGTCACCGTCGTCCCACAAGAGACGACCCACCCGAACAGGAGCACTTCATGACATCGATCGACTTCACCGACCGCGTCGCGATCATCACCGGTGCCGGCGGCGGCCTCGGCCGCGCCTACGCCATCGCCCTGGCCGAACGTGGCGCCAAGGTCGTCGTCAACGATCTCGGCGGCGACGTGCACGGCGGTGCCGGCGACTCCTCCCCCGCCCAGCTGGTCGTCAACGAGATCACCGCCGCGGGCGGCGAGGCGATCGTCGACGGCAGCGACATCACCGACGAGGCCGCCGTCCAGCAGATGGTCGCCACCGTCATGGACACCTGGGGCCGCATCGACGTCCTCATCAACAACGCGGGCATCCTGCGTGACAAATCCTTCGCCAAGATGGATTCCACCGACTTCCGCAAGGTGGTCGAGGTCCACCTCATGGGTTCGGTCAACTGCACCAGGGCCGTGTGGCCCCACATGGCCGAGGCCGGCTACGGCCGCATCCTCATGACCACCTCCACCTCCGGCATCTACGGCAACTTCGGCCAGTCCAACTACGCGGCCGCCAAGTCCGGCCTGGTCGGTCTGATGAACGTGCTCGCCATCGAGGGCGCCAAGAAGAACATCAAGGTCAACTCGATCGCCCCGACCGCCGCGACCCGGATGACCGAGGACCTGCTTCCGCAGCGGGTGCTGGACATCATGGGCCCGGAGACCATCGCCCCCGGCGCCCTGTTCATGGTCAGCGACGACGCCCCCACAAAGACGATCCTCGGCGCCGGCGCCGGCGTGTTCGCCGTCTCCCAGATGGTCGAGTCGCGCGGCGTCTACCTGCCCGACGGTGCCCGCACCCCCGAGGTCGTGGCAGAGCGTTGGGCCGAGATCGCCGACATGAACGACGTCAACCCGCTCGAGTCGGCCTTCGAGCAGACCTCGAAGTACGCGGCACTGGCCGCGCGTGAACTGGGCCTGCACCTGGAGAGCTGAGGCCACCGCAGCCCGCGCCGCCACCCACGCCCCCGCCACCCGCGCCGCCCCACGCCCCCGCACACCCGCGCCCGGCTCCGCGCATCGAGAAGAGGGTTCCGCACACATCGCCCGAGTAAGGGTGTGCGGAACGCTCTTTTCGTTGGTCCGCAGGGCGGGCTCAGGCTGGCGGATGGCGCGGCCGGCCGGGCAACCTATTCCTGGTCGGCGAACTGAGTCTCGTAGAGCTCGGTGTAGCGGCCGCCCGCGGCGAGCAGTTCGGCGTGCGTGCCGGACTCCACCACGCGCCCGGCCTCCAGCACGAGGATCCGGTCGGCGGCCCGCACGGTGGACAGCCGGTGCGCGATCACCAGCGAGGTGCGGTGCGCCATGGCCTCGCCGAGCGCCTCCTGCACCGCGGACTCGTTGGTCGAGTCGAGCGCGCTCGTGGCCTCGTCGAGCACCACCACCGCCGGAGCGGCCAGCAGTAGCCGGGCGATGGTCAGGCGCTGCCGCTCGCCGCCGGACAGCCGGTACCCGCGGTCGCCGATCACCGTGTCCAGGCCGTCGGGGAGCTCGCGGACGAGGTCCTCGAGCCGCGCGCGCCGCAGCGCGTCCCACACCTCGTCGTCGCCGACCTCGGGCCGCGCGAACGCCAGGTTGGCGCGGATCGTGTCATGGAAGAGGTGGCCGTCCTGCGTGACCATGCCCACCGTTCGACGCAACGACGACGACGAGACCTCTCGCACGTCCAGACCGGATACCCGGACCGCGCCGGAATCCACGTCGTAGAGCCGCGGCAGCAGCGAGGCGATGGTGGATTTGCCCGCCCCGGAGGAACCGACGAGGGCCACCATCTGGCCGGGCTCGGCGCGGAAGGAGATCCCGTGGAGCACCTCTTGCCCGCCGCGGGTGTCCAGCACGGCGACCTCCTCGAGCGAGGCCAGTGACACCTTGTCCGCGGAGGGGTAGGAGAAGCGGACGTCGTCGAACTCGATGGTCGCGGGCCCCTCCGGGAGGTCCACGGCGTCGGGGGCATCGGCAAGCACGGGCTTGAGGTCCAACACCTCGAAGACACGCTCGAAGCTGACGATCGCGGTGACGACGTCCATGGGCGCGTTGGCCAGTGCCGTGAGCGGGCCGTAGAGCCGGGTGAGCAGCAGCGCCAGTGCCACGACCGAGCCGGCGTCCAGGCCGCCGTTGAGAGCAAACCAGCCGCCCAGGCCGTAGACCAGCGCCAGCGCGAGTGTGGAGACAAGGGTCAGCGAGTTCATGAACACGCTCATGAGCAGCGCGGTGCGCACCCCGATACCGCGGACGCGACCGGCGCGAGCGGCGAACTCCGCCGACTCGGCGTGGGGCCGGCCGAACAGCTTGACCAGGGTGGCGCCGCCGGCGTTGAAACGCTCGGTCATCTGGTCGTTCATCGACGCGTTGAGATCCGCGGCCTCGCGTCGCAGTGTCGCCAGGCGACGTCCGACGTACCGGGCCGGGAACAGGAAGATCGGCAGCAGCAGCACGGACAGGACCGTGAGCTGCCAGTTGATGCCGGCCATCACGATGAGCGTCAGTATCAGCTGGACGAGGTTGGACACGACGCCGGACAGCGTGTCGGAGAACGCGCGTTGTGCGCCCATGACGTCGTTGTTCAGGCGGCTGACCAGCGCACCGGTCCGGGTCCGCATGAAGAAGGCGATCGGCATAGTCTGCACGTGGTCGAAGACCGAGCGCCGCAGATCCAGGATCAAGCCCTCGCCGATCCGCGCCGACCACAGCCGCGTGAACACCGAGGTCACGGCCTCGATCACGCCGATCGCGGCGATCGCCACCGCGAGGCCGATCACGATCCGGACCGACTGGTGGTCCACGATCGCGGTCACCACACGTCCCGCGAGCAGCGGGGTGAGGACCGCGAGCGAGGCCCCGAAGACCGAGAGCACCAGGAAGACGACGATCAGCCTGGTGTGCGGCCGGGCGAACTGACCGATCCTGCGGAAGTTCTCCCTCGTGAACACGCTCCGGTCGAGCGTGATGTTGTTGTTCTCCGCCCGCATCAGAGTGCGCATCGCTGCTTGTTGCATCGTCACGTCGGACCACTCCTTCCGGGTCGGATGACTGATCCGACGACCTGCCCGTACAACCAGGTCAGCGGTTCAGATATTCCGGCTCGCGCGGGTGATCGAGGTCCTCGTCGTCGTCGTACCGCGCGAACTCTTTGGACAAAGAACCCCCGCGTGTCTAGACATCGCCCGGCAATTTGTCTAAAGTCGAGGCAACAGAGTGGCATATGCCACACCGTCGTGAGTCTGGGGAAGGTCGTCAGCCATGTCGAGCATCGAGTACATCCGACCCGCCGGAGGGGACGGCGCCGACCGTCATGACGACGAGAGCGCCGGTGCTCACGGCCACACACACAACGACGCGCACGGCCGCGCGCACGATCACGATGACGCGGTGGAGCCCTACGCGTGGACCGATGCCAAGCGGTACCTCTGGCTGCTCGGCCTCATCCCCGCGGCCGGGCTGTTCCTCTCGCTTCCGCTGGTGGCCGGCTTCAACGCGCTCGGCTGGGGCGTGGCCGCCACCATCGCGTGGTACCTGCTGCCGTTCCTCGTCTACGTGGCCGTGCCGTGGGGTGACTATCGCGTCGGTGTCGACGGCGAGAACCCGCCGGACGAGGTGATGGACCGGCTCGAGGCCGATCCGTACTACCGCTGGTGCACCTACCTGTACCTCCCCTTCCAGTACGGCGCGCTGATCCTGGCCTGCTACCTGTGGAGCGCCGACGACCTGTCATGGCTCGGGTACGACGGCGGGCTCGGCATCGCCGCGTCGATCGGCGTGGCGTGGACGGTCGCGATCACCGGCGGCATCGGCATCAACACCGCGCACGAACTCGGCCACAAGATCTCCGGCAGCGAGAAGTGGCTGTCCAAGATCGCGCTCGCCACCACCGGCTACGGTCACTTCTTCATCGAGCACAACCGCGGACACCACGCGCGCGTCGCCACCCCGGAGGACCCCGCCAGCTCGCGGTTCGGCGAGTCGTTCTGGGTCTTCCTGCCGCGCAGCGTCGTGGGTTCGGCGCGGTCCGCGTGGGCGCTGGAGAAGGAGCGGCTGGGCCGAATGGGCAAGGGCCCCTGGACCCTCCGTAATGACAATCTCAACGCCTGGCTCATGACCGTCGTGCTGTACGGCGCGCTGATCGCGGTGTTCGGCTGGCAGGTGGCCCCGTGGCTGATCGTCCAGGCGGTCTTCGGCTTCTCCCTCCTGGAGGTCGTCAACTACCTCGAGCACTACGGGCTGCTGCGGCAGAAGACCTCGGCCGGCCGCTACCAGCGCTGCCGTCCCGAGCACTCGTGGAACTCCGACCACCTGGTCACGAACATCTTCCTCTATCACCTGCAGCGTCACTCCGATCATCACGCCAACCCGATGCGTCGCTACCAGGTGTTGCGCAGCTTCGACGAGGCCCCGCAGCTGCCGTCCGGCTACGCGGCGATGATGGTCGTGGCGTACATCCCGCCGCTGTGGCGCAGGGTCATGGACAAGCGCGTCCTCGCGCACTATGACGGCGACATCACCCGCGCCAACATCCAGCCGTCCAAGCGGGACAAGATCCTCGCGCGCTACGCCACCACCCCCGTCGAGGGTCCGACGGTCGAGGCTGCCACCCCAGCCGGAGATCCCGGCGGCGCCGAGACCTCGGCCGCGGAGCAGGTCATCGCGGACGCTGACACCGCAGTCGCGGAGCAGAACTCCGCGACCGGCGAGTACGTCTGCCCCAACTGCGGAAACCACTACTCGGAGGCCGCCGGCCTGCCCCGCGAGGGATTCCCGCCCGGCACCCCCTGGTCCGCCATCCCCGACTCGTGGAGCTGCTCGGACTGCGGAGTCCGCGACAAGATCGACTTCCTGCCCGTCGCCTAGTTGTTCGGCCCGTCACACGGTCCCCGCCCACGCGACGCGCGCGCTTCGGGAACAATGGTCACCATGCCGCGTCACCGCTCGACCACCGCCAGCCGCTCCCCCGCCGGGGACCGCCCGGAGCGTCGGTCGTTACGTTCCACGGTGTTCGACGCGATGCACGGCCTGCTGGAGAACCGCGACTGGTCGGCCGTGACCATGTCGGACGTGGCCAAGGCCGCCGGGCTGAGCCGCCAGACCCTCTACAGCACGTTCGGCAACAGGCAGGGGCTGGCGCAGGCCTACGCGCTCCAGCTGTCGGAGCGGTTCGCCGGGGAGATCCGCGACTCGATCAACCGCAACCCGGGTGAGATCGAGACGGCGCTGAGTGAGGGGATCAACGGCTTCCTGCTCTCCAGCAGCCGTGATCCCCTCATCCGCGCGCTGCTCACCGGCGATATCAAGCCGGAGTTGCTGCGGATCATCACCACCGAGGCGGGCCCGCTCATCGAGCGGGCCACCGAGGTCCTGACCCCGGCCCTGTCCCAGAGCTGGATGCAGATCGCGCCCGAGCAGGCGCGGCTCGCCGCCTCGATCATCGCGCGCATCGGCATCAGCTTCATCTCGCTGCCGCCCGAGGATCCCGACCAGCTCGCCAGCGGCCTGACCGAGGTGATCGCGCCCTACCTTCGGGAGGTCGTTCACCTGGACCTGCAGGCCTGAGGCCTACTCGCTGCCGTCTGCGACGGTCGAGCGGGATCCGGGCTGGCCGGGCACCGGCACGCTGGCCTCGAGGAACAGGCCACGAGCCTCCACACACAGCCGGTCACCGGCGTGGATCGTGCCGTGCGTCCACGTCTTGCGACCCTCGGTCTCGTGCACCCAGCACCGGAAGGTCAGCGGCACCAGCAGCGGCGTCGGCGACCGGTAGTCGAGCTCGTAGTGAGCGGTCATGCCGAAGCGGCCGCCCCAGTGGTTGGCCAGCCCCATCATGTGGTCGATGATCAGCGCGCTCATGCCACCGTGCACACAACCGGGGGGGCCCTGGTAGACGGGACCGAGCGTGACCGTCGCCGTGACCGAGCCGTCGTCGCAACCCACGAAGTCCACGGGTGGCGCGATCGGGTTCTCCGGACCGGATACCGGGTTCGAACGACGGGTGCCGGCGCCCGTCCACATGTTCGCGAGCCGATCGGAGGGGCTGGGCACCCGCGGTTCGAGCAGGTCGGCCACCTCGGCGAGACGATCAGCGATGTCGCCGAGCTCGACCTCCGAGTGGGCGAGCCCCGCGGTGGCCTCCCGCAGCCGGCGCAGCTCGGACACGACCCGGTCGAGTTCCGGATCCGCAGGTGGAAGGGCCGGAACGGGGATCGGATCGAACGAATCCCCCAGGAGCTTGCGCGCCTCCTCGAACGAGAACACCTCGTCCGCCTTCAACCCCGGCAGGGGTACTCCACCGAAACCTGGCCGATCGCTGTCAGTCGTCATACTCTGAGAGTATGTCGACACCTGTCAATCCGAAACCTTTCGATCCATCCAGCTACGGCCCGTGGGCCCTCGTCGTTGGCGGCAGCGAGGGCGTGGGCGCCGAGATCGCGTTCCGCCTCGCCGATCAGGGCGTCTCGTCCGTCCTCGTCGCCCGCAAACTCGAGGCCCTCGAGGAGACCGCCGAGGCCGTCCGCGCCAAGGGTGTCGAGTGCCGTGTCGTGTCCGCGGACCTGACCGAGTCCGACTCGACCGACAAGATCGCCGCCGCCTGCGACGGCCTCGATCTGGGCCTGCTCGTGCTCAACGCCGGCGCCAACACCTACGGCGCCGAGTTCGTCGAGTCCGACATGGCGCAGGTGCAGAAGGTCATCGACCTCAACATCACCTCGCCGATGCAGATCATCCGCCGCTTCGGCCCCGGCCTGAAGGCCCGCGGCAAGGGCGGCATCGTGGTGATGGGCTCCATGGCCGGCTACCTCGGTCACGCCGACATGAGCATCTACTCCGCCGCCAAGGCCTTCAGCCGTGTCTTCGTCGAGGGCCTCTGGCTCGAGATGCGTGAGCACGGTGTCGATGTCGTCGAGGTCATCCTCGGCGTCACCCGCACCCCCGCCATGATCCGCGCCGGCCTGGACATGGACCTGCCCGGCATGACCGTGAGCGAGCCGCACGAGGTCGCCGACGAGGTCATCGCCTCCATCGGCAACGGCCCCGTCCACGTCTGCGGTGGCGAGGGCAACGAGAAGGGCGTCGAGTTCTCCTCCGGCGTCAACCGCGGCCGCATCGTGGCCGGCGCCCACAAGCGCATGAAGGCGCTGCGCGGGGAGTAACCCACCCCGCGCCCCCCCGTCGATAAGCGGGTTCCGCCCATATCGGCCGAGAGGGCCTGTGCGGAACCCGCTTATCAACGGCGCGGGTCAACTCTCGCGCAAGCCGGCCCTCGCGCGGGTCAGCCCTCGATGGGCCGGCCCTCGCGCGGGTCAGCCCTCGATGGGCCGGCTGCGCTCGTCGTCCCGGATGCCGCGGGGCTCGACGAACAGGCCCTCGGCGCTGGCACACAGCGTGTCCCCGGCATGCAGGGTCGCACTGGCCCAGATCTTGCGGCCCTCCACGCGGTCCTGCCGGGCCTCGAACCGCAGCGGCGCATAGAGCGGCGTGGGCGAGGAGTAGGTGATCCGCAGGTCCGCGGTCATGCCGACGCTCTTGGACGCGGCGTTGGCCAGCCCCAGCATCTCGTCGAACAGCAGCGCCACGATCCCGCCGTGCACGCAGCCGGGAGGGCCCTGATACTCGATCCCGAGCTCGAGATCGGCGCGCACAGTCGCGTCGGGGAACACCACGGGTTCCAGCGGCGGTGAGACCGGGTTGCGCTGACCGATCGCCGGGTTGGCACCGATGTGCTCGGGCGTGCCCCAGGTTCCGTAATCCTTCGGACGGACCGGCTTCCCCACGGCCTCCAGATGATCGGCCAGCTCACGGACCGTCCGGACCGCGTCATGGACGTCCTCGTACACCGAGCCCGCGACCAGGCCGCGGAGGCGCCGCAGTTCGCGAGCGAGCTCCGTGGAGCCGGAGGGTGTCTCGTCCTGCGGCAGGAGCGGTATCCCCTCGCTGCTCGCGGCGGCGGGATCGGCCGTGCCGACCTGGTTCTGTTCGGCTTCGTTACTGGCGGTCACGCGTCCGAATCTACTCGGACGGTCAGTGTCCGCCGTCCCGAACCCAGCCCTCGGGCCTCACGAACAGCCCCTCCGCGGTGGCGCAGAGACGGTTGCCCGCGTGGATCGCCCCCTGCGCCCACACCTTGCGGCCCTCCACTCGCACCGGACGGCCCGTCACCACGATGGGCTCCAGGAGCGGGGTGGCGCCCCGGTAGTCGATGTCCAGGTACATGGTCATCCCGGTGGTGCCCGCGTGATGGTTCGCCCGACCCAGGACCGCGTCGAACAGCAGCGAGACGATTCCCCCGTGCACGCGGCCGGGCGGGCCCTGGTACTCGATCCCGAGGGTCAACTCCGCCCGCAGCGTGCCGTCCTCGAGGAGTTCGTACTCCGCCGGCAGGGCGACCAGGTTCGCCCGTCCGACCACCGGGCAGTTGGTCATGTAGCGACGATTCGACCACATGGTCTCCAACCTGTGCTGCGGTGTCGCCGACGCGGCCTCCAACTCGTCGGCCACCCCGCGGAGCCGCTCGGTGAGCGGACCCAGGTCGGTGTCGAAGATCCCGCCGGTGGTCAGGGCACGAATCCGACGCACCTGATCGACCAAGGCGAAGAGCCCGGCCTCGTCGTCGTCGGCACGATCCACGGGTGCCCCGGGGCCACGTGTTGGATCCAGGGGGCCCAGGTCGATCTCGGGGCGTGCCCTGCGCACGGCCCCGGGCGCCGGGGCCCCGCCCGACGCGGCCACGACCCCGTCGACCTCGTTCACGAGCACGCGGCCGCCCCGCGACCGGCGCGGCGGCCGAAGAACGAGCCGTCGCCCAGCGACGTACCCGAGATGTAGCCGTCGCCGTGCAGGCCGTGCGTGCAGCGCCCGGCCGCGAACAGGCCCGGGATCGGCTCGCCGGCGCGGTCGAGCACCCGCGCGTCCAGATCGGTGTGCAGGCCGCCGAGCGTGAAGCCCTGCGCCTTGAGCGGCAGGCCGTTGAAGCTGTCCGGCCCGCCGGCGCCGGTGGGGTACGCGCCGAACGGCGGCTCGAGCGGCCGCACCCAGCCCGCGCTCTTACCGAACTGCGGATCCTCGCCGCGCTCGGCGCCGGCGTTGTAGCGGCGGAGCTGGTCGGCCAGCGCGTCGGCGGGCAGGCCGCAGTCCGCGGCCAGTTCCTCGATGGTCTCCGCGGCGTGCATCGGCTGCATCCCCCACAGCTCGGACTCGGGGACGTCCTCGATGCCCTTCTCGTCGATGATCACCCAGACCGGCGGCCGGCGATGATGCACGGCGGCGTGGCAGTACAGGCCCGGGTAGACCTCCTCGTTGATGAAGCGCTGGCCGTCGCCGTCGACGAGCATCGCGCCCACGACCAGGCGCGGGATGATGAGCATCGCGGTCTCGGTCTGGTGCATGCGGCGCACCGCGGCGCCGATCTCCATGCCCATCTCGATTCCCGAGCCGTCGTCACGGCCGTCGGACACCGCGTCCTTGCCCAGCTGCTGGGGCGCCCACTGCTCGATCATGCGCTCGTTGTCCACGAACCCGCCGGTGGCCAGGACGACGCCGCCGGTGGCGCGGTACTCGCGCTCCGCACCGAACTCGGTGGCGCGCACGCCCACCACCTCGTCGTCCTCAACGATCAGCGACCGGGCCTTGATGTCGCACTGGAGGGTGACGCCGACCTTCTCGGCGGTGGCCACGAGCGCGTCCATGAGGAGGTTGCCGGCGAAGTTGGGGCCGGGCGGGCGGTGGCCGCGCGCGGCGGGCTTCGCGACCGAGGCGTACGGCTCGGCGCGCTCGCCCATCCACATCAGTCCCGAGTCGTCGCCGGGCATCCAGGTGGGGGTGTCCCACAGCTTGTGGTTGAAGACCGCGCCGTGCGCCACGAGCCAGTCGTGGTGCTCGACCGCGCCGGTGCAGTAGGCCTCGATCTTGGCCTCGTCGGCGTTCGGGCCGAGCGCCGCGGTGAGGAACGCGCGCATGTCCTCCACCGTGTCGGAGATGCCCAGCGCCTGTTGAGTGGCGGTGCCGCCACCCAGATAGACCTCGCCGCCGGACTGCGCGGACGAGCCGCCCGGCCCGGAGGCACCCTCCAGCACGATCACCGTCGAGCCGGCCTCGGCCGCCTCGATGGCCGCGCACGCTCCCGCGATACCCATCCCCACCACCACGACATCGGCCGTGACGATCGATGGACTGGTGTCCGAATAAGTGTCCGTCATGAGGAAAACTATAACGTGTTCACCGATTGAGACGGCGCTTTAATATGGAAGACATGACTTCTCCCTCCGACACCCCCGGCCTGGACGCCCTCGACGCACGGCTCGCCTCCGTCGAGGCCCGGATCGACCAGACCGAAGGCCGCCTGGCCGCCGCAGAAGACGAGCTGGCGATCCTGCGGATCCTCGGCTCCTACTCACCCCGCGTCGACTCCGGCGACGCCGAGGGCGTGGCCGAGTTGTGGACCTCCGACGGCGTGTACGACGTCGACACCGGTCGTCTGGACGGCCACGACGGATTGAGGGAGATGGTCAACGGCGACGACCACCAGGGACTCATCGCCCACGGCTGTGGGCACATCCCGAGCCTGCCGGTGGTGCTGCTGAGCGGCGAACGTGCCGTGGCCACCGGGTACACCCAGCTCGTCGTGCGGTCCTCACGACCGGGCCGGTACACGGTGCTGCGGGTCACCGCCAGCAGGTGGGAGTTCGAGCGACGCGGCCCGGTGGACGCGCCCGACCGAGGGTGGCGCGTCGTGCTGCGCACCGCACGTGCGGTGACCGACGACGGCGAGGGCCGTCAGCTCCTGGCACGGTCACGGGAGGGGTAGCCTGGCGGGCATGAAGCGTCGTCGGCCCGCGTCCGATCCGACCCTGCGTGCGGGCCGCCTCGCGCTGCTCACCACCTCGGCCATCACGCTCGGGTTCCAGTCCATCGTCAGCTCCGTGGTGTACCCCCAGCTGTTCGACGGCACCACCCACGGCATCGCGGAACGGCAGTCCGACCACGCCCGACGCATCGCGCCGGTCGCGCTGACGCTCTACGCCACCTCGCTGGGTGCGGCCGTCTGGGCGACGTACGGGTCCGTGCGGTCCGGGGAGCGCACCGGGCGGGTTGCCACGGCGGTGGCGTGCGCGAGCAGCCTCGCCGGCCCGGTCATCACGGCCGGTGTGGTGCCGCTACACGCGAGCATCGCGCAGGAGCAGATCACCCGGCCGCGGATCGCCGCACTGATGGCCTCGGACCGGCTGCGCACCGGGCTCGCCGCCGTCGGGATGGTGGCCGCGGCCCAGTCGCTCAGCAACTGACGGCCCGGCTCGACCAGCCCTGCCACGCCGCCCCGGGGCCTCAACCTTTCGGTTGAGGCCGACATCATCCTCTTTCACGATGTGACCGAGGTGTCTACATGATGAGATGGGGCCATGACCAAGCATGCCCCTGGTGGGGATGACGCCATCACCCCGGAATCGACGCTGCCGGATGACGTCGCGGACGTAGCCGCCCGCTCGCGCCGGGACTGGGCCGGGCTGGCCATGCTCTCGATCGCCCTCGGACTGATCGTGCTGGACGGCACGATAGTGGGCGTGGCGCTGCCCACGATCATCGTCGACCTGGGCCTCGACCTGACCGACGCGCAGTGGGTCAACAGCCTCTACGCCGTCCTGCTCGCCGCCCTTCTGCTCTCGACGGGCACCCTCGCCGACCGGCTCGGTAGGCGGCGCCTCGTCCTGGCCGGCATCGTGGTGTTCGTCGGCGGCAGCCTGCTGGCGGCGGCCGCCTCGTCGGCGGGACCGCTACTCGCCGCCCGCGCGGTGCAGGCGGTCGGCGCGGCGTTCATCATGCCCGCCACCCTGTCGTCGGTGAACACGCTGTTCCGCGGCCGGTACCGGGCCGCGGCGTTCGGGGTGTGGGGAGCGGTGATCTCGGCCGCCGCGGCGATCGGGCCACTGCTCGGCGGCGCGCTGACCCAGTGGGCCTCGTGGCACTGGATCTTCCTCGTCAACCTCCCGCTGGGCGCGATCCTGTTCGTCGCGGTGGTCTTCACGGTCCCCGAGACGCGCGGGGAGAAGGCCCGTCCAGGGGTGGACGTCGACGGCGCACTGCTCAGCGCGATCGGGTTCGGCGCCCTGGTGTTCGCCGTGATCGAGGGCCCCGACCTGGGTTGGTGGACCCCGAAGGCCGATCTGTCCCTGTTCGGCCTGACCTGGCCGGCCGACGCCCCCGTCTCGGCGACCCCGGTCGCTCTCGCGATAGCCGCGGTGGCCCTGACACTGTTCATCCTGTGGGAACGCCACCGCGAGAAGGTCCGCCGGTCCGCCCTTCTCGACCTGTCGCTGTTCTCCCTCCGCACCTTCTCGTGGGGCAACCTCACCGCCGGCACGGTGGCCGTCGGCGAGTTCGCACTCCTTTTTATCCTGCCGCTCTACCTCGTCAACGTGCTCGGTCTCGAGGTGATCAGCGCGGGCCTGGTGCTGGCCGCGATGGCGTTCGGCGCATTCCTGTCGGGTGCCTCGGCCCGCCATCTGGCCGCCAGGTTCGGCTCCCCGGGGACGGTGCTCATCGGGCTGGGGCTGGAACTGATCGGCGTCCTGGCCCTGGTCCTGGTCATCCGCGACGACACCCACGCCTGGCTGGTCGCGATCCCGCTGACCGTGTACGGCCTGGGCTTGGGCCTGGCCTCCGCCCAGCTCACGGGCACGGTGCTCCGTGACGTGCCGGTGGCCATCTCCGGGCAGGGCTCGGCCACCCAGAGCACGGTCCGGCAGATCGGCTCGGCGCTCGGCACCGCCTTCGCGGGCGCCGCCCTGTCCATCTCGTTGGCGCGAACGCTGCCCGCGGCCCTCGAGAACGCGGGCCTCGCCGGCGGCCCGGCCGATCAGCTCGCGGAGTCGACTCGTCAGTCCGCCGGCAGCACCATCGGTGTGCTCCGCGACCACGGTGACGCCGGCCCGCTCGGGGACCACACGGCCGCGGCCGTGGACGCACTGGCCCACGGGTTTGCCGACGCCAGTCGGTGGGCGATGCTGGTGGCCGCGGCGTTCCTCGCCCTGGGCTTCCTCGGAGCCGCCTTCCTACGACGCGCCTCCGCGACCCCCGTCGCGCAGTAGCGTCAGCGCTCGCGCCCGCGACCTCGTACAGCCACCACCGCCAGTGCCACGAGACCGGTCGTACCGACGATCGCCGCCAACAGGTGATACGCCGGGATCAGTCCGATCCGCTCGGCGGCCAGCGCCGCGAGCACGGCGGGCACCCCGAGCGCGGTGTACGCCACGAGGTACAGCGCGGCGAACACCTGCCCCCGGGCCTCGGCGGGAGCGCTCTGTGCCACGAGCGTGGTGCCGATGAGGAACAGCAGGCCCATCCCCAGTCCGGTGAGAAGGGCCGCGAGCAGGAATCCCGGCACCGTGCGCCACTCCAGCGAGAACGAGGCCACGACGAGCCCCGGCAGCAGCAGCGCCACCCCGACGCTCATGCCGCGCCGCCACTGGTCCGGCCCCGCGCGCAGGTTCCACACCAACTGCGCGACGCCCGCGGCGCCCTGGAGCGCCGCCACGACCAGGCCGGTGACCAGGTAATCGGATCGGCCCAGCAGATCGCGCGCTATGGCCCCGCCGAGTCCCAGGAACACTCCGCCGACCGACCACGAGACGATCACGCAGATCGCCGCCAGCGCGAACGTCGACCTCATCCGCGCGGGCACGGTCGGCGGCCGCAGCCGCAACGACTCGCGCACGGTCGAGGAACCGCCGGCGGTCTCCGGCACGCACGCCCACACCGCGGCGAGCAGGGCCAGGGTCGCCGCCGCGATCACCTGGTACGGGAGGGTCAGGGGCGACGACGACACCGTGGCCACCGCGCCCGAGAGGAGAACACCGCCGGCGATGCCGAAGTTCGTGGTTGAGCTGCTGGTGAGCGCGCCGATCCGGGAATCACGGCGTGGGTGGAGCTCGATCAGCGCTGCCGCGGCGGGGCCGGTGATCAGCCCGACCGACACGCCCTGCGTGATGCGGGCCGCGATGAGCCAGCCCACGTTCGGCGCGGCGGCGAGGACCGCCATGCTCACCGCCAGCAGTACGAGCCCGGCGAGGATGACCGGCCGGCGCCCGACCGCGTCGGAGAGCCTGCCGAGAAGCAGCAGCGGGATCAGCACGGCCAGGGCGTACACGGCGTAGACGACCGTGATCATGGTGCCGCTGGTACCCCACGCCTGTTGATAGTCGACGTAGAGCGGGGTGGGGGTCGCGCTGGAGGCCAGCGCCACGGTCACCACGAGGGCGATCAGGACGAAGGGGCGCCACGAGGGTCGAGGGGTCGTTTCCACGGTCTGCCTCTCCGCCGAAAGGGGGCGGCGTGCGAACTGCGTGCCTGGCATGGGGCATGGGCGACGCGTCTGATTTCAGTGGAGCCTAGGGGATTCGAACCCCTGACATCTGCCTTGCAAAGGCAGCGCTCTACCAACTGAGCTAAGGCCCCGCACATCGGCGAGGTGGCCGATGCGTACCTCCAAGCATAAACGCCGGACCCGGCTTTGCGGATCCGGCGTCTGCCTGTCGGAGTGGGCCTAGGAGGACTTGAACCTCCGACCTCCAAATTATCAGTTTGGCGCTCTAACCACCTGAGCTATAGGCCCTCGTACCGATGGATTAATCTACCCGACGCCCTCGCATTACCCCAAATCGGCCGCCGACCTGCATCGTTTCGGCGGTCCGGAGTCGCGATCCGAGACGGTCAGTTTCGCCGGTCGGCGAGCGTCACCTGCACGCCTCCGCCGGTCAGGCCGGCGGCGAGGTTGTAGATGAACACGGCCAGCGTGCACAGGATCGACAACAGCAGCACGTTGAGCAGGCCGACTCCACCGCTGTAGAGGAAGATCGTCGACGGCCCGATGACAGACGCCGACTCGTCACCCGCCACGCCGGACAGGAGCCCACCGAGGCGATCCCAGACGCCCATGCCGGACAGCAGCAGGTACGTCACGCCGATCGCGACCATCCACACGAGATAGAGCGCGAACATCAGGCCCAGGACCGTGGTGAACGCGGACCACGGATCGATCCGGCGCAGCACCAGGACCGACTCGAGCGGACCGCGGCGGTCCGTCGGGGAGATGATCGGTGCGGCGCGTCCGGCGGCGCCGCCGGAGGGAGCCGTGGAGACCCCGCCGAACCCGCCCTCGGCGCGGTGCTGGGTGGCGGCGGGGAACCGGGTGGTTTCCGCACTGCTCGGGGTCGTGTCGGTCGGGGCGACCGCCGGTGCGCCCGGTGACGGGTCCGACGACGACGAAAACGCCGGCGTCGAGGCCGTCGACCCGGCCGATGACGCGGTGGCGGAGGTGTCCCCCGAGGCGCCGTAACCGGGCGCCGGGGCGGACCCCTTCGGTGTGGGGCCGCTGGCGGCCGGATCGGTCGGCTCGGTCATGGCTTACGCCTCCTCGACGGACTCGGCCTCGGACCGGTCCTCTTCGTCGGGCTCGTCGGCGTTACGGGCGATGGCCAGCAACGCGTCGCCCTCGGCCAGGTTCATCAGGCGCACGCCCTTGGTCTGGCGACCCGCCTTGCGGACCTGCTTGGCGAACGTACGGATCACGCCACCGCTGGAGGTGATGGCGTACAGCTCGTCCTGCAACTCCACGATCGTCGCACCGACGAGCTTGCCGCGCTTGGGATCGAACATGAGCGTGAGCACGCCCTTGCCGCCGCGTCCCTGCGCCGTGTACTCGTTCAGCGCGGTGCGCTTGGAGTAGCCGCGCTCGGTGGCCACCAGGAGGAAGTACTTCTCCTGGTCCGAGGTGTCGGCCCGCACGACGGACATGCTCAGCAGTGCATCGCCGTCGTTGAACCGCATGCCCATGACACCGGACGTGGCGCGGCCCATCGGGCGTAGCGTGTCGTCGTTGGCGTGGAAGCGGATCGACTGGCCCTTCTCCGAGACCAGCAGCAGGTCGTCGTCGGGGCCGGCGAGTGCCGCGCCGACGAGCTCGTCGCCATCACGCAGGTTGACGGCGATGAGGCCGCCCGAACGCGGGGAGTCATAGTCCTCGAGACGCGACTTCTTGACCAGACCGTTCCGCGTGGACAGGACCAGGTACGGAGCGTCCTGGTAGCCCTTGATCCGGATGACGCTGGCGATCCGCTCCTCCGGCTGGAACGCCAGCAGGTTGGCCACGTGCTGGCCGCGCGCGGTGCGGTTGGCCTCCGGCAGTGCGTACGCCTTGATCCGGTAGACGCGGCCCTTGGTGGTGAAGAACAGCAACCAGTCGTGTGTCGAGGAGACGAAGAAGTGGCGGACGATGTCGTCCTGCTTCAGCTCCGCACCGCGCACGCCCTTGCCGCCGCGCTTCTGGGCGCGGTACAGGTCGGTGCGGGTCCGCTTGGCGTACCCGGTCTCGGTGATCGTGACCACCACGTCCTCGCGGGCGATGAGGTCCTCGTCGCGTACGTCGCCGTCGGCCGGGATGATGACCGTACGGCGGTCGTCGCCGTACTTTTCGACGATCTCGCGGAGCTCGTCGCCGACGATCGCGCGCTGGCGCTCGGGCCGGGCGAGGATGTCCTTGTAGTCCGCGATCTCGAGCTCGATGGATGCGAGCTGGTCGATGATCTTCTGCCGCTCGAGCGCCGCGAGGCGCCGCAGCTGCATGTCGAGGATCGCCTGTGCCTGGTCGTCGTCGATGTCCAGGAGGTCCTTGAGGCCCTGGCGCGCGATGTCGACGGTCTCGGACCGGCGGATCAGCGCGATCACCTCGTCCAGCGCGTCGAGTGCCTTGACCAGACCGCGCAGGATGTGGGCGCGCTTCTCGGCCTCGTCCAGCAGGTACTGGGTGCGGCGGACGATCACTTCGATCTGGTGCGTGACGTACAGGCGCACCAGCTGGTCGATGGGCAGGGTCCGCGGGACGCCCTCGACGATCGAGAGCATGTTGGCGCCGAACGATGTCTGCAGCTGCGAATGCTTGTACAGGTTGTTGAGGACGACCTTCGCGACGGCGTCCCGCTTGAGCGTGATGACGATGCGCAGGCCGACGCGGTCCGAGGACTCGTCGTCGATCTTGGAGATGCCGGCGATCTTGCCGTCGCGCAGCTGCTCCGCGATCGACAGGATCATGTTGTCCGGGTTGACCTCGTACGGCAGCTCGGTGATCACGATGACCGTGCGGCTGCCCTCCTCCTCGATGGAGGTCTTGCCCCGCATGCGGATCGAGCCGCGTCCGGTGCGGTAGGCGTCCTTGATCCCCTGGTCACCCACGATGAACCCGGCGGTCGGGAAGTCCGGGCCATTGATGCGTGCCATGCACGCCTCGAGCGACTCCTCCTCGGTCGCGTCAGGATGCTCGAGCACCCAGTAGACCGCTTCCGCGACCTCGCGCAGGTTGTGCGGCGGCATCTTGGTGGCCATACCCACGGCGATACCGCTCGAGCCGTTGATCAACAGGCTCGGAACACGGGACGGCAGGACCACGGGCTCCTGCGTCTTGCCGTCGTAGTTCGGCTGGAAGTCGACCGTGTTCTTCTCGATGTCCCGCACCATCTCCATGGCGAGCGGGGTCATCTTGCACTCGGTGTAACGCATGGCGGCCGCGCCGTCGTTGCCGCGGGAACCGAAGTTGCCCTGGCCGTCGACCATCGGATAGCGCATCGCCCACGGCTGGGCCAGGCGCACCAGCGTGTCGTAGATCGCCGAGTCGCCGTGCGGGTGGAAGTTACCCATCGTGTCGGCGACCGGCTTGGCCGACTTCACGTAACTGCGGTCCGGGCGGTAGCCGTTGTCCCACATCGCGTAGAGGATGCGGCGGTGCACGGGCTTGAGGCCGTCCCGAACGTCCGGCAACGCGCGCCCGACGATGACGCTCATCGAGTAGTCGATGTAGCTTCTCTGCATCTCGGCCTGGATGTCGACCGGCTCGATGCGGTCGTGTCCCCCGGCTTCGGGCGGCAGCGTGGTGTCCGTCATGGGCTCCTCTTCGTCTCGCTTTCGAAGCGGCGCCTGGAAGCGTCACTTCGACCGGTCCAGTCTATAGGTCCTGCGGAAACAGCACGTACGGGCACGCGGCACTGTCCTCTATATCCTCGATCTCCTGCCGCGCGGTGTTGACGGTCCTAGCATCCGGGCATGAGCCAGCACTCGAATCCGGTCCGCCGACGGCGCCGCGCGGGGGTCGCCGTGGCGGCGTCCCTCACCCTGTGCGCGACGGCCATGCCCGCCGTGATGACGACGACGACAACGTCGGCAGCGGCCGCTGCCACGCCCGGAGAGCGGTTCGATCAGCCCGGCGGCTTCTACGACACCTCCGGACTGCCCGCCGCCGAACCCGGCACGGTCCTGCGCACTGAACCCACCTCGTTGCCGCTGGCCGTCGAGGTCCCCGGGCTCCCACCGCTGGCCTCGCCGCTACCGGCCGGCGCCCAGCGGCTGATCTACCAGACCGCGGACGTCCACGGCGCGCCCGTCGCGACCTCGGCGGCGCTGTACGACTCCACCGGCCCGTGGACGGGCGCCGGGCCGCGGCCGACGGTGGTGATCGGGCCGGGGACCCAGGGCCAGGGCGACGCATGCGCGCCGTCCCGGAACATCAAATCCGCGGTGGGCGTCAACCCGCAGACCGGTGGTGCGGTCCCGTCGTATGAGGAGGCGTTCGCTCTCGCGCTCGCGTCCCAGGGGTTCCGGGTGATGGTCATCGACTACATCGGTCTCGGCACGCCGGGGGTCCACACGTACTCCGACCGTGTGGAGCAGGCGCACGCCATGCTCGACGGCGCCCGCGCGGCACGATCCCTGGCGGGTGAGGCACCCGTGCTGTTCTGGGGCCACTCCCAGGGCGGCGGTGCTTCGGCCGCGGCCGCCGAACTCGCGCCGGACTACGCCCCGGACGTCGATCTGCGGGCGGCCTACGCCTCGGCGCCGCCGGCGGACCTGCTCGCGGTACTCGATCACATCGACGGCTCCACCCTCACCGGCGCGATCGGATTCGCGATCAACGGGATGGTGGACCGCTACCCGTCACTGCGCGACGTGATCGAGCGCAACATCAACGACAGCGGCCGCGCGGCACTGGACGACATCTCCGGGCTGTGCACCCTCGATCTGCGGTCGACCTACGCCGGCCGGACCACCGACGAGTGGACGTCCACGGGACGCCGCCTGGGCGAGGTCATCCGTGAGGAGCCGGCCGCGCTGGCCGTACTCGATCACCAGCGCATCGGCAACGCGGCGCCCTCGGTCCCGGTGATGCTGGCGGGCGGGGTCAATGACGACATCATCCCCGTCGGCCAGGTCGAGCAGTTGGGTCGCGACTGGTGTGCGAAGGGTGCGACCGTGCACTTCCACCACGAGACGACGCCGCCGGTCGCGGGGGTCACCCACGCCGCCGCGGCGGTGACCAACTTCCCGTTGGCGCTGCAGTTCGTCCATGACCGGCTCGCCGGGCTCCCCGCCCCGGACGACTGCGGCGCCTTCTGACCCACACCCCCGGATCGGCCCACGCCGACACGGTGGACCTGCCCGGGGGTCGCGGCGTCAGACGTCCAGGAAGCGCACGTCGCGGGCGTTGCGGGTGATGAAGCTGCGTCGCGCGTCCACATCCTCGCCCATGAGAATCGAGAACAGTTCGTCCGCGGCAGCGGCGTCGTCGAGCGTGACCAGGCTCAGCGTGCGGACCGTCGGATCCATGGTGGTTTCCCACAGCTCCTTGGGGTTCATCTCGCCGAGACCCTTGTAGCGCTGGATGCCGTCGTCGACGTTGATCTTGCGCTTGTTCTCGAGGCCGATCTTGAGCAGCTCGTCGCGCTCGCGGTCCGAGTAGGCGAAGTCCGGCTCGCCCTTGCCCCACTTGAGCTTGTACAGCGGCGGCCGCGCCAGGTAGACGTGACCGTTCTCGACGAGCGGCTTCATGAACCGGAAGATCAGGGTGAGCAGCAGCGTCGCGATGTGCTGGCCGTCGACGTCGGCGTCGGCCATGAGCACGATCTTGTGATAGCGCAGCTTCTCGATGTCGAATTCCTCGTGGATGCCGGTGCCCAGGGCCGTGATGATGGCCTGGACCTCGGCGTTCTTGAGGACCTTGTCGATTCGCGACTTCTCGACGTTGATGATCTTTCCGCGCAGCGGCAGGATCGCCTGGAACATCGAGTCCCGGCCCGACTTGGCCGAGCCGCCGGCGGAGTCGCCCTCCACGATGTACAGCTCGGACTTGGACGGATCCTTGGAGCGGCAGTCGGCGAGCTTGCCGGGCAGACCGCCGATATCGGTGGCGGACTTGCGGCGCACCATCTCACGGGCCTTGCGCGCGGCGACGCGAGCCTGACTCGAGGCGATCGCCTTGTTGACGATCGTCTTGGCCTCCGCCGGGTTGGCCTCGAACCAGTGCCCCACGTGCTCGGCGACCTGGCGCTGCACGAACCCCTTGACCTCGGTGTTGCCGAGCTTGGTCTTGGTCTGCCCCTCGAACTGCGGGTCGGCGATCTTGGCGGACAGCACCGCGGCCAGGCCCTCACGGATGTCGTCACCCGTGAGGTTGGGGTCCTTCTCCTTGAGCAGCTTCTTGTCGCGGGCATACTTGTTGACCAGGGAGGTCAGCGCCGCTCGGAAACCCTCCTCGTGGGTGCCGCCCTCGTGGGTGTTGATGGTGTTGGCGAACGTGTGGACCGACTCCGAGTAGCCGGAGTTCCACTGCATCGCGACCTCGACCTCGTGGCCGGTGCCCTTGCCCTCGAAGTAGAGGATCGTCGGGTGGATCGAGGTCTTGGACTTGTTGATCGCGGTGACGTAGTCCTTCAGCCCGTCCGGGTAGTGGAAGGTGCGCTTGCGCTCGCGGACCTTGGCGGGCTCGACCTCGACCTCCGCCTCGTCCGCAGCAGCCGCCTCGGCGCCCTCATTGAACGCCTTCTCCGCGTCGACCGCGTTCTCGACATCCGACGCCTCGTCCGAGCCCGGACCCGAGTCGCCCCCGGCGCCCTCGCTGTCCGCGATGGCGTCGAGTTCCGCCGCCTGCTGGGCACGGGCGCGCCGGTCGATGAGCGTGATGGTCAGGCCCTTGTTGAGGAACGCCATCTCCTGGAGGCGACGGGCCACCACGTCGAAGTCGTACTCCGTGGTCTCGAAGATCGACGGGTCCGCCCAGAAACGGACGCGCGTCCCTGTGCCCTCCGCCGGGCCGGCGTCGACGATCTCCGCCGGCACCGCCATATCGAAGTCCTGGAGCCACAGCCGTCCGTCGCGCTTGATCTGCACCTCGACGCGGGTCGACAGCGCGTTGACCACGGAGATGCCGACACCGTGCAGACCACCGGAGACCGCGTAGGAGTCCGAGTCGAACTTGCCGCCCGCGTGCAGCTGGGTCATGACCACCTGGACGGTCGGCATGCCCTGCTCGTGCATCTCCACGGGGATGCCGCGGCCGTCATCGATGACCTCGACGCCGCCGTCCTCGAGCAGCGTGACCTGGACGCCGCTCGCGTAGCCCGCCATGGCCTCGTCGATCGAGTTGTCGACGACCTCCCAGATCAGGTGGTGCAGACCCCGGGGGCCGGTCGAGCCGATGTACATGCCCGGACGCATCCGGACGGCCTCGAGCCCCTCGAGGACGGTGATCGAGGATGCACCGTATTCACTGGGGCTCTTGCTCTTGGCGTCCGCCACGTGCGAACTCCTCGCGTCTCGTCGGGTCTGGGACCGTGCCAGTCTACCTGCGGGAACCGCGGGACGGCCCACAGGCACGCCCGGCGGCCTATCCGTACGTATCGCGCGGACCGCGTCCGGACACGTGCAACGGCCCCTTGCGCCAGCTCGGCTTCTCCGGCCCCTCGATCTTGAGCCGGCGCACGTGCCCCGGTCCCATCGCCGCCGCGATCTTGCGCAGGATGTCCGCGGACATCAGTCGCAGCTGCGTGGCCCACGCGGTGCTCGAGGCCCGGACGTAGAGGATCCCCTCCTCCAACCGGTCGGGCGTCGCGTGCGCCGAGACGTCCGCGCCGACGATGCGCCCCCACTCCGCGAAGAGCCGGCCGGTCGTGACCTTGTCGTCCCAGCCGCGCTTCTTGGCGATCTGACCGAAGAGCTTGCCGAGGGGCTGCGGATCCCACGGGTCGGCGCCGGACCCTGTCCACCCGCGCTTGCGCAGACGTCGGCCGGTGCCCACCGGAGCGGAGCGGCCACGACCGACCTGCTTGCCCTCGGCACGCGCCCGGGCCCGCGCCTCCTCGAGCGCCTGCTTGGCGATGTCATAACCACGTTGTGGCGGGTCAGACGGTGTTACCGAATCCCCACCCGGCCTGTTCGTCACAGCGAAACCCCACTTCCGGTATCGGTGTCGCGGCTCTCGCCGTCGTCGTCATACCCGTCGGCGCCCGGGCCGCCCACCTCATCACCCGGGCCACCGTCCCGGCCACCCACGTCGTCGTCCCGCCGTTGTGACAGTGTCATCCCGGAGTGACGATCGGCTCCCTCGCCCGTCATCACGACGTCATGACGCACCCCGCGGAGCCCGCTCGGCACGTCCTCGCCGACCGCCGCGGTGATGAGAACCTGCTCCACGCCGGCCGCCACATCAGCCAGTGCGGCGCGGCGGTGACGGTCGAGTTCGGCGAACACGTCGTCGAGTAGGAGGACCGGTTCGATGCCGTCGGCACGGAACAGTTCGAGCGATCCGAGGCGTAGCGCGAGCGCGAACGACCACGTCTCGCCGTGGCTCGCGAAGCCCTTCGCCGGCTCCTCGCCGAGGGTGAGGATCAGGTCGTCCCGGTGCGGTCCGACGAGTGACTGGCCGCGCTCGATCTCCTCACGGCGGCGCCGCCCGAGTTCGCTCAGCAGGAGCGCCTCGACGAACTCGGGATCGGTCAGCTCCGACTCCGCGGGGGGCGACGCGACCCGGAACCGGTAGGCGAGAGCGGCCGGGCGGGACTCCGGTGCGAGGGTCCGATAGGCGTCGACGGCGAGGGGACGCAGCTGCTCGAGGAGAGTCACCCGCCCGGCGACGATCTGCGCCCCCAGCCCCGCCAGACGGCCGTCCCACACGTCGAGGGTGTCCAGGGCGGCGGCGGATTCCTCCGGTCGGCCCCGGCGAAGTGCGCTCGACGCCGACTTGAGAAGAGCCGTGCGCTGGCGGAGCACCGAGGCGTAGTCCGCGAGATCGCCGCCGAGTGCGGGCCGGCGCTGGGACATCAGCTCGTCGAGCAGCCTCCGACGTTCGGCGGGCTCGCCCCGGACCAGGGCGAGGTCCTCCGGTGCGAACAGCACGGACTGGACCACGCCGAGGATGTCACCGAGCCGCCGGCACGGCGACGTGTTCAGACGCGCACGGTTGGCCTTGCCCGAATTGAGCGCGAGCTCGACGGTGAGCTCGCGTCCGGCATTGTGGGCCAGTGCCCCGACGAGGGCGGTCTCCGCTCCCGTCCTGATCATCGGCGCGTCGGCGGCGACCCGGTGCGAACGCAGGGTGGCCAGCACGCCGATCGCCTCGAGGACGTTGGTCTTGCCGTGTCCGTTGCGCCCGATGAGGGTGGTCACCCCCGGCTCCAACTCGAGCTCGAGCAGCGGCCAGGAGCGGAAATCCAGAAGTCTCAGATGACGCAGGTGCATGCCGGCTCGCGGCTGACGTCAGCCCGGCAGGCGCACGGGCATGAGGAGGTAGGTGTGGTTCGAGTCGACGGGGGCGATCGCACCGTCCGCGTCGGGCTCCGGGAGCGTCTCGGGCGCGGGGCGCAGAACGGCCGGCCGGCTGGCCTGGGTGAACCCGAACGCCACGCGCGAGGAGTGGACGCTGCCCAGACCGTCGAGCAGGTAGCCCGGGTTGAAGGCGATGGTCAGCGGCTCCCCGACGAAGTCGACCGGGAGCGTCTCGTTGGCCTGCGCGGCGTCGTCGCCACCGGCGGAGAGCGCGAGCTCACCCTCGCTGAACGCGAGCCGGACCTGAACACCGCGGTCCGCCACCAGGGCGACACGCTTGATGGCCTGGATCAGGGCGTCGACCTCGACCACCGCGATCGAGTTGTGCTGCGGCGGCAGAAGCTGACGGACCTTGGGGAACTCCGCGTCGAGAAGGCGGGTGGTGGTGCGCTGGCCCGAGACCAGGACCCCCAGGATTCCCTCGGCGCCCACCTCGGACCCGGCCCCCAGGCTCAGGTCGACGCGGCCGCCGGCACCGGCCGAACGCGTGACCTCCGAGAGCGCCTTGGCCGGGATGAGCACCTCCACCGCGACGTCATCGCGCGCCGGCTCCCACTCGAACTCGCGGATGGCGAGGCGAAAGCGGTCGGTGGCGATGAGCGTGACCCGCGGGCCCTCGATCTCCATCCGGATTCCGGTCAGCATCGGCAGCGTGTCGTCCTTGCCGGCCGCGACGACGACCTGCGAGACCGCTTCGGAGAACGCGTCGACCTGCGCCGAACCGGTGACCTCCGGCATGGTCGGCAACTGCGGGTAGTCCTCGACCGGCATGGTCGGCAGCGTGAACTTGGCGGACCCGCAGGTGATGTACATCTTCTGCGCGGTCACGGTCACCTCGACAGGGCGATCCGGCAGTGCCCGCGCGATGTCGGCCAGCAGTCGACCGGAGACGAGCGTGCTACCCGGCTCGGAGACCTCGGCCGGAACCGAGACCTGGGCCGACGTCTCGTAGTCGAACCCCGAGATGGTCAGTCCCGAATCTGCTTCGAGCAGCACCCCGCCGAGGATCGGCACCGACGGGCGCGACGGCAGCGTGCGCGCCACCCAGGCCACGGAATCCGCGAAGTCCTCGCGGGTGACGCGGAACGTCGGATCCGTGATCTCCATCGATGACCTCTTTCAGGCAGGGCTGACACCGCTTCGGGTATCTGGACGAGTGGTCTTGTGGGGCGGTCGTGCGGCGCGTCCCGTCGCCGGGCGGCGAGACGTCTCCATGAGAGTAACCGCTCGCACCGACACGGGTCACACGGAAGGGGTGTAACCCGGTCAAGCGGACTCGCCGTTCCACATCCCTACTTCTAACAAGAACTATCTAAAGAGATAAGAGGTAGTAGTAGGTCCTGTGAAATTGTGAGCCGAGACTTGTCATTACAGGTCCAGCGCGATTTCGTGGTGTGGACGCATCCGTTGATTCTTGTGATTTGGTTCGGAGCCCCGGTGGAATCACAAGACCCGGTCCACCCCTTGTCCACCGTTGGTCCACAAGATCCCACAGCTTTGTCCACAGCTGTGAAAGGTGTGGTTGGTGGTCAAGAATGCGTGATTCGGGGCGCGGGTGAGTCAGTCCTCGTCGCTGCCGATGTCGATATACCGCCGTGACCGGACGTGCGAGTCGACGAATTCGTCCAGTTCCTCGAAGACCCGGCGGGACACCTCGAGCCACGGCATGAGGATCGGGAAGACGTGGAACATGCCCTCGGCCTCGATCGCGTGGACCTCGATGTCCGCGTCCCGCAGATGGGCCACGAGCTCCCGGATCCCGTCCCGGAACATCTCGTTCCCGCCCGAGGTGACGAAGGTGGGTGGGAACCAGTCAGGGCTCAGCGCCGCGTTGACGGTCGAGACCAGTGGATCACCCGGGGCGATTCCCTGCAGATAGGGGGCCGTGGGCACGTTCCACGGCAGGATGTCGTACCGCGCGTTGTCCGAGACGGACGGCTGGTCCAGTTCGAGATCTGTCTCCGGGGAGAACAGGGCCAGCGCCGCCGGCACGGGCATGCCGGAGACGTTCAGGTGCGAGATCAGGGAGGCGGCCAGCCCGCCGCCTCCGGAGTCCCCGGCGATGATGAGGTTCTCGGGCCTGATCCCCTGCTCCAGGAGCGCCGCGTACACGCTCGCGGCATCGAGGACGCCGGCCGGGAACGGGAATTCCGGGGCCATGCGGTAGTCGGCGATGAAGATGTCGCAGCCGGTCCGCTTGGCGGTGGCCGAGGCGAAGGCCGCGTACATCATGGGCGAGGTTCCGATGTAGCCACCGCCGTGCAGGTAGAGGATGGTGCCGTCGACCTGTTCCTGCGCGTTCTTGCCGTCGCTGCGGCGGCACCACAGGCCGGGGACCCCCCCGATGACCTCGCGGGTGATCGTCACGCCGTCGATCCCGCGGACATACGGTGGCAGGACGACGGAACAGATCCCGTCGATCACCTGCTCCATGGACCGGAACTCCTCGATCGGGAGTCCGAGTGAGTAGCCCATGAACGACCGGATGGTCTGGCGGGTCACGGACTGGCCTAGGTTGTCGACGATGTTCCCCGGGCCCTGCCACGGCCGGACGAACGGGACGCGGGCGAGTCCGGTCAGGAGATTCTGACCCAGACCCACCATCGTGATCGCGGCGACAGCCGGCGACGCGGTCTGAACTTCTGGACGATCGGCCATGACCATTGTTGCCGGGGAGTCGCGGAGCCCGAGATCACGGCCCTGACACCCCTTCCCCCCTCGGGTGAAAGAACGGGCGCGGGCCACCCCGCGCGGAACATATGCCGTCGAGGTTAGCGAAAAAACTTCTTCACATCGCGCGGGAGCGTTCGCGGATGCGAGCGGTCAGTTCCTGGATCTGGTCGTAGGTACGCCGATCGTCCTTGATCTCCTTGAGGATCTTGCGCTGGGCGTACATGACGGTGGTGTGGTCCTTGCCGCCGAACGTCACGCCGATCTTGGGCAACGACAGGTCGGTGAGCTCGCGGCACAGGTACATCGCGATCTGACGGGCCCGGGACAGCGACCGCGTCTTGGACGATCCGCACAGCTCGTCGATGCTCGTCGAGAAGAACTCCGCGGTCACCGCCATGATCGTCGCGGCCGAGATCTGGAGCGAGTCGTCGTCCGAGACGACGTCACGCAGGACGACCTCGGCGAGCGGGACGTCGATCTCGTGACCGTTGAGCGAGGCGAATGCGACCACACGGATCAGCGCGCCCTCGAGCTCGCGGATGTTGCGCTGGACACGCGTCGCGATCAGCTCGAGGACATCGCGGGGAACCTCGTACCCCTCGGATTTGGCCTTCTTGTCGAGAATCGCGATCCGCGTCTCGAGCTCGGGTGGCTGGATGTCGGTGATCAGACCCCACTCGAACCGCGTGCGCAGCCGGTCCTCGAGAGGTTGCAGCTGCTTGGGCGGGCGGTCCGAGGAGATGACGATCTGCTTCTGGGCGTTGTGGATCGTGTTGAAGGTGTGGAAGAACTCCTCCTGCACCTGCTCCTTGCCGATGAGGAACTGGATGTCGTCCACCAGGAGGATGTCCGCCTCGCGGTACCGCTTCTTGAACATGTTCTGGCGGCCGTCACGGACGGAGTTGATGAAATCGTTCGTGAACTCCTCGGTCGAGACGTACTTGACCTTCTGTTCGGAGTACATCCGCAGGGAGTAATGACCGATCGCGTGCAGCAGGTGGGTCTTGCCCAGCCCGGATTCGCCCCAGATGAACAGTGGGTTGTAGGCGCGGGCCGGCGCTTCGGCAACGGCCAGGGCCGCCGCGCGGGCGAACCGGTTGGAGTTGCCCTGGACGAACGCGCTGAAGGTGTACCGCTCGTTGAGGCCCGGAGCGGTCGCGGCGGACAGCGCCTCGTCGCGATCGCTCCCGTGGAGCAACCGCTCGGCGGCGATCTGCTCCTCGGTCATGCGGGTGGGCCGCGGCGCCGAGGGGGTCACCTCGTCCTCGGGCTCGGGGCGGTGGATCTCGTCCACATCGATGTCCGGTTCGCCCGCGTCATCCGTCGGCTGTTGGGCGCCGGCGAGCGACGTGTCCACCTTGACCGCGAGATCGACGGGTTCGCCCAACTGCGAGCTGAGCGCCCGGGTGATGGGGCCGCGGAGCACTGATTCGATGTTGTCGCGCGCGAATGCCGACGGTGCCGCGAGCATCGCGAACCCGTTGACCACGGCGATGGGCTGGACCAGCCGGAGCCAGGCCTGTTGTTGGCGGGACAGGGCCGGGTTGTCGTCGCTCGCGAGGTCCGGATCCGTCAGTCTGTCGAGAACGGCGCTCCACACGTGTTCGAGCTCAGGAGACACGGTGAGCGGTCTCCTCTCGTTTGGTGTCGATGATCGTCGGGTCCGGCGGATCGTTGTCCGTCTCGTGCGGGAACCACACTCTATCCACAGGCGTGATCCCAGGTCCACTGGGATATCCACACGGTTGTCCACAGCTGTGGGTAAATAGACCTCTCCCTTGCAGGGCCAGAGGTTGTGATTCGTCGACGACCGGGTGGGGTGGGATCTGGGACGCCTGAGTTCTCGGTTGCGCGACCCTGTAGGGCTCGATGATGAACGACGGTAACAACACTGTGAACGACTGGGCAACCCTCAAGATCAAGTGGAGACCGGAAGTCAAGCATCATCGCCGTTGGCGTGTCGCGATGGCCTGCGAAGTGGTACGGGAGATACGAATGTGATCACACGGTTTGGTGGCGGGCGGCTACTGCGCGTAATCTTGAACAGTCTGTCGCGCGCCTGAAGAGCGTGCGGCGCGTCGTGGTGCCGCCGTCATCGGTGTTTCGACGACGTCTCGAACTCGATCGCGTGCCGGTTTCGGCGCCGACATCAATGTGAGGAGCCAACCATGGCCAAGGGCAAGCGGACCTTCCAGCCGAACAACCGTCGTCGTGCCAAGGTGCACGGCTTCCGTCTGCGTATGCGGACCCGTGCCGGTCGCGGCATCGTCGCGGCTCGCCGTCGCAAGGGCCGTTCCGCGCTGACGGCCTGATTCCGGCCGGGTCGGCGGGTGCTCCCCGGGCGGCACCGGCTCCACCGTTCCGCTGATGTCGCGACGGTGGTGCGTCGGGGTGCCAGGAAGGGCCGCCGGACCATGGTCGTACACGCCCACGTGGACTCCTCGGAGATCCGCGTGGGCGGTCCCCGTTTCGGGCTCGTCGTGAGTAAGGCCGTCGGCGACTCGGTGACCCGTCACCGCGTCAGCCGGCGGCTTCGTCATATCGCGGCCGATCTCATCGACGGGCTCGAGCCCGATCTCATGGTCGTCATCCGCGCCAACCCGGCATCGGCCACCGCGACGCACGAGGATCTCGTGCGCGATCTGCGCTCCGGCCTGGAGACGGCGTCCGCCCGGGCGAGAGGCTCGCGGTGATGGCCGGACCCCGCCCCGGACCCGTTGCCCGGGTCCTTCTGTGGATGCTGGACTTTTACCAGAAGGGCATCTCACCGCTGACGCCCCCGAGTTGTCGGTTCGTTCCGTCCTGCAGCAGCTATGCGGTGGAGGCGGTCCGGGTCCACGGTGCCTGGTACGGAACATGGCTTTCGGTCTGGCGCATCCTTCGTTGTGGCCCGTGGACCCCGGGCGGCTGGGATCCTGTCCCCGAGCCACGCGCGCCCGATCCCGGCTCCGCGCCCCCCGAGCATCCGACTTCTTCCGAACGTAGCTAGGACTCCCCACCCATGTCGTTCATCACGGACCCTCTGGTCTATTACCCGATCTCCGGGATCCTCTGGTTCTGGCACAAGATCTTCGCGTTCCTCGGCGGACTCCTGCCGTGGGTGAACAACGCCGACTCCAACGGCATCATCTGGGCGCTGTCGGTGATCTTCCTCGTCGTCACGCTGCGAATCATGCTGTTCTGGCCGGCGGCCAAGCAGATCCGCTTCTCCCGCAAAATGCAGGAGATGCAGCCCAGGATGAAGGAGCTGCAGAAGCGGTATAAGAACGACCGCGAGAAACTGGCCGTCGAGACCCGCAAGCTGCAGAAGTCCGAAGGGTTCAACCCGCTTCTCGGCTGCCTGCCGATGTTCATCCAGATCCCCGTGTTCCTCGGGCTGTTCCACGTGCTGCGGTCGTTCAACCGGATGGGCACCCAGTTCAACGCGCTGGGGATGACGGCCGAGGAAACCCGTAACACCGGCAACTACGTCTTCAGTGCGGACGAGGTCCAGAGCTTCCTCGACGCGCGTCTGTTCGGTGCGCCGCTCTCGTCCTTCATCTCGCAGCCGGTCGAGCAGTTCCAGGCCTTCGTGGAGCCGGGGGCGATGCTGGACTTCGCCCGCTGGAACATCCTCCTCGTGGCCATCCCGCTGATGGTCGTCTCGGCGGTGACCACGCACCTGAACGCGCGAGTGTCGCTGTCCCACCAGTCGCCGCAGGCCGCCGCCAATCCGCAGGCCAAGATCATGAACCAGCTGATGCTGTGGGCGTTCCCCATCGGCATTCTGGTGACCGGTGCTTTCTGGCCGATGGCGATCCTCGTCTACATGGTCACCAACAACCTGTGGACCCTCGCGCAGCAGTACTACCTGTACGAGAAGATGGCCAAGGAGGACGACGCCGCTGCGCTGCAGCGTCGCGAGGAGCAGAAGTCGCTCGCGCCGAAGGTCGGTGTCAAGCCGGTCAAGGCCAAGAACGCCCGTCCGGCCGGATCCGCCCAGGGGTCGGCGTCGCGTGCTCAGGAGGGCGCGACCTCCACGATCGATGTGGAGACCGATGTGGCTTCCGCAGCCGACGGGGAGGCGACGCCTGCGGGCGCGGCGTCGACGCCGGGGGCCAAACCCCGACCCGGCCAGAAGCCGCACGCGCCGGGTGGGCAACGTAGCAGGCCGGCTCAGAAGGCCTCCGGTTCCAAACCGAAGAGCAAGAAAAAGAAGAAGAAGCGCTGACCCGATCGGACTGCGCACACGGACAAGGTCCCCGATGCCCCGGCATCCGGGACCTTGTCCCATACTTGGGGTAGGTACTCGCCGCTCGGAGCATGTGCGGCGATCGGCGTTCACGACGGAGGCAGGTCCATGTCGAAGAGAAACATCGAGGTGTCCGAGGAGCGTTTGGTCGAGGAGGGCGAGGTCGCCGGCGACTACCTTGAACAGTTCCTCGACATTCTTGACTTCGATGGGGACATCGATCTGGACGTCGAGGGTGATCGTGCCATGGTGAGTATCGATGGCGGCGAGGATCTCGACTCTCTCGTCGGTGCGGATGGCGCTGTGCTCGATGCTCTTCAGGAGTTGACCCGACTCGCCGTGCAACAGGAGCTCGGGGACCGGAGCCGTCTGATGCTGGATATCGCAGGCTGGCGTGCGAACAAGCGGGAGGCGCTCTCCGAAACCGGCCGCGCGGTGGCGCAACGTGTTCTCGAGGCCGGTGATTCCGAGGAGATGGAGCCGATGAGTCCGTTCGAGCGGAAGATCATCCACGATGCGATCGCCGAGATCGAGGGTGTCTCCTCTGATTCGACCGGTGTCGAGCCGAATCGTCGGGTCGTCGTTCTTCCGGCGTAGCGATGGACGATGACGTTCCGGGGGTGCGGGGTGACACCCGCACCCCTGAGCTATTTGGCCGGTATCCAGCGCTGTGGTGCGAACTAGGCCGTTAGTCACAGCTGTGTAATTCCCTGTGGAGTTTCACGTGAAACACCACTCCCCCGACCCGATTGTGAGGCGTACCGACCATGTCCGAACCCACAGGTGCTGAAGCGTCACGTGACGACTTCGAGTCGAATGGTCCCGGCGACGACGACGCGACCCCTCCCCCGCCACCCAGTGTCGAGACGGTGTTCGGCGACAGGTCGGGTCTGGCACAGCAGTACGTCGACTTCCTCTCCACCGCCGGGCTCGAGCGGGGGCTGATGGGTCCACGCGAGCGGCCACGGCTGTGGGATCGTCACGTACTCAACAGTGCGGCCGCCGCGTCCCACCTCGCCGACGGCGAGTCGGTGGTCGATATCGGCAGCGGTGCCGGTCTGCCCGGCATTCCTCTCGCACTGGCCCGGCCGGATCTTCAGATGACGCTCGTCGAGCCGCTACTGCGGAGGGTCACGTTCTTGGAAGAGATCATCGGCAGTCTTGGTCTTGACGTTCGGGTGATCCGCGGCAGGGCTGAGGAGAAAGTAGTCATTGCTGAAGCGGGAGAATCGGACGTCGTGACCTCTCGCGCTGTTGCCCCGCTGGCCAAGCTTGCCGGTTGGTCCGCCCCGCTTCTCCGAGTGGGTGGCCGGATGGTCGCGCTCAAGGGATCCTCGGCAGTGGAGGAGATCGAACGGGACCGGGCCGCTCTGACGCGGTTGGGCTTCACCGACGTCCGGGTCGAAGTCGTCTCGGCTCCGGATGCCGAAGAGACGAGGCTGGTTATCGCCACACTGGGGACTAAGATGGGGGGCCGGGGCGCTCGCTCGCGAGGCTCTGCCAAGCGTCGGCGGTGAGTTGGGCGCGGGGCCGTGTTGGACCATGCCCCGAATGAAATCCTGCCGACCAGACAATGTCGGTTTCACGTGAAACACTGGGCTCGCCGAGTCGGGTGGGGCGCAGAGCGGCCAAACGATCGGGAATAGCACCCGCTGATTGAGAGACTTGAAAGGTGACGGATGTCCGACCACGAGACCCCGATCTTCGCCGCCGCAAGGCAGGCGAGCGAGGTGCTCCGCGGGGACGCGCCTGCGTTGCCGCGCCCGACCGAGACCAGGATCATCACCATCGCCAACCAGAAGGGCGGCGTCGGTAAGACCACCTCGACCGTCAATCTCGCGGCCGCTCTCGCGATGCGTGGCCTGGGGGTGCTGGTGATCGATATGGATCCTCAGGGCAACGCGAGCACGGCTTTGGCCGTAGATCACCGTGAGGGAACGCCGTCCAGCTACGAGCTCCTCATGTGGGAACAGGCTGCGGAGGACTTGATGCAGAAGAGCCCCCACGCGGAGCGACTCTTCTGCATTCCCGCCACGATAGATCTGGCGGGCTCGGAGATCGAGCTCGTCGGTCTCGACTACCGTGAGCGTCGGCTTGCCGAGGTCCTGGACAAGGACGACCTGGCGTCCCTGGGGATCGACTACGTCTTCATCGACTGCCCCCCGTCACTCGGGTTGTTGACCGTCAACGCCATGGTGGCCGCCCACGAGGTGCTGATTCCTATTCAGTGTGAGTACTACGCGCTCGAGGGCGTCGGTCAGTTGCTTCGGAACGTCGAGCTGATTCAGCAGCACCTCAACCCGAGCCTCGACATTTCCACCATCATGCTGACGATGTACGACGGCCGCACCAAGCTCGCGGAGCAGGTTGCCGGTGAGGTTCGAAACCACTTCGGAGACCGCGTTCTCAAGACCGTGATCCCACGAAGCGTCAAGGTGTCGGAGGCCCCGGGCTTTGGAATGACCATCCTCCAGTACGACGCCGGCTCACGTGGAGCGCTCGCGTACCTCGACGCGGCGAGAGAGCTCAATGGTCGGGATCCACGATTCGGGGGCGACGAGGATCAGACACCGGACGCCGACCCTGACCGGGACGCTACGGTCGCTTCGGCGAGCGACGGCGAGAGCAACGTGGAGGATGGCCGATGAGTCAGCAGCGTAAGGGCGGACTGGGCCGTGGTCTTGCCGCGCTCATCCCCACCGGCCCGGACGAAGGCCCCCGACTCGGGGACGACGCAGCGGACCTCATTCTCGGACCGCGGTCCGGTGGTCCGCGCACCACTCCCCCGCGTCCGCGTTCTGCAGGCGGGTCTCCTGGTCGTGGGGAGTCCGGGGCGAAGACAGGCCAGCGGGGCTCTGCCACCGATGCCGGGACCGAGTCGAGCGTTTCACGTGAAACAGCGGATCTCGTCGACCCGGGTGCGGTGTACCGAGAGATCTCTCCCGCAGCCATTGAGCCGAACCCCAAGCAGCCGCGCACCTACTTTGACGAGGAGGCGCTCGCCGAGCTGTCCCACTCGGTCAAGGAGTTCGGGCTGCTACAGCCGATCGTCGTCCGTGAACTGGGCGACGATCGCTATCAGCTCATCATGGGTGAGCGACGTTGGCGAGCGAGCCAGCGGGCTGAACTCCCCACCATCCCCGCTATCGTCCGCCAGACCGAGGACGAAGATCTCCTCCGGGATGCACTTCTCGAGAACATCCACCGGGTGCAGCTCAACCCGCTCGAAGAGGCGGCGGCGTATCAGCAACTGCTCGACGAGTTCAAGGTGACGCAGTCCGAGCTCGCTTCGAGGATCGGCCGGTCGCGTCCCGCGATCACGAACAGCATCCGGCTCCTGCAACTCCCCACCGCCGTGCAGCGTCGCGTCGCAGCCGGGGTCCTCTCTGCCGGCCACGCGCGTGCCCTTCTGGGGCTCGAGGCCGGAGCCGCAGTGCAGGATGAGCTGGCGGCTCGTATCGTGGCCGAGGGGCTCTCTGTCCGGGCCACCGAAGAGATCGTCACGATCGCCAACCGCGAGGGCGACAGCTCGGAGAAGAAGCCCCGTCCGGAGCCCCGGGGTCGTCAGCGGAATCCGGAGCTGGAGGCCGTCGCCGGCCGGCTCTCGGACCGCTTCGAGACCACGGTCTCCGTCTCGATGGGTCGCCGGAAGGGTCGGATCACGATCGACGTGGGCGACACCGATGATCTCGAGCGCGTCCTCGGACTACTCGAGGGTGGGTCGGCCGGAACCTCGCGATGATCTCCCTCCGCACACTCAGTCTCTCCGCAGTGGACCAACTCGGGCCGAGGAGCCGACGCTGTGTCTACTGGCAGACCGACGGGCTCGACGCCACCGCGACGCCCGGCGATCCGCAGTTCGAGAAGGAGGCATGGATCTCCCATGTCAGTCTCGAATGGGGGGCGTGCGGACAGATCGCGAGCGAGGAGGACCATGCGGCAGGCGCCGTCTTCTACGCGCCGCCGGGCATGGTGCCCCGCGCGGCCTGCTTCCCCACCGGGCCCGTAGGCGCCGATGCCATTCTCCTGGCCGGAATGACAGTCGAGTCCGGAGCGCCCGCGGGTGCTCTCACTGCCCTGCTGGATTCCGTCGTGGTGGACCTACGCAGTCGCGGAATCAAGGCGATCGAGGCCTTCGGGGTCACGAACGAGAACCCGGACCCGGAAGCGTCACGTGACGGGTGCGGCGCAGACGCATGCGTTCCACCCGCGAGCTTCCTGGTCGAGCACGGGTTCACCGTGGTCGCCGACCACGAGACGTACCCCCGACTGCGCCTGGACATCGACAGTGAGCATCAGTGGAAGGCCGACGTCGAGCACGCGTTGGACAAGCTCTTCGCCGAACGCGGAATCGTCACCCGAGAGCTCGGAGTCCTCTCCGGTGCCTCGGCGATGATCCGGAGCCGCTGAGGGCCGCACAGAGAAGCGGCAGGACGCCGGGGTAGCCCGGGCACCGATCCGCGCGCTCACGCCCGGAGCGAGCCAATCCGGCCTGTTATGCGCGAGCCGGCCCGGGCGGCCATACGCGTGGCAATCCGGGTTCCGGGTGATGAAGAGCCGGCAGGCGAGGTGAACAGGAGCGGATCAGCCCTGGAGATCGGGACCGGCCGGAACGAGCGAGCAGGAGCCGGTCAGCCCCGCTGGCCCTGCTCGTAGTTGATGAGGTCGTCGACGGACATCGACCCGGTCGTGTGATCGTCCTCGTCGAGGAGGTACAGGCGCTTGACGCCCACCAGGATCGAGTCAATGATCGTGTCCTGCGCGGCCCGGTCCCCGAGGATCTCCAGGTCGCCGGCGCTGTTGGCGTAGCCGAGGTAGATCTGCACTGACGGCATGCGGGTCATCCTCAGCAGTTGCCAGCTCCGGCCGTGCGTGCGGCAGTCCCGCAGGCTTGTCCGGCTCACGATCTCCCGCTGCACGAAACCCGACAGTGCCTCACCGAGCATCGACTCGGAGCCGAGTGAGTTACCGAAGTAGAACGTGGCCACGCCGTTGCCGACGGGATTCGGGTGCCGGTCCAGGCGCAGCGAGATGATGAGATCCGCGTTGAAGGCGTTGGCGATCTCGGCGCGCTCGGGATCGGTGGGGATCATCGCCTCGGGGCGGGAGAGGAACACCTCGACGCCCGCCTGGTTCATCCGCTCCGACAGCCGCTGGGTGATGTCCCACAGCAGTTCCGCGTCGGTGATGGTCCCGTAGGGGGTGTCGATCCGGATCGGGTTCTCCGAACCGCTCGGGCCGGGGTCCAGGACGATGCGCTTGCCGGCGAGCATGGGGCCGGAGGTCCGTGCCCGCTCCTTCTCCACGAGCGATGCCACGTCGCCGCCCTTGAACAGGGTGGAGAAACGTCCGAGGGTGTCGAGGGTCTCGACCTCGACGACGCCGTCCGCGGACAGCCCACAGTCCCGCTGGAAGTCGGTGACTGCCCCATGGGTGAGGGCACCGAAGGTGCCGTCGACGAGCCCGGCGTAGAACCCGAGCTCACCGAGCCGCCGCTGGAGCTGGGCGACGTCGTCCCCGGCCATCGGCTTGGAGACGATGTAGCTGAGATCGCGGGTGCCCAGGACGTAGCTGGCGTCGGCGAGTGCGGCCTGGGTGGCGGGGCCGACGATTCCGTCGGAGATGAGGCCCCGGGCCTGCTGGAAGGCCAGGACCGCGGCCTCCAGGTCGGCGTCGAACACGGCGTCCGTGCGGGCGAGGACGGAGCCGGCCTCGGGCTCGGTCAGGCCGACGGATTCGATGTTGTGCAGCAGTCCCATGCCCGCGAGCGTGGCCCGGATAGCGGCCACCTCGGGCCCGCGGTCACCACGTCGCCACGCCATGGGGGTCCTCCTGCACGTCTACTGATGGGTACCAGGACGAACCTACCGGTTCAGGCGCCCGGATGCCGGGGCCGCACCGGTCGGGTGGGGACACCCGGCCGATGCGGCCCCGAAGTGCTCGCAGACGCGAAAGACGCGCTGATCAGCTACCGAGAACGTCCCCGAGCTCGGTGCGCAGAGCGGACTTGGACTTGGCGCCCGTGATGCGCTTCACGACCTCGCCCCCGGAGAAGAGCAGCATCGCCGGGATGGCGGTGATCTGATACTCGGCGGCCAGTTCCTGGTTGGCCTCGACGTCCACCTTGGCCACCGTCAGCTTGTCGGCCTCGGCCCCGGCGAGCTCGTCCAGAACCGGCGCCATCATGGTGCACGGGCGGCACCAGGTCGCCCAGAAGTCCACCAGCACGGGCTTGGAGCCGCTGGCGGTGAGCACGGAGTCGGCGAAGTCCGCCTCGGTCACGTCGACGATGTTGGGGGTGGCGGCCATGGTGGTGGTCCTTTCGGGGATGCGGTGGGTGGTCAGGCCTGCTCGGCGAGCCAGCGCTCGGCGTCGATGGACGCGGAGCAGCCGGAGCCGGCTGCGGTGATCGCCTGGCGGTAGCGGTGGTCGACGAGGTCGCCACACGCGAAGACGCCGGGGATGGAGGTGACGGTGGTCTCGCCGGTGAGGACGTAGCCGTCCTGGTCGATCTCGACCTGGTCGCGGACCAGTTCGGAGCGCGGATCGTGACCAATGGCCACGAACATGGCGGCGGTCTCCAGCTCACGGGTCTCGCCGGTCACGGTGTCGCGGAGTCGCAGCTTCTCGACCGAGCCGTTCTGGCCCGCGATGACCTCGTCGACGGCCGCGTTGAGGATGAAGTCGATCTTCTCGTTCTCGCGGGCGCGTTCGAGCATGATCTTGGAGGCGCGGAACTCCTCGCGGCGGTGGACGATCGTCACCGACGAGCCGAACTTGGTGAGGAAGGTGGCCTCCTCCATCGCGGAGTCTCCGCCACCGACCACGACGATCGGCTTGTCGCGGAAGAAGAATCCGTCACACGTGGCGCAGGAACTGACGCCGCGCCCGAGGTACTCCTGCTCCCCCGGGATGCCGAGGTAGCGGGCGGCGGCGCCCATCGCGAGGATCACGGAGCGGGTGCGGTACTCGTCCTCGCCCACGCGCACGATCTTGACGTTACCGGCCAGGTCCATGCCGGTCACGTCCTCCATGCGCAGGTCGGCGCCGAACCTCTCGGCCTGCTCGCGCATCTGCATCATGAGGTCGGGGCCCATCATGCCCTCGGCGAAACCGGGGAAGTTCTCGACGTCCGTCGTGGTCATGAGCGCGCCACCGAACTGCGAACCCTCGAACACCAGCGGCTTGAGCTCGGCGCGCGCGGAGTAGATGGCGGCGGTGTAGCCGGCCGGGCCGGATCCGACGATGATCACGTCGTGGATGGTCTCGCTCATTGCTTCTTCTGACTCCTTCGGGGCGGCGGTCGGGCGCACGGTGATCAGACGGTCGGAGTCAGAATCACCGCGTCTGAACTCCACCCGGCATAACACCGGGCGCGTTCGGCTTGTTCCCGCCGGGGGTGGCGGCGGCGGCGCCTCGCGCTCAGCGCGTGACCGCGACACCCTCGAGGAGCACGCTGAGCTTGGTGCGCCCCCGCGAGCAGCGGCTCTTGACGGTGCCTGGGGGGACGTTGAGGAGATGGCTGGCCTCGGCGACGGAGCACCGCAGCATGTCGACGACGACGACGGCGTCGCGCTGATCGCCCGGCAACGCGGAGAGCGCCTCGGCCACGATGATCGCGTACGCCGGATCCTGATGGAAGTGGTCGCGCAGGGAGACCTGCTCGTGCAGTGCCGGCGTGAGCTGGCTGTGGGTGCGCAGCCGCTGGGCCCGCATCTTGTCCAGGCAGGCGTTGACGACGATCCGGTACAGCCAGCCCTGCACCGGGCAGGCGTGCCGGAACGAGTCGGCGCGGCGATAGGCCGAGACGAGCGCCTCCTGCAGTGCCTCCGCGGCGTCATCGCGGTTGAAGGACGTCCGGATCGCCAGCCGCCACAGGTAGTCGTAGTGTCGGCGGACGAGGGCGGAGAACGCGTCCGGGTCGCCGGTGACGTGGGCGTCCAGCAACTCGGCGTCGGTCAGCGGGGAGTCGGCGGCCAGTGGGGTGCGGGTGGTGCGCACACCAGGGGCGACGACGGCACCAGTGTTCACGGGCGTCACGATATTCCGCCCCCGCGGCGTATGGGGAGGTCACGTCCCCGCCGCCGGTCAGCCCAGCACGTCGACCTCGGTGACGGCGGCCTGGTACGCCTGCGGTCCCACGGTCCCGAGTCGGGTGATCCACAGGAGCAGGTATTCGGTCTCGTCGGCGTCCTCGATGGTCACGGTCGCCTTCCCGTCCTCGACCCGGCCGGAGCCCAGGCGCGTGGTGTCGTCGAGGGAGGTGGGCGAGGCGCTCTCGGCGGCCCGGATCTCGAAGCGGATGTCCTCGTCGGCGGAGATCTCGAGCTCCCGCACCTTCTCGGCGCTGTCGAGCGTGAACATCAGGCCGATGCCCGCCTTGTACGACGACGCCGAGTTGCCGAACTGGTTGCGGTAGGTGTCGGTCGACCACGAGGTCGAGGGGTTGCCGTCGATCACGTTCGGGGCGCTCGACGAGTTCTCCGCGGTGCCGTTGGATGACGCCGGCTGCCACGAGGTGACGGTCGTGACCGGGAGGGGACTCAGGGATGCCTCGTCCTGCTTCTCGGCGCTGTCGGCCCCGGAGCCACCGGTCCCCTCGTCCTCGGCGGGCGGCGCCGCGGCCTCGGAGGAACGGCTGGCCTGAGCGGCGCGTTCGATCGCGTCGAGTTGCTGCGAGAGCGGCGTGTTGTTCCGGTCGTTGCCGAGGGCGCCGAGCATCCAGACCGACAGCAGCACGATGGCCACCACGGCCACCGCGCCGGCACCGGCCATGATCTGCCAGCGGCGTCGCAGCACATCCGGATCCGGCTCGTCGGCCGTGTCGGACCAGGACCGCTCAGAGGTGTCCGCGGGGAAACCCAGGTCCGGATCCTGCGGCGAGGAGGATCCGGCCCCCGGGGGGTAGGACGACGACGACGAGGCCGCCGCCGCGTCCCCGCCCACTCCCCCGGCACCCGCCGAGGACCCGGGGTACGCGCCCGCGGACCCTCCGGACGCGGATGCGGATGTGGCGGCCGGCGTCGTCGCCCCGGCGTGGCCCCCGAGGCCCGCGGCGCGCGCACCGGCCGCGACACCAGTGACACCCGCGACACTCGCGACTCCGGCGACACCTGCGGCCCCGGCGGCCGCGGAGCGGTGGGCCCGAACCGGCCCGCCGGTGCGGTCGGTGACCATCGACCGCACGGTGGCCGCCGAGCTCACCGCCGACCCGTCGAGCGAGCGCATGGCCAGCACCGCCGACTCGGGCGGCACATCCGGGTTGACGACTGTCGGGTCGACGAGCTCGTCGTCGTCGTCCCGTGGGGCGGCCTCCGGCCGACCGTCGACGTGCTCGTGCCCGTCGGTGCCCTCCGGAAGTTCCACGGGCCACGCCCCGGTGAGCAGTGCGTACAGCACGGCGCCCAATCCGCGGACGTCGCTGCGTGCGTCGACGTCGGCGGTCACGCCGGGGAAGGCCAGGACGGCGCGCCCGTCCTCGGTGAGGCGCACCCGGTCCGGGGAGTCCAGGCCCAGGGCCAGGTTCGCCTCCTCGGTGTGCGTCGCGGCATCGGACAGCCCCCACACCGCGCCGACGGCGGAGCCGGGGTCAGGGTTCGCGACGGCGGCGGCCAGGCTCGTGCCGGGGATCCACTCGGTCACCACGATGCCCCCGGCGCGGCCGCGGATCACGTCGAGCACCCGCGAGAGACCATCGGAGTAGACGGCGGTCAGCGCGACCGTCCGGTCCAGCACACCGGTCGCCGAGCCCGGCGGGGTCTCCCCCGGCAGCGGATCGACGAACGTCAGGGCGACCGTCCGGCCCAGGCGCTTGTCCCGCGCCTTCCAGAACGACTGACCGGCCACCCCGCCGTGGCGCTCCAGCAGCTCGTAGCGGCCGCCCGCGACGAGCCCCCCGACCGTCAGTCGCGGCGGGGTGGGGACGTCGCCGCGCGTGCCGCGCGCCGGACCCTCTGTGTTCTCGCCCACCCGGAGCCCTCCTCGCCTGGCGTGGCCGCCCGCCCGCCGCTACCGCTTATGACGTCCCGAGTGTACGTACCGCCCGGCCCCCTAATCGACTATCGCCGCAGACGTCCCACCAGTCCGCGCACGATGGGGGCGACGGTGTCGAGCTCGGGAAGTCGGGAGCGGGACAGGATCAGTCCGGTCACGACCAGAGTCACCACGCCGGCCACCCCCGCGCGGATCACGAAGCCGATGCTGCCCATCGCGTCGGTGAGGGCGTCCATCGGCAGTATCCGGTCGACCAGGAGCGCCACCAGGGCACCGGCGATCGAGGCGCCCAGCGTCCAGGCCGCCGAGCGCAGGGTCTCGCGGCCCCGCAGCGGGCCCAGGCCGCGGCGCAGCAGGATGTAGCCCGCCGCCGCGCCCACGACCCAGCCGATGCCGTTGGCCAGGGCCAGACCGACCACGACGTGCGAGCGCTCGTCGGCCACCATCGGCACGATCAACGACAGCACCACGCGTACGACGGTGATCGCCAGGATCATGATCGTGGGCGTCCAGTAGTCCTCGCGGGCGTAGAACACGCGTTGCTGCAGCAGGACCACCGCGTACGGGATGAGGGTGAACGCGCCGAAGGCCAGGGTGAGGCCGAGGATGTCGGCACTCTGGGAGTCGAAGTTGCCGTAGCGGAACAAACCGGTGGCGACGACGGGACCGAACGCGGTCATGAACGCGATGATCGGCAGCAGACCGAACATGGACAGGCGGGTGCCGAGGGAGATGTCCCGGACCACCGCGTCGTCGCGGCCGGCCACGCCGTTGTCCGCGAGCCGCGGGTTGATCGCGGTTAGCAGGGTGACGCCGATGATCCCGTACGGCACCTGCAGCAGGAGCCAGTAGGTCTGATAGATCGCGATGGCGGCCTCGTCCGCGGCCGCCCCGATGCGGTTGGTCATGACCAGACCGACCTGCGAGACGAGCACGTACGTCACGCCGGCCAGGGCGTGCCCGCCGAACTGCTTCATGCGGGGGTCCAGGCCCCACTGGGGACGCAGGTCGACACCCGCGCGGCGCAGGGCGGGGACGAGCACCAGGGCCTGGATGACCACACCGAGGGTGGTGCCCAGACCGAGTAGCAGGATGGGCCGACTGAGCAGGTTCACCGGTGCGTTCGCGTCGATGCCGGTGCCGACCACGGCGAACAGGGCGAGCGTGGCGATGGCCACGAGGTTGTTCCACACCGGCGCCCACGCCCCGGGCTTGAACACGCCGTTGTAGTTGAGGACCGCGAGCATCACGGAGAACACGCCGTAGAAGAAGATCTGCGGCAGCAGCAGGAAGGCGAACGCGGTGGCGAGGGAGGTGTTGACCTCGCCGTCGCCGAGGTTCAGTTCGGTGAGCAGGGGCGCGCACGCCACCGCGATCACCGTCACCACCAGCGCCAACACCGACGTGACGGTGAGTAGTCGTCTGATGAACGACACTCCCCCGTCCGGGTCCTCCTGGGCGGATCTGGCCAGCAGCGGCATGAACATGGCGGTGAGCACGGAGCCCAGGACGAGCTCGGTGATCATGTTCGGAAGCGTGTTGGCGGTGTTGAACGCCGAGGCGATGGCCGGGCCGAGCACCGTCAGGATGAGGATCATCCGCACGAAGCCGGTGACGCGGCTGGCGAGGTTGGCCACGGCCATCGAGCCGGTGGACCGCATCAGGGAGGCGTCGGAGGAGTCGCGTGTCCGACGGCCGATCCCGCCGCCGGGGGGCTCGGAGGGATCCGCGGCCTCGCGGGCCGGGGCCATTCGTTGCGCCGAGAAGGCGTCCGGGGAGAACGAGTCGGCGACGGGCGGCGGGGCCAGGGGGCGCGAAGGCACCACACTGCTGCCCGCCTCGCGCCGCCGGCCCCGGAGGCCGGGGTCGGGTCTGCGCAGTCCGGGCTCGGGGGGACCCTGCTCGTCGTTCACGGTCGGTGCCCTTCATCCGCGGGATCGAGGATCCCCCGACGGTAGCGCAGGTACCGACGGCCTCCGAGGACGAGGGCGAGCGTCGCCGCGGCGAGGGCGAACCCCTGGGCCACCGGGTAGCCGCCGGTCTGCACGGACAGCTCAACCGGCTGCGACAGCGGCCGGCCGTCGGGGGTGGTGAGGGCGAAGGACACGGCGCGGCGGGCGCCACCGCCGGCATCGGACTGGGTGGGCGCCTGGAGGGTCCGCGACCCGGCGGCCGGCAGCTGGACCGTGCCCACGGGGTCCACGTGCAGGTCCTCCGGCGCGGCGACGTCGACATCGACTCGCACCGGGAACGGCAGTCCGTTGCGGATCACCAGCAGCAGCGGGCTGTTGGGGCTGGCCATGGTGAACACGCTGCCCGGCGGCAGCAGGTCCACGCGGGCGAGCGAGGCGTCGATGGTGTCGCGCAGGCGGTCGAGCCGGTTCACGATACGCAGCCGCGCCGCGGAGCCGGTCCCGGATTCGACGGTCACACCGTCTCCCCCGGCCCGCCGACCCGTCGCCGAGATCGCGCGCAGGGCGTCGCCCAGGAGGGGGTCGAGGTGGTCGGCGGCACCCGACGAGGTGGGATCCGAGGTGTCGACCAGCGAGCGCAGCGTGCCGATCCCGTCGAGCGCCGCGGTCAGCCGCTGCGCGGTCGATCCGCCCGGGTCCTGGGCGAACGGGTCCACCTCGCCGGGGTCCGTGGCGCCGGTCGGGTCCGGGGCCAGCGAGCCGTCCGGCACGGTGACGGGGCCGCTCAGCCGGTCGGACAGTGGCGTCGCGCGCATGCGGCCCGCGCTGAGTTGCTCGCCGAGCGTCTCCAGCAGTGAGCCGGCGGAATCGCGGTCGATCGACCACACCTGCGGCGGCACCGCCAGCACCCCCTGCTCGACCGCCTCGGCGGCGGGGGTACCGGGGACGAACGTCGTCGGCTCGGAGGTGTCCGACGCATCCTCACCGGCTGCCGGGGCGGCCCCGGCGGCGTCGGCCAGTGTCCCGGCGGGGCTAGCGGCGGAGTCCCCCGCGGACCCGGCGTCGCTCGGGGTGGCATCGGCCACGTCCACAAGCGGCGCCAACAGGCTGGCGCGAGCGTCCTGCAGGCGGGCCTGCGCGGAGTCGGCGGTCAGCCAGTACCGCGTGGTGGGATCCGAGTAGCGGGGGTTCTCCGGCACCTCGCCGGTCGCGGCCAGCGCCGAACCGACGGTGTCCGAGTACGTCAACGCCCGCTGCCCGGGCGTCCCGGCCAGGCTGACCATCCCCGGCGGCGGCATCAGCCCGGTGTCGGTGCGGGTCGAAGCCGCTGCCACGATCGCGGTGGACCCCTGGCCCGTCAGCGCGGTGGCCGCCCCCGGCGTGAGGGTTCCCGAGGCCGGGACCACGACGTTCGACAGGGGCTCTACCCCGATGATCCGTTCGATCACCTCCCCGCGGTCGAGAGCGGCCCGGGTCAGCTCGGGCGAGCCGACCTGCGCCACGGTCTCGAGATCGGCCTGCGCGGTGGGCAGCGCCACCACGCAGCCGCCGTCCGCGAGCGCCCGCAGCTCGTCGAGCCAGCGCCCGGCGTCGGCGGCGACGGTTCCGGGATCAGCCGGGGTCGAGGGGCGGCGCTCGCCCTCCCTGCCGGAGCGGGACCGCTCCTCCTCGGGCACGACGGGTCCGTTGCCGTCGTCGATCAGTACCGTCCGCCCGTCCGCGATCTGCGACACGGTGCCCACCAGGTCCGGGTCCACCGCCAGGCAGGTCGCGCGCCGGAGCTCCTGGCCGCCCGGCCCGGAGAACGCCTCGTCGGCCGCCCGGACCAGACCCGTGAGCCGGCCCGTGTCGGACAGCTCGTCGAGTAGCGAACCGTTGGTGAGCATCACCACCGGGTCCGGCCCGTCCGCCCCCGGCACCGCGGCGATCCGGGTCGGTGCCGAGGCCAGCGGCCAGAGGAGGGTCAGCGGGACCGACGCGGGGGCCGGTCCGGGAGTCACCGCGGGTGGGGCGGGGGCGATCTCGTCGTCGTCGTCGACCCCTGACAGCCCCGAGGGACGTGGGGCCTCGAGCACCGGGAGGAGGGTGCGGGCGTCGTCGAGGCGCGCCGGGGCGGCGCCCTGCGGTGTGCCGTTGAGATTGACGAGAAGCGGATAGACGCCCGGCTCCGTGAGCTGCAGATCGGGGTCTGTTCCGCCCGGGACGGCACTGGCCGGCATGGACAGGGAGAACGGCACCGACTCCCCCGGGGCCAGCGACTCCGACACCCGCTCGAACTCGCCACGCACCCCGAACGACGGCTCGGACCACACGAGCGCATCGCGCGCCGCCGACGCGTCGGTGGCGCGGGGGCCACGCTGGAGCCGCACGTCCACGGCCTCGAGAGGAGTGTCACCGACATTGGTCACCGTGCCGGACACCGTCACCACCGGCACGCCGGATTCCGTGCCGGCCGCCATGCCGCCGCCGGAGGTGTTGCCGGCCAGCACGCGCGGGGTGATCTCGTCGATCGCGATGCGCGCGAACGCGGGGGCCGGGTTGGGGATGTAGCCCGCGGCCGTCGCCTGTTCCGGGGTGATCGCCTGCGCGGAGGGGATCGGCGACACGCCCCACAGGGGCGCCGCGGCCAGGGCGGCGCTGAGCGTCACCGGGACGAGCGCCCGGACGACGCGCGCTCCCGGACTGCGGGTCACGGCGTCGACTCCTCCGGCGCGTCGTCGCGGGAGGCGGACGGTCGGGGCACCCGGGGGTGCGGCTTACCGCGGCGCCCGCCGCCGCCACCGCCACCGCCGTCGTGCCGGGCGTTGTTGCGGTTGTTCTGGGCGCCGGCGGGACTGCCGTGGCCGCGTCCGGAGTGCCGCACCGGCTCGGGTCCGTCGGCGCGACGCGACGGATCGACCACCTGCGCGGCCCCGGCCCCGGGGTTCCGCCCGGCGAGTTCGGCGCGGGCGAGGTCCGGCAGCAGCGTCCGCGCGGTCTCCACCAGGCGACGCTCGTCCGGGTAGGCCAGCCGCCGCGGCAGATCCTCGAACGGCACCCACGCGACCTCGGTGATCTCCGGGTCCTCGTCGCACAGCTCGCCGTGGTCGAACCGGATGAGGTGGTGGTGGACCGTCTTGTGGATGCGGCGGCCCTCGGCCACGAACCAGTAGTCGATCGTGCCGAGCGGAGCCAGGACCGTTCCGTCAACGCCCGTCTCCTCGAGCACCTCGCGCCGGGCAGTCTCCGCCACGGTCTCGTCCGGCTCGATATGCCCCTTGGGCATCGACCACAGCATGCGGCCGCGCCGGTCGAGCCGACCGATGAGCGCGACCTCCAGCAGCGACAGATCCGGATCGGGCTCGACGCCCCCGGCCCGCGCGAGGCCGCGCACGACGAGGCCGCCGGCCGAGGTCTCCAGGACCGTGCGCAGGCGCTGGCCGCTGCGCGGGTGCCGCCCTCCCCCACGCCCGCCGCGGGGATTCTTGCCGGTGTTCTTACCACCGGGCTTGGCGCCGGCCTTGGCGCCGGAGCGCGCGGGCGGACCCGACCGGGTGGTGCTGGCGGAGGCGGCTTGGGCTGAGCCCGAGCCCGAGCCAGCCTTGGGCCGGTTGGAGTTGCGGGGGTGCCGGCCGCTCTGGCGGGAGGTCGCGCCCGCGGTGCCGTCGCCGGATTTCACCGTGTGGGTACTGTCGCCACCCTGCTGCTTCTGGGTGTCGAGCGGGCGGTTCTGGCCGCGGCCACCGCGACGGCCCCGACCGCCGCGCCGACGCCGCCGCCCCTGTCGTGGCTGTCCGTCCGCGCCCGCGCCGGACGAGGCGCCCTTGCCGGACTGGCCGCCCTTGCCCGGCTGGTCACCCTTGCCGGACTGCTGCGCGGAACCGCCGGAGGAGTTCTGTGCGGACGGGTTCTTCTTCTCGCCTTGGTGCGGACGCTGGCCCCCGCCGCCCGAACCGGAGCCGCGATCGGTGCGCTGAACTGCGGAATTACCGCCGCCCGTTCCCGGACCTGCGGGCCGACGGGCACGGCGCCGCCGCGACGCGTTGGCACGCGGTTCGGAGGGATGATCGGCTTCGGACACCCATCGATGCTACCGGCCACGGTCTGAGGTTCGGCAATCCCGGCCGGTGGGTCACACGAACGCATCATCCGCGCGCGCGGATGCCCGATACGCTCGCCGGTTCGGCCGCGGCCCGGGCCGGGATCTCAGGCGCCCAGCGCCGGCCCGACCACCCGCCACGAATCCCGCAGCTCCCGATTGAACAGGGCGAACGTGTGGGCGCCGTTGTCGTATCGGTCGTAGGTGAACGGCACGCCGCCCGTCCGCAGCGCCTCGGCCATGTGGCGGGTCCCCAGGTCGGAGGCGAGCTCGGTCCCGGCGCCGATGGAGAAGGTCGCCGAGCCGATCTCCGGCTGGTCGTTGGGGCCGGGGTTACCGGGCGCGGACGCCAGGTACAGCGCGGTGCCGCGGAGTCGTTCGACGTCGTGGGACGGGTCGTTGATCACCCACGCCGGGTCGCCGGGCGGGCCCCACGCGTTGAGGACGTTGCCGCCGCCGCGGCCGACCATCGCGGTCATGGCGGCGCGGCCGAACGGGGTGGAGACCTCCGGGAACCCGGAGAGCGAGGCCGCCGCCGCGTAGTGGTGCCGGCTGGTCGCGGCGAGCGTCAGCGCGGGCCCGCCCGACATGGACACGCCGATCACCCCGCGGGTGCCGTTCAGGGCGTATCCGCTGGCGAGGGCGGCGGGCAGCTCGTCGTCGAGGAAGGTGTGCCACCGGTTCACGCCGAGCACCGGGTCGGGCCGCTGCCAGTCGGTGTAGAGGCTGAAGCGCCCGCCCTCGGGGCTGGCCACGAGGACCTGCTTGTCGGCGAAGAAGTCCTGGTAATCCGTGTGATAGGCCCAGCCGACGTGATCCTCGCCGCCGCCGACGCCGTTGAGTAGGAGCAGGAGCGGCGCCGGCCCGGGGTTCGGCGGGAGTACCAGGAAGGTGGGCACGGCCTTGTTCATGGACGGCGACCACACGTCGGCGAGAACCTTGCGGCCCTCGATCGGCTGGACGCGCAGGAGCTGCGGCCGGGAGGTGTCGGCCGGCGGCGCCGCGGTGGGGCGCGGTGAGGTGGTGAAGCCGAGCGCCGTCGAAGTGTCGACGCCGCGGGCGGACTGCGCGCCGGCGGCGGGCAGACCTGCGCCGGTCAGGGCGAGGGACGCCGCCACGGTGACCGCGACGGTGGTGGGAACCGGGAGGAGAGAAGTACGACGACGAGACACACCCGTCACTCTAGTTGCAGACCCCTGGGGGTCGTACCCCGTCTCGTCATGGCGAACGGCGACACAACGTCCGTGGTCAGTACGGCTAGAGTCCGAAGTATGAGTTCCGCTCCCCCGGCGCACGCCCTGGTCCTTCGCCACCGCGCCATTTCGGGCAAGCGGAACGAATTGATCGAGGCGTGGCGCAGGAACATGCCGGAGGCGGTGACCGAGAACGACGGTCATGTGGCCTACGTGCTGTGTGCCTCGTACTCGGATCCTGACGAGCTGCTGATCTTCCAGCACTACCGGGACGCCGCGGCGGCCCAGCAGTTCCTCGGGAACCCGGCCTACCTGCGGTACCTCGAGGAGTCCCGGCATCTGTTGAGCGGGCCGCCGGAGGTCGAGCCGGTCGAGCCGCTGTGGTCCAAGGAGCCCGGGCCGGGGAGCGGCGCCGACTGAGGACACTTGCCAGGCCTTCCCCCGGAAGTTACAGTTATTACACTTAATACCGTTGGAGAGTTCCTCATGTCACTGACAGCTGCCACCATTTCCGCCACCTCGATCTCTGATGACGATCGTCGGCGTGCGGAGAAGTTCATCGCGGCCGACCAGGACTCTCCGCTGTCGGTGTTCTTGCAGAACGTTCTCGCGGCGACTGCGCGCGGGGCGGACATCGGCTTGGTGGCCGACGATGCGGAACTCAGTCCCAATCAGGCGGCAGAGCTTCTCAAGATGAGTCGTCCGCACCTGTTGTCGTTCATGGATCGCGGGGACCTGCGGTTCTACCGCGTCGGAACGCACCGGCGGATCAAGATGACGGATCTCCGAGAGTTCATGGCTGCACGTGAGGCCGGTGCGGAGCTCGTCGCCAATGCGATCAGTGGAGGCGGAGTTGCGCAGGACCTGCCGCTGTCGGGGACCGAGCAGGAGGAGCTGGACGCGCTTTGATCTGGACTATCTCTAGTCCTTGCCGAGGCGGAGAATGAGATCCCGTGCCGTTTGTGCGAACGGGGTTTCCTGCTCGCACTCGGGGCACAGCGGAAGGGCCGCGTGGGTGGACTCGTCACCGACAGGCACCCACCACTGACCGCACACCGCGCGGACGGCCCGTCCTGTGACAAAGGCTTCCGTCAGGCTCCACTTAGCCGTGTAATGCAGTGTCGTCGGCGGGGGTGGCTTGCGGTCTTCGACCGGGAGTAGTGGCCGCTCGGTCGCAAGGAGCTGCATGAGGCTGGCCCGGGTCACGAGGATTTGGACTATCAACTCGTCGCGGATGATTGACTCCCGCATTGAACTGTCCGGCTGGAGAAAGGGCACACAGGTCCGGATGAGCTCGTCGCGGATGGCGCTCCCGCTCGATCCGAACCCGATCCGCACTACGAGATCGCCCACCTGTTCATGGGCGTCGACGGGATCCCACTCCGGGTCCAGAGCCTCGGTCACCTGGACAGACAGGGGTGCGCTGGCAAATCGGGTCGGCGTCTCGACAACCACACGGGCGGTCGTGTGGGACGAGGCGATCAGTGAATCGACGAGAGCGCCGAGCAGGTCGGCGCGCGCCTGGGATGACTGGCGGATATCGCGCTCGAGGCCGCGGATCCGGCGGTCGAGTGCGCTGGGCCCGAGTTTATTGTTCTTGGACTTAGTGTTGATCGTGGTGGGCCCCGCGCTGTGATAGCGGTCATGGGCATCGAAGTAGACGAGCCAGGCGCAGTCGTCGTCAGGAGCTACCACCGCACCTCGCCACCCCGCGGAGCTGTGGTCGCGGACCTCGTAGATCGTCTGCCCGGCCTTGGCGGTCATCTCGTCTTGGCGGTCGGGGCGTCCGGTAGAGAACCGCGACCGTGCATCACGCAGAAGCGGGATGTCGAGGGACGACAATTCGAGCTCGGCCAACAGTCGCATCTTGGCTGCGGGGTCCTCGACCTTCCGGGCGTGCCGCAGCGCCTTGGCCGTGGTCGGCGGAAGGAGCTCTCTCTTCTCCAGCTCTTTCAGCACCTCGAGCGTCGGTCGAACTTCGGTCATAAAGAAACGGTACCCACTGTCCATGGCGGCTAGTGCACCCATGCGACTACCGCTGCTTCAGGCACGGAACGGGAGCTGGCGGGGTGACTCGGTAAAGTCTGCGCTGTGACAGCCCGAGATCCTTCCCCCGACCGCCGCGCCCTCTCCGACCGACATGACGCCGCGGTGTTCTCGGGCTTGCAGGACGGGCCGGGTGCTGCGGCTGATCCCACCAATGCGGAGGAGCTCGAGGCCCGCCGCCTGCGGCTCCTGGCCGGTGCCCAGAGCACGATCAATGACCTGACCGACGTGGTGTCGCCACTCGCGAAGGCGTTCGGTGAGGCCGGGCACGACCTGTACCTGGTCGGCGGCAGCGTCCGGGACGCGGTGCTGGGTCGGCTGGGCGCGGACCTGGACTTCACCACCGATGCCCGTCCGGATGTGGTCCGCACGATCCTCGACGAGTACGCCGACGCGGTCTGGGACACCGGCATAGAGTTCGGGACCCTGTCGGCGGTGAAGCGGGACGAGTCCGGGATCGAGCAGCAGATCGAGATCACCACCTACCGTGCCGATACCTATGACGGCGTGAGCCGCAATCCCGAGGTCGTGTTCGGTGACACGCTCGAGGGCGACCTGGTCCGGCGCGACTTCACGGTCAACGCCATGGCGGTGCGGCTGTTCCCCGACGGGCGACACGAGTTCGTCGACCCGCTGGGCGGGATGGACGCCCTCCTGGTGGGTGTGCTCGACACCCCGGCCACCCCGGAGCAGTCGTTCGCCGACGACCCGCTGCGCATGCTGCGGGCCTGTCGATTCGTCTCCCAGCTGGGCTTCACCCTCGCGCCGCGCGTCTTCCGGGCCATGACCGAGATGACGGCGGAGATCGACAGGATCACCGTCGAGCGGGTGCGGGTCGAGCTCGACAAGATGATCCTCGGCGACTACCCGGTCGACGGGATCAACATGCTGTGCGAGACCGGGCTGGCCGACCATGTGCTGCCCGAGGTCCCTGGTATGAAACTCGAGCGCGACGAGCACATGCAGCACAAGGACGTGTACTGGCATTCGCTGACCGTGCTCAAGCAGGCGATCGACCTCGAGCCGGAGGGCCCGGACCTGGTGTTGCGCTGGGCCGCCCTGCTGCATGACATAGGAAAGCCGGCCACCCGCGCGGCCAAGCCGGGCGGCGGCGTGACGTTCCATCACCACGAGGTGGTGGGCGCCAAGATGGTCCGCAAGCGGATGCGCACGCTCAAGTACTCGCGGCAGATGGTCGAGGACGTCTCCGGCCTGGTGTTTCTGCACCTGCGGTTCCACGGTTACGGCGACGGCCAGTGGACGGACTCGGCGGTGCGGCGCTACGTCTCGGATGCCGGCGATCTGCTTCCCCGCCTGCACCGGCTCGTGCGCGCCGACTGCACGACGCGCAACAAGCGGCGCGCGGCCAAGCTGCAGGCCACCTACGACTCTCTGGAGAACCGGATCTCGGAGATCGAGGAGAAGGAGGATCTGGCCAGGGTGCGCCCGGACCTCGACGGCAACGAGATCATGGAACTCCTCGATCTGGGACCGGGACCGGACGTCGGCCGCGCCTGGGGGTTCCTCAAGGAACTGCGGCTGGACCGCGGACCGCTCGACCGGGACGAGGCCGAGGCCGAACTCCTGCGCTGGTGGGCGGAACAGAACGGCGGAGCAGACGCGGGCGGGGCGGATGCCGCCGACCGTCAGAAGGGTGACTCGGAATGATCGGCAACGCGGTCGACCGCTACCTCTCGTCGACGGTGGCGCGGGCGATCGTCGTCGTCGTCGCCCTCCTGGGCACTTTCGTGCACACCATCGGCATCCCGGGCCTGCAGAAACTCCCGCCCTACCGCATCGACCTGGACGTCTACCGCGTCGGCGGGCAGGTCTTCCGCGATGGTGGTGACCTGTACGGCGAACTGCCGCAGCTGGGGGAGGGCGCGCACCTGCCCTTCACCTATCCCCCGCTGTCCGCGCAGATCTTCTCCCTGCTCACGCTGGTGCCGCTGCCCGTGGCATCGGTGCTCATCACGCTCGCGACGCTGATCGTGCTGGCGTTCGTCGTGCAACTGGTCCTCACCCGCACCTGCGACCGGCCGGTCGCCCAGCTGTGGTGGATCACGCTCGCCGTGATGGCGGTCGCGATGTGGTTCGGACCGGTGCGCGAGACCATCGGGTTCGGGCAGGTCAACGTCTTTCTGATGGCACTGGTGCTGGTCGACGTGATCCGCGGCCGCGGGCGCTGGTGGTCAGGCACGCTGGTCGGGTTGGCGATGGCCATCAAGCTCACGCCGGCGGTCTTCCTGCTCTATTTCTTCCTACGGCGAGACTGGCGGGGGCTGGCCACCGCGATCGTGTCCGCGCTGGCGTTCACCGGCATCGGGCACCTGTTGGCCCCCGACGACTCGGTCCGCTACTGGACGTTCGCGATCCGCGATCCGGGCCGGATCGGCGGGTTGGCGTTCACGTCAAACCAGTCGGTCAACGGATTCGTGCACCGGATCGGTCTCGAGGACACCGCTGCGTCCGTGGTGTGGTTCGGAGTCTCGTGCGTGATCGGGCTCGGTATCGCGTGGGTCGCGTGGCGGTTGCTGCGGGCCGGCCAGGAGGTCGCGGCGGCGATCGCGGTGGGCACCGTGGCGCTCTTCTGCTCGCCGGTGTCGTGGGGCCACCACTGGGTGTGGGCCGTGCCGGCGGTGGTGCTCACCCTGGTGTGGGCGGATCGTGCGGCCCGCGGTAGTGCCGGGGACGGCGGCGATCGCAACGGTGAGCGGATCTGGCTGGCGTTGGGCATCAGTGGACTTCTGATCTTCCTGACCACCCCGCAGTGGTGGTTCCCCAACCACGCCGACGCCGAGCTCGGCTGGGGTCCGATCGCGCATCTGATCGGCAACTCGTATCTGATCTGGGGGCTGATCCTGCTCGTCGTCATGGGCGTCCGGGCGTTCCGGCTCGGCCGGCCGGACCTGGGCGGGGATCCCGCCAGGTCGGCGCTGCTCGACCACGCCGTCGCGCGCTGACCCACCGGGCACCGATCCTCTCGGTCCCGACCCCGCCCGGTCGTCTGTCAAGGGGTGCCGCGCATCTGTGGATAACCGCTCCGCATTCCACAGATCCAGAATCGGGGCTGGTCCGGAGCTTGCGGCCGCGACACGATTCGGGACATGGATTACTTCTTCGGAGATGGCGTCGCTGAGCCGACGCAGTGGCAGAGCGAGCCCGACTTCACCCTCGGCACCGGTGCCGCGGACGCCCTGTGGTTGGACTTCGACGGCGACGGTCACTCGGACGATGCCCTGTGGGATCCGGATCTCGACGGTATCGCCGATCGGGTGGTGACGGACGTCGGCGCCGAGGTCCAGGCGGTCTACGCCGATGACGGCGGCCGGGGCGTGTGGAACGCCTACGCGGGCGGGGCCGGTGCGCTCGCCGCGGGCTCGGTCGGGGCCGGCTCTGCCGGTGCGGGTTCGCTGGGCGCCGGCTCTGTCGGCGGTGGCTCGGTGGGTGGTGGTTCGGTAGGTGGTGGCTCGGTCGGCGTGGGGTCCGTGGGCGGCGGGTCCGTCGGTCTGGGCTCGGTGGGGGCCGGCTCGCTGGCAGCAGGTTCGATGGCGGCCGGGTCCGCACTCGCCGATGCCGGAGGGGGCGGCTTCGAGGGCGCGCTGGCCACGGGATCCGAGTCGCTCGGGCACCTGCCGGACTGGGGATCACTCCTCGCGGATGCGATCGGCGGATTGGAGAGCGGATCGGCGGCGATCGGCGACTCGTCCCGCTGGTTCGCTCCCCCGGTGGTCGAGCCCGAGCCGGGCCCGCCCCCTGCGGCCCACACCCCGCCGCCGGTCCAGGGAGGCACGGTCTCCGAGCCCGCTGAGCCGGTCATCGAGGACGACGGCTCGATCACCGTGGACAGTGATGACGGCTGGATGTCGGTGACGGACATCGACGGCGACGGCCTCCTCGACGCGGCCCTGCCCTTCGATCCGCCCGCCCTGGAGCTGCCGAACATCGAGCTCCCCCACGTCGAACTCCCGCATGTAGAGGTGGGCTCCCTCGACGCGGGCGCACTCGGCGGCATCGACCACGGTGCGGTCGCGGGTTCCGCCGCGGCCGGTTCGGCTGCCGCCGGCTCCGCCGCTGCGGGCTCGGCTGCGGCCGGCTCAGTGGGTGCGGGCTCGGTCGGTGGCGGCTCTGTTGCCGGTGGCTCGGTCGGTGGAGGGTCTGTCGGCGGCGGATCCGTGGGCGTGGGCTCGGTGGGTGGCGGCTCTGTCGGGGGCGGTTCAGTGGGCGGTGGCTCGCTGGCCGCCGGATCGCTCGGCCTCTGAGCGCGTGGCAACCACTACCGCGATCGTCGCGGAGACCCCGTACAGCACCGCCGGGACCAGCATCAACGACACCGAACGCCCGTCCGCCGGCACCACTGGCAGCACCGCGACCATTCCCACGACGAACGCCGAGTTGAACAACGCATCCTGCAACGCGAAGATCCCGCCGCGCCGGGTATCGGGCACGTCGGTCTGCATCGCGTTGTCGGCGACGAGCTTGACCACCTGCGTCCCCAGTCCGATCGCGATCGCGCCGAGCACGAGTGCGGTGGGGTTCAGTGTCGGGCCCACCACGGCCTGGGCGCTCGCGGCCAGAACGGCCCCTGCGGCCACGACGAGGATCCGGCGGGCGCGGGCCATGGCCCACGGGGCCACGGCCGCGGCCACGCCCATTCCGGCCGCCACCGTGGCGGACATCAGTCCGAAGCCGCCCATTCCGGCGATGACCGGGCCACCACCCGCGCTGGCGGATTCCACGTCACGCAGGAGCAGGATCGCCAGCATCGTGGTGATACCGAATGCGGCCCGGCCGAGTGTCACCCCGGTCAACGACACCCACACGAGCGGCGAGGACCGCGCCGCCCGGACGCCCTCGGCAAGTCCGCCGCCGAATGCCCGGACAGCATCGCGGGCCGTGCGGGCATCGTCGTGTCGGCCGATCTCGTCGTCGTCGGGTCCCAGGTGGCGGCGTGGCAGCGCCAGGATCGCCCACACCCCCACCAGCGCCGTGATCACCGACGGCGCCAGTGTCCAAGACACGGCGGCGTCGCCGGCGCCCAGTACGGCGAGCACGGCGAACGCGGCGACGGCACCGACCGCCGTGATCACCGACCCCGCGGTGACCAGAACCGAATTGGTGGCGGCGAGAATGCGATCGGGCACCACCTTGGGCATGGCCGCGGTCATCCCCGTGTTGATGAGGCGGCCGAGGCCGATCGCGACCAGCGAGAGTCCGAACAGTGCTGCGAGACCCGTGCCGGTCCGCACCGCTCCGGCGGCGATGAGGACGATGGTCGCGACGATCGCCAGGGTCCTGACCAGGGCCGCGACGGCCACGACCACCCGTCGGTCCCATCGATCCAGGGCGGCGGCCGCGAACGGGCCGACGATCGAGTACGGCAGCAGCATCACCGCGAACCCGCCGGCGATCGCGGCCGGCGTGGTCGCGGCCTCCGGGCTGAACAGCACGACCCCGCCGAGAGCGGCCTGGTGGATTCCCTCGCTGAGCAGGGCGGCCAGCCGCGCGGTGGACAACCGGCCCAGGCCGTCGGATTCACGAAGGCCTGCGGACAGGCGGCCGCGCGGAGGCTCGACCGATTCCGAGGGCTCGGCCGGATCGGCGGACAGGGAGGTCACCCACTCACGGTATCCAGGAACCCGCGGCGAGACCCGTTCGAGGGGACGCGGGTGTGGGAGCGCGGTCGCAGGGGCATCATGGGGGCATGGACACGGGACCGGACGATCTGGGCGGCGGTGGCCTCTTCGGCGACCGCCTCTACGACGCGCTGGACAAACGCGACCCGATGGCCGGATCACTGCTCATCGCCGCGCCCGACATGCCCGACCCCAACTTCCGGCGGGCCATCATCTACGTGATCGAGCACGACCATTCCGGCTCGCTCGGCGTGGTGATCACCCGGGCCAGCGAGACCGATGTCGAGACGATCCTGCCCGGGTGGGCCGACCTGTGCGCGGCGCCGCCGGTCTTCCACGTCGGCGGGCCCGTCAAACCCGACACCGGGATCGCGCTGGTCGTGCTCTCCGCGGGCGTCGACCTCTCGCGTAACCCCGGGCTGCAACAGATCGAGGGTCGGGTGCACGTGGTGGACCTGGACAGCGACCCCGACCTGCTGCGCGATCGGATCGACGGGATGCGCGTGTTCGTCGGCTACACCGGCTGGGCACCGGGACAGCTGCAGGACGAGCTCGACCGCGGCGACTGGTACGTGGCGCCCAGTCTCCCCAGCGACCTGCTGGCCCCCGCGCGGGTCGACGTGTGGGGCGCGGTACTCCGGCGTCAGGACATGCCGCTGCCGCTGTACGCGACATACGTGGACGACGGAGACGTGAACTGAACGCGACCGTGAGCACCGAAGCGGCGCCGGTGACGGCTCGGACCTGGCTGATCCTGGCGGTCGCGACGTTCGTCGCCGCGTCCGGGTCGGCGTTCGTGGTGGGCGTCGGCTTCCTGCTCCCCCACCTCAACACCGACATGGGAATGTCGTTGTCCCGGGCCGGCGTGCTTGTGGCGATGCCGTCCGTGGGCATGGCGTTGGCGCTGATCGCGTGGGGCTGGCTCGTCGACCGCGCCGGTGAGAAAGTGGTGCTGGTCTCCGGCTCGGTCGCCGCCGCCGCGGCACTCACCGCTCTCCTGTTCACCCATTCGTTCGGAGCGATGGCGGTGTTCCTCCTGCTCGCCGGAGCGGCGACCGCCTCCGGGAACTCCGCGAGCGGACGTCTGGTGGTGGGGTGGTTCCCACCGCACCGTCGTGGGCTCGCCATGGGCATCCGGCAGATGTCGCAGCCGGTAGGGGCCGCCATCGCCGCGATGACCATGCCGCTGCTGGCGCAGTCGTACGGCCTGGCGGCGGCCTTCGCGATGCCCCTGGCGATGGCGGTCGTCTCGGCGGTGGCGGCCTTCGTCGTCGTCACCGACCCGCCTGCCGCCCCGACCTCGCCTCGCCTGCCCACCGACCTCGACCCCGCCGGGGTGTCGCCTGGCCGCGCATCGGGCGCCCCGGCGAGTGGTGCGACCGCGACGGCCGACCGCTCGCCCTATCGCGGCGCGGACTACCTGCAGCGCGTACACGGCGTCTCGGTGCTGCTGGTGTTGCCACAGGGGATGCTGCAGTCGTTCCTGCTGGCGTGGCTCGTGCTCGGGCACGGGTGGTCAGCGGTGTCCGCGGGTGTCGTGGTGACCGTGAGCCAGATCCTCGGGGCCGCCGCCCGGATCGTGGCCGGAGCTGTGTCGGACAGGGTCGGATCACGGATGAGACCCATTCGTGGCGTGGCTATCTCGGTGACCGCCGGCCTTGCGGCGCTCGCCGTGGCCGAGGCGCTCGGCGCGCCCGGTGCGGTGGCCGTGACGCTCGGCGTGGTGGCCACCGTCCTGTCCGTCTCGGACAACGGCCTGGCCTTCACCGCCGTGGCCGAGTACGCCGGGCCGCGGTGGGCCGGGCGCGCGCTCGGGGTGCAGAACACCTCGCAGTTCGTGACGATGTCGCTGGCGACTCCCCTGATCGCTGCCGTGATCGAGGCGTTCGGTTACTGGCCGGTGTTCGCCGGCGCGGCCGTGATCGCGGCGGTGGCGATCCCGCTCGTGCCGCGTGCGGACCAGCGCAGGGACTGACCGGCGCCCGGTGGTCAGGGAGCGGGTTCGCCCCGGTACTGCCCCACCGACCACACGTTGCCCTCCGGATCGCGGGCGGAGAAGGTGTGGTCGCCGTAGTCCGTGTCGTGCATGGCCATGACGATCTCGGCGCCGGCGGTGTTCGCCCGCGCGTAGACGGCGTCGGCGTCCGCGGTCACCACGTACGCCAGACCCGACCCCGGGGGCGCGGCGTGCGGATCAGCGGAGCCGCGGCCGGAATCGCCGAGCATGACCCCACCGCCCTCGGGCCAGAGCAGCTCGGCGTGGACAATCCTCCCGTCGTCGGTGTGGCAGGCGGTTTCGACGAATCCCAGCGCCTCGACCAGCCAGTCGATCACCCGGCGCGAGTCCGAGCACCGCAGACAGTGCCAGACTGACGGGACGGGTGGAGAGCCGACTTCGTGTGCGCTCATTGACCAAGTGTGCGCCGGTACGGCCGCCGACGGAAGACCCTTGACGGGGGTGATCGCGAGTCGCCGCTGGATAGACTGCCGGGCGTGTCGACCGCCCCCTCCACCAGCGCAGAGATCCGCAAGGGACTCGTCGACGCCGCGCCGGTGGGCCTCGGGTTAATCCCGCTGGGCCTGGCGTTCGGGGTGCTGATCACCCAGGCCGGGTTCGACTGGTGGTGGGCGCCGATCTTCTCGATCGTGATCTATGCCGGGTCGATGGAGTTCCTGGCGATCGGTCTGCTCACCGCGGTCTCCCCTCTGTACTCGTTGGCGGCCGCGACGTTCCTGGTGAACTTCCGGCACGTCTTCTACGGGCTCGGCTTTCCCATCGAGTCGATCCGATCCCGCCTGGCCCGCCTGTACGCCGTGTACGCATTGACCGACGAGGTGTACGCGATCACCGCGACCAAGCGGCACAGCGAGATGACCGGCGCGCGCACGATGACCATCGCGGTCACGTGTCAGTCGCTGTGGGTGCTGCCGGGAATCGTCGGTGGGTTGATCGGTGCCGCGCTGCCGCCCGGGCTGGACGGGCTGCAGTTCGCGTTGACCGCACTGTTCGCGGTCCTCGCCGTGGACGCGTGGCGCGCTTCCGGCGATCTGCCCGCGCCGGTGATCGCGCTGCTCTGCGGTCTGGCAGCGGCGTGGCTGGCTCCCGACCAGATGCTGCTGGTGGGGCTCGTGGCCTACGTGGTGCTGCTCTTGGTTCGGTTCGCGTGGGCAACACGATCCGGGCAGGAGGCGGCGTGAGCGCCACGGTGCCGCCGACCGGCTACCTGCTGGCCGGACTCGCCGTGATGTTCCTGGTGACGGTCGCTCTGCGTGCGGCTCCGTTCGTGGCCCTGACCCGGCTTCGGGACTCGCAGGTGGTCCGCTACCTGGGTCGCACCATGCCCGCAGGCGTGATGGTGGTGCTGGTGGTCTACACACTGCGCGACACCACGACCGAGTTCGGATCGTGGGTGCCGGCTTCGGCCGCGCTGGCACTCACCCTCGGCGTGCACCTGGCATTCCGACGCGCGGCTATCAGCATCGTGGTGGGCACCGCCGCATTCATGCTTCTGCAGGCCTGGCTGGGCTGAGCTGAGTGCCAGCTTCCCGCCTCAGCTCGCGACGGGACAGGTCCCCAGATCGACCTTCCACTCGGTGAGCCCGTTGAGCCACCCCGAGCGCAGCCGCTTGGGGTCGCCGAGCGAGGAGAGGTCCGGCAGGTGGTCGGCGATCGCGTTGAAGATCAGCTCCAGCTGCATCTTCGCCAGGTTGGCGCCGATGCAGTAGTGCGGGCCCTGGCCACCGAAGGTCACGTGCGGGTTCGGGTCGCGCAGGATGTTGAAGGTGAACGGGTCCTCGAACACCTCCTCGTCGAAGTTCGCGGAGCCGTAGCAGAGCAGCACGCGGTCTCCCTTGGGGATGGCGACTCCCCCGATCTCCACGTCTTCCATGGCGGTGCGCTGGAACTGCGTGATCGGCGAGGCCCACCGCAGGATCTCGTCGTAGGCCGTCTCCGGGCGCTCGGCCTTGAACAACTCCCACTGGTCAGGGTTCTCGAGCATCGCGACCATGCCGTGGGTGGTGGCGTTGCGGGTGGTCTCGTTGCCGGCCACGGCCAGCAGGGTGACGAACCAGCCGAACTCCTCGGGCGAGAGGTGTTCACCGTCGATGTCGGCCTGGACGAGCTTGGAGACGATGTCGTCCTGCGGGTTCTCGGCGCGGTCCACGGCCATCGTGTGGAAGTACTCGATGAGCTGCATGGACGCCACGGCGGCGAGGTCCATGCCGCCGGGCGCGTCGTAGCTGGTCATGGTGTTGGACCACTCGAAGATCTTGTGCCGGTCCTCCTGCGGCACGCCCAGCAGATCGGCGATCGCCTGGAGCGGCAGCTCGGAGGCGACGGCCGTCACGAAGTCGTCCGCGTTGTTCTCGGCGGCCTCGGTGACGATCTTGCGCGCGCGTTCGGAGAGTTCGTCGCGCATGCCGGCCACTCCGCGCGGGGTGAATCCGCGCGAGATGATCCGGCGGTGCTTCTTGTGGATCTCGCCGTCCTCGTTGACCAGCATTTCGCGCTGGGCCTCGATGATCGAGCGGTCGGTGCCCTCGGCGAAGCGCGGGATCATGGTGTTCTCGCCGGCGGAGAAGGTCTCTCCCGTGACGCGGGAGATCTCCTTGACGTCCGCGTGCTTGGTGGCCAGCCAGTAGTGGTCGTCGTCGAACCCGTCGATGCCGCGGCGCTTGTCGACGCGGCGGATCGGCTCGGATTGGCGCAGCTGGCGCCACTCGTCGTGCGGGAGTCGCTTCTCGAAGAGCTCGGGATCGGTGAAGTCGAACCCCGCGGGGATGGTCACGTCCATGGTGTCTCCTGCGCCTCGTAGCCCGCCGGGTCCGACGGGACTGAAACCGTGAATAGTGGTAACTATATACACGTGGCACTATCTGCGAGTGAGATTCTCGACCGCGCTCTGATGCTGTCGGAGGAGATGTCCGGCTCGATCGAGCGCGCGGCGGCGAATTACGGGCTCACCGTGCCTCGCCTGGAGCTGCTGTTCGTCCTGGGCCTGCAGGGCCAGTGCAAGCAGGTCGAATTGGCCGCCTACCTGGACTGTTCCCCGCGCCAGGTGACCGCGCTCGTGGATGGCCTGGAGGCGAGTGGGCACGTGGAGCGCACCATGTCGCCGGAGGACCGGCGGGTTCGCCTGATCGATCTCACCGCCGAGTCGCGTCGGATCGTGGATGAGGTGGTGTCGGCGCGCGTCGCCCTGGCGGAGTGGCTGTTCGAGGGGCTCGACGACGACGAGCTGCAGACGTTCGGAGCCATGTCGGAACGCCTCATCTCCCGGATGAGTGGCCGTTCCCTGGTCCGGCTGCCCGAGCAGTAAGTCAGACGCTACAGGCGGCGCAACCGGAGCTCTCGCGGGCGAACTCCATGAAGCCGCGCGCCTCGTAATTGGGGATCGCGGCAGGGGAGTCGTCATCACACGTGTGTAGCCAGACACGGCGGCAGCCCGGCACGTTCCAGGCGATGCGGCAGACCTCGGACAGGAACCATCCGCCCAGGCCATGGCCGGCGAACTCGGGGAGTATGCCGAAGTAGACGATCTCCACGTCGACCCCGTCGTCCGTGGTCTCATTCGCGCCCGTGGCGAAGGTGTCGACGGCCGGGTCGCAGGGGCTCATACGCAGTTCGGTGAATCCGACGACCTCACCGTCGACCGCGGCCCGGAGGGTGCTGATGCACGGGTCCGAGGCGTACGACGCCCAGTGCCCGTCGGACCACGCGAGGCGGTCGATCCAGTTCCAGTCGGCGCCGATCTCCCGGTACATCCGGGCGTTGAACGCGGGGTCGGCGGGGAAGACGCGGCTGATCGTGAGATTTGCAGGGGCAGCGGGCCGGAGCTGGTCGGCGGCGGTCTGCTGCAGGTAGGTCACGCTGGTCATCGCGCTATTCAAGCACCGAACCCTCCCGTGCCCAAGACCTACGGCGCGGGAGGGCTCGAGTGCAAGTGGCCGAGTCAGTTCACGTTGATACGGATGCCGGGGATGTTCAGGTCGTTGACAGCACCAGCGACCGAGCCGACTGCGTCGTTGTACATCGCTGCGCCGGCATTGTTGACGCCACCTGCTACATGCGGGTTCGCACCCGCAGCAGCTGCTCCGGACCCCAGCGCACCGACAGCACCCGCGCCCCCGAGTGCGGCGGCGGTCGTTCCGACCACGGCCACGGGGCTGGCAGCGCCTGCAGCGGTGGCAAGAGAAGCAGCGCCGGGCCCAAGGACGCCGAGTCCGCCGGTAATGGCGGCGGCGAGGGTGCCGATGATGCCAACGAAAGCGGCAGGGATCATGATTTCTCCTTGATGGTGTATCGAGGTAGTCGCCATCAGCCGATGGTGACCTGCTTGGGTTGGATGGGCGATATTGGATTCAGGGGCATCAGCGGGATGTCAATCGCTGGTGGCGGGACCGGTAGTGGCGCGACGGCTGGAGCCGGAGCAGGAGCTGGCGCCGGTGCGGGCCGGTATGGAGCCGGTACACGTTGGGGAACCGGCGCTGAAAGTCCGCGGGCTCCGGGCTGCCCGGCCGCCGCGGCCGGGTTTGATCCACGGATGGAAGAACCTGTCGATTCCCTTGGTGCCGGCACCTCGCTGCTGACCGGGGCGGTTGATGTCGCCACCTCTCCAGCCGGCCGTGAAGTGGAGACCAGAGATGCCGCGGTCGGCGGGAGGGTCAGCCCTGCCTGATGGACTGGGGCGGAACGATCCGCTTGGTCCGGGCTTCCGCCGCTGGCGTCAGTGGAGTACCAGCCGACACTTGCGCCCCCCGCGAAACCGACTACTGCGAGAAGGATGACGGCGAACCCGGCGTCGCGTATGGGCGACAGAAATGGGCGTGTGCGATCTCTGGCCACGATTGCCCCTCCCGGTCTGTGCATTGCGGTCGGGCCACGTCGCGGTGCCCGCCTGCACAGGCCGCCTCAGCCCGTGCGGCGGGAACATTAAGGAACCTTGGGCGGCCCATCAATTGCTTGGGTTGCTAACGGATTCGATAGCCGAGACCCGCTCTCAACTGGGCTGATTGCCGCCGAATGATAATTTCCTGATACGCACAGGCAGGGGCGTCGACAAAGTGAATTGCTGTCACATCAGGTGCAAATGAACATATATTAGGTGCAGCGGTTACTGAGAGCTAAATCACAGTAGGGCCGCGCGGAATCGCAGCGGATGGCCATGCACTTTCCGTTCAGTGCTCCAGGTCAGCGAGCATCGTGCCCTTCGGCGTCAGGTAGAACACCACGAACGCGAACACCAGCAGGATGAGCCCGCCGATCAGTCCGGCCATGCCCAGGCCGGAGGTGAAGGCCTCTCCGGCTCGCGCGGCCAGGTCCGGAAGCTGCGCGGCGTCGGCCACCGCCATGGCCCCGCCGAGCGAGTCGCGGGCCGCTTCCGTGGCCTCCTCGCCCAGCATCAGCGCCTCGGCCGGGGTGCCGAGGTTCCGCCGGTAGAGGAACGAGGCCAACGATCCCAGGATCGCGATACCCAACACGGCGCCGAATTCATACGAGGTGTCCTCCATGGCGGCCGCATTGCCGGCCTTGGAACGCGGGACGCCGCCCATGATCATCGAGGAGGCCAGGGCCAGCGCGCCGATGCCTGCGCCGATCAGGGCGAGTGCGATGAACACCGAGGTCAGCTCCAGATCCTCACCCCGGATGCCCAGGAAGAGCATGCCGGCGCCGGCGACGAAGAGCGCTAAGAAGATCGTCGCGCGCATCCCGATCCGCTCCGAGGCGACGGGCGCGAGTAGAGAGGTCACGGCGGCGGCGAGCGCCAGCGGCATGAGCTGGAGCCCGGACTCGAACGCGGACGCGCCGTTGACCAGCTGCAACCACTGCGCGAGCAACAGCAGCCCGGCGGACATGGAGAAGCTCGCGATGAGAGCGGCCAGGACGCCCGCGGAGAAGATGCGGTGGCGGAACATCGTCACATCGAGCAGGGGAGAGGTAGACTTCAGGCAGCGCCGGACGAACCAGACCAGGGCTGCCACTCCCACGACGAAGGCGATCCACGCCGGGAGGTAGGTCATCGAGGCCTCTTCGCTGAACTTCTTGATGGCCCAGATGGTTGTCGACATTCCGACGAGCGTGAGAGCGGCGGCGAAGGGGTCCCACGGCCCGGGCTCGGGCACTCGTGACTCGGGAACGGTGAAGATGGCGCTGACAAACGCGATGACCATCATCGGCACGCTGACCAGGAACGCGGACTGCCAGTGGAACGTCTCGAGCAGGAAACCGCCCAGCAGTGGCCCGACGGCCGCACCGATGCCGGCGACCGCGGCCCACACGGCCAGGGCGGTCGCGCGCTCACGGGTGTCGGTGAAGGTGACCCGCAGCAGCGACAGGGTGGACGGCATGACCATCGCCGCGCCGATTCCGAGCAGGATGCGCAGCGCGATCACGAAGCCGGGGGAGTGCGCGAGGAGCACGAGGACCGAGGCGAGCGCGATGAGAATGTAGCCCAGCATGAGCATTCGTTTGCGGCCCCAGCGGTCGGCAATCGACGACATGGAGATGAGCAGTCCGGCCATGACCAGCGAGTACGCATCGATGATCCACAGCTGCTGGGAGGCGGTGGGCTGCAGGTCCGCCGACATCTGCGGGATCGCCACGTTGAGGATCGTCATGTCCGTGGTGATGGCCAGCAGGGAGAACGTCAGCGTGACCAGACCGAGCCAGCGGCGCGCCGGATCGTACGAGCCCACGATGTGCGGGTCGGCCCGCAGCTCACTCCGGGCGGGTGCGGTGGTGTCGCTCATGCGGTGGTGTCCTCATCGGGCATGGTCGAGATCGCCCGGATGACGGCCTCGAGTCGGGCGGTGGTGGGTGCGGTACCTGTGAGCGCGGTGTTGATGCCGGCCCCGTCCAGGCACATGGCCAGCACTTCCGAGCGGACCTTCCCGAAGTAGGGGGACAGTATCTCGGTGAGTCCGGTGAACCAGCGCAGGCTCAGCTCGCGCAGGTCCTCCTCAAACAGTCCCGCGTAGGCGAGGGAGCATTCGGCGAGCACCGCGCCCCGGTCCTCGAAGCCGGCGGCCGCGGCGGTGGCCAGGTAGGCGATCGGGTCGGGGGCGCCAGCGAGGTCGCGCCGGATCTTGTCCAGGTCGCTCTCGACCGCGGCGGCCAGGTGCTCGAGCGCGTGCCTGCGCAGGTCGTCGATCGTCGAGAAGTACCGGGTGGTGGTCCCGACGGCGACGCCGGCGCGCGCCGCGACCGCACGATGGGTCAGCGCGGCGGGCCCGGCCTCGGCGATCAGTTCGGCCGCGGCCTGCCCGATGTCACGGATCCGCTGCTCGGGATCGCGGGTGCGTCCGGCGCTCGTCACAGGTGCTCCTCACGTTGCTGTACAAACGTACGCGTACAAATGTACAACAACGCCATGCGAGCGCGGAATCGGCGCGATCACCTGGTAAGACTGTGCCCGTGACGGAACCGACGAGTACGCGGGTCAGGGCCTGGGCGGCAGTGGCGCTGGTCGCCTACGGGGCTGTGGTCGCGGCACTGACCATGCTCAAGGCCTTCTTCGTGATCGGCATGCTGTGGCGACCCGAGGCGCAACGGAACCGCTCGATGGAATGGGAGCCGTTCGCCCTCTATCGGAACTCGACGACCTGGTTCGGGCCGCTGTTCGACTACCTCGGCAATATGGCCTTCTTCATCCCGCTCGGAGTCCTGCTGTTCATCGTGCTGGAGCATCACAGGCGGGCGACGGCCCACGTCGTCGTCGTCGGAGCGCTGACCAGCGCCACCGTCGAGACCCTCCAGTACGTCTTCGCCCTGGGCCATTCGGACGTCTCCGACCTGATGTTCAACGTCCTCGGCGCCCTCGTCGGCGCGACGGTCGCCCGGCTGGGAGGCCGGCGCCTGTACCCGGTGTGGATCGGGCTCGCGTTGACGGCCGCGCTCGTGTTCGCCGTCCTGGTGATCCTCGGCCCGCGGCTCGGCGACCCGGACAGGGTCGTGGAGACGTCCATGGCGATGGGGTTGCCGGGGTAGAACTCAGGAGGCGGCCGGCGCGACCGGGGTCTCCTCGGCGCGGCCGTAGCGGCCCGCCAGCCACGCGCAGACGATGAGCTGGATCTGGTGGAAGATCATCAGCGGCAGCACCAGCAGGCCGAGCGGCTGGCCCACGAACAGCACCGCCGCCATCGGCAGGCCGGTGGCCAGGGATTTCTTGGAGCCGCAGAACTGCACCACGCGCTTGTCCCGGTCCTCGAAGCCGAGCGCGCGGGAGACGAGCTCCGTCAGACCAAGGACCACAGCAAGTAGGACGCAGCACGCCACCACCAGGCCCGCCAGCTGGGGCACGCCGACCATCGTCCAGATCCCCTCGGCCACGCCCTCGGAGAACGCGGCGTAGACCACGAGCACGATCACGGTCTTGTCGAACAGGGCCAGACGCTTGATCCTGTTGGTGATCGGCAGGATGCGGTCCCGGAAGATCTGGCCCAGCACGAACGGCAGCAGCAGCTGCAGTGCGATCGTGCCGACCGAATCCCACGTGATCTTCACCGAGCCGTCGGTGGTCATGAGCGCGAACACCAGCAGCGGCGTGAGGAACACGCCCAGCAGATTCGATACCGATGCCGACACCACCGCGGCGCTGACATGCCCGCGCGCGATCGCCACGAACGTGATCGACGACTGCACGGTCGAGGGCACCAGCGTCGTGAAGAGGAAGCCGGCGGCCAGAGACGCGCCGAGCACGGGGGTCAGCACCCACTGGCCGAGCAGGCCGAGCAGCGGGAACACCACGAACGTCGCCACGAGCACCACCGAGTGCAGCCGCCAGTGCCGCAGGCCCGCCCGCAGCTCCCGCGGCTCGAGCCGGGCGCCGTAGAGGAAGAACAACACGGCGATGCCGATGGTCGTGACCCAGCCCAGCGTCGTGGCGGCGCCGCCGGTCGCGGGGAGGAAGGCGGCGACGACCACCGCGGCCAGAATCGCCACGATGAACGGTTCGATCCTCAGCCGGCGCAGAATCTCCATCCGCCCATTCCATCACTTCGGCGCCCGCCGTCGTCGCTCGCCCGAGGCCGGATCGGGCGGCCGGTTCGGCCCGCCCGATAGGCTCGGACCCATGACGGGCGATGGCGGGTCGGGCTGGCGGCCCAGAGCACTCAGAGATGGTCAGGAGCCGGATCCACGGTTCACGCTCGCCAACGAGCGCACCTTCCTGGCCTGGATCCGCACGAGCCTCGGACTGACCGCCGGCGCGGTGGCTCTCGAGGCGTTCGCCGGCGACGAGATCCCGGAGATCATCCGCACCCCGCTCGCCTGCATCCTGTTGGTGCTGGCGGCGGTGCTGGCGATCGTGGCATTCCGCCGCTGGATCCGGATCGAGTTCGCCATGCGGCACAAGCAGCCGTTGCCGATGCCCCAGGCGTCGATCCTGCTGGCGCTGGGGATCTCGATCGGCGCCGTGGTCCTCATCGTCGCGATCCTCAGCGGAACGTTCACATGACCGACCCCCGGCCACAGCCGCGCCGACGCCCGCGGGTGATCGGTGTCTCGCCCACGGCGGTCCCGCCGGATGCGGGCCTGCAGGCCGAGCGCACCAGCCTGTCCTGGGCCCGTACCTGGGCCGTGGTGGGGGTCAACATCACGCTCGTGGCCAAGCTGGTGGGCGAGCTCTCGTGGCTATGGGCGTCGGCGTTCTCCCTGCTCACGGTGGTCCCGCTACTCGCGTTGCTCCGGGTGCAGCGCGGGCACGAGCGGCGCGTGGGCCGGTTCGTCCGTGCCGGTGAGGTCCAGCAGACGCAGGCGCTCTACAACGTGGGCCTGGTGGCGATGATCATCGTGATCTCCGCGTGTGGGCTCGCCGCGGTGCTGGTCCAGGCGCTGGGCTGAGAGTCCGTGCCGGGCTGGATCTCGGGGCCGGGCCGGGGGCTGGGTCTCGAGGCCGTCCGGAGTCCGGGCCGGTCTAGCCCTCCGCGGCGGCCGCGCGCCCCAGCGCCTCGAGCCCCTCGTCGATCTGCCGCGCCAACACGTCGTCCATCTTCACCAGGCGCGTCAACGCCCGCATCACCGGGCCGCGGGTCCCCGTCATCTGCCACGTGACCTCGGTGCGCTCTGGCCCGAGCGGCTCGAGCGTGATCACCGTGGGGTTGGTGGCCTTGAACGGCTTGAGGAACCGGAGCTCGATCAGGACCTGCCGCCCCGCCGATGCCCCGGTGATCTCCATGGACCCCGCGCCGGCCTTGGCGTTGCCCGACCACTCGTAGCGCGCCCCGACGCCCCGCTCGGCGCCGGTGAACGTCCGCTCCATCGACGGGTCGGTCTTCTCCCAGAAGGACCAGTTCCGCCACTTGCGGAAGTCCTCGAGCTGGGCGAACACGGCCGGCGCGGGGGCATCGAGGATGGCGGTGCGGGTGATCGAGAACTCAGCGCTCATGCGGGGATTTTACAGCGCGGACGCCCCACGACCGCGCACTCAGGTGTTCTCGATGCGACCGCTCAGCGCGTCCCGCAGCCGGTCGACCATCCCGACGCCCAGGCCCACCGTCATGTGGAACAGCTCGGAGTGGGGTGAGTCGGGGTGCGGCCGGGTCGGCGCGACCTTCTTGGCGGCCTCCACCTTGCGGCCCAGATCCACCAGCTCCTCGGCGGACACGGCCCGCCGCAGCTTGGGGAACTGGTCGGACTCCTCGTCGTCGACGTGGTGGTCGAGCTGGCCCTTGAGCTCGCGGACCAGGCGCAGGAAGTCAGCGTCCTCCGAGTCGACGCCCTCGAGCTTGACGAGCGTCTCCTCGAGCTCCTGGTGCTCTTCCTTGTCGTGCTCGACCTCATCCGCGCCGTCGGTGACCTCCCGCGTGTACACGGGGTAGACGAACAGCTCCTCGGCCACGGAGTGCCGCACGATCTCGGCGGTCGCGGCATCGGCGAGTGCGCGCCGTTCGGCGGGGTCGGTGGTCTCCTCGATCAGTTCGAGGAGTCCGATCATCTCGCGGTGGTCGGCGGTGAGGATGTCAACGACGTCCTTCTGGGCCATGGCGAACTCCTTCACGGTCTGGTGCGATGAGGATTCACACCGTAGGGGCGCGCGCTGGTGGCGGCCACCGGAGGGCCCCTCAGCGGCCGGCGGTCTCCGTTTCGCACATGCCCTGCAGGGCGCACGATCCGCAGCCGCCGGTCACGCCGCAGTCGTCCGCGGGGTCGGCGCCGCCGTCCGTGCCCCCGGCCGTGGCGGGGGAGCAGCCGCCGGAGCCGGAGTCACCGGTTTCGTCCGACTCGCCGGCGGAGGAGCAGCCCCCGGCCTCCGAGGCGCCGGAGTGGCCGCCGCAGCCCTCGGGGCCGCAACCGCACCCGCCCTCGTCGCCGTGGTCGGCCTGCCAGATGGCCGCCGCGCGTGCCCCGGCCATGCCGGCCACGTTGAGCAGGGCGAGGGAGACCACGAGGGCCACGACGACGACGAGAACGCCGATCCAGCCGCCGATCAGTCCCAGGGCGAGCGTACCGAGCAGGAGCGTCAGGCCCGAGCCGAGGAACGCGGGCGCGGCGGCCCGGTTGGCCAGCGTCCACGCCTCCAGCGAGCGCCGGGTCTCCGGGGTGCGGACCCCCAGCACGCCGTTGCCGGGCAGCTTGCCGGTCAGCGCGAGAAGGCCGGTGCCCCCGACCAGGAGGGCGAGCCCGGCGAGGAGCACCACGACCACCACGAGCACTGCGTTCACGCCTTAGAGGTTACGCCCGTGGCCGCGGAAGTCCGAGTCGCGTCAGCCTGCTGCGTGCCCCCGCCGCCGCCCTCGACCAGTGCGAGGATTCGACCGAGTTCGCGCTTGTCGTCGTCGTCCAATCGATCCAGGAAGACCCGCCGCACGGTTCGCACGTGGTCCGGCGCGGCCTTCTCGATCTCGCGCAAGCCCTCGTCGGTGGTGGAGACGAACGCGCCGCGCCCGTCCTCGGGGCAGCTCGTGCGCTGCACGAGCCCGCGTTTGGCCATCCGGGTCACCTGATGGGAGACGCGGCTGCGCTCCCACTGCAGGGCGTCGGCGAGGGCGGTCATGCGCAGCGGCCCGTCGGCCTCGCTGAGATGGACCAAGACTTCGAACTCGGGCTCGGTCAGGTCGGAGGACATCTTGAGGTCGCGCTGGATCTCCAGGTGGAGGCGACCTTCAAGGGCGAGGTAGGTGCGCCAGAGGGCCGTCTCCTCGTCGTTGAGCCAATTCACCTGTTCAGTCATGGGTCCATAATAGCCCTTAGTTGACATGCCACGTAGTCGATCAGTAGAACTATGTGACGTATCATGTATGGCTCGCCGACCCGCGCGGACCGCCACGACGAGGTTGCTCCGGCACAGACCGGAGAACCCAACGGAAGGAACCACAGTGACCACCACTGCTACTCGCCCCGCCGCCCTCGAGACCTCGAGCAACCTCGTGCCCGTCTCCGCGGCCGTCCGCGGCATCGGCCTGCTGCTGGCCCGCGTCCTGCTCGGCGCGGTGCTGATCGTGCACGGCGGTCAGAAGCTGTTCAGCAACGGCGTCGAGGGCACCGGCGCCTTCTTCGAGTCGATGGGCGTCCCCGCCGCCCAGGCCGCGGCCGCGTTCGCCGGCACGGTCGAGCTGGTCGGCGGCATCCTGCTCGTCCTGGGGCTGCTGACCCAGCTCGTGGCGGTCCTGGTCGTCGTCGTCATGGTCGGCGCCTACTTCTACGTCCACCAGGCCGCCGGCATCTACGCCGCTGACGGTGGCTGGGAGCTGGTCGCCGTGATCGGCCTCGCCACGGCAGTGTTCGGCCTGGTCGGCCCCGGCCGCTTCAGCCTCGACGCGCTGATCGCCGGCCGCCGCGCCGCCAGGGCCTGACCCGGCAGGGGTACGGGCGCCGGCTGCCGCGGCGGTTGCTGGCTGCCCGGTGCCTCATGCCCCGCCGGTCCTCACGCCCCCGCAGTCCCGTCTCCCCACGCTGACGTGGCCCGGCCCGGCCCAGGGTTTAGGCTGGACACGGCCTGCGTGTGGGCACCGGCGAGACCAGGGAGAGCAGACAACGTGAGCAGCAGCGACCAGACCGTCACCGGCGATCAGTCCGAGACCGGACCGACCCACCGCTACGGAGCGGCACTCGCCGGCGAGATCGAGTCGCGCTGGCAGGCCGAATGGGCGCAGCGTGGCACTTTCGAGGCGCCCAATCCCGTCGGTCCGCTCGCCGCGACCGACGGCTCCGCACTGCCGGAGGACAAGCTGTTCGTCCAGGACATGTTCCCGTACCCCTCGGGCGCGGGCCTGCACGTCGGCCACCCGCTGGGGTACATCGCGACCGACGTGTTCGCGCGCTACAACCGCATGCTCGGTACCAACGTGCTGCACACGCTCGGCTATGACGCCTTCGGCCTGCCCGCCGAGCAGTACGCCGTGCAAACCGGCCAGCACCCGCGCGTGACCACCGAGGCCAACATCGCCAACATGGAGCGCCAGCTCGGCCGCCTCGGACTGGGTCATGACCGCCGCCGGGTGTTCGCCACCACCGACACCGACTTCTACCGCTGGACCCAGTGGATCTTCCTGCAGATCCACGGCTCCTGGTACGACCCCGAGGCGCCGGCCCGCACCACCGACGGCGGCGAGCATCCCGAGCGCACCGGCCGCGCCCGCCCCATCGCCGAGCTGCGCGAGCAGTTCGTCTCCGGCTCCCGCCCGCTGCCCGCCGAGTTCGCCGACCGCGCATGGGGTGACCTGAGCGCGGCCGAGCAGGAGAAGGTCCTCGACGCCCACCGGCTCGTCTACCTGTCCGATTCGATGGTCAACTGGTGCCCGGGGCTGGGCACCGTGCTGGCCAACGAGGAGGTCACCGCCGAGGGCCGATCCGAGCGCGGCAACTTTCCCGTCTTCCGCAAGAACCTCTCGCAGTGGATGATGCGGATCACCGCCTACGCCGACCGGCTGGTCGATGACCTGGACCGGCTCGACTGGACCGACAAGGTCAAGTCCATGCAGCGCAACTGGATCGGCCGCTCGCAGGGCGCCCGCGTCCGCTTCGCCGTGGCCGAGCAGTCCATCGAGGTGTTCACCACCCGCCCCGACACGCTGTTCGGCGCGACCTACATGGTGCTCTCGCCCGAGCACCCCCTGGTCGACGAGCTGGCCGGGCCGTTCTGGCCCGAGGCGCCGTCCGGCGCCCACGGTGCCGCGGGAGCGGACAGCGCCACAGGAGCGGGTGCAGCCGCCGAGCTCGATCCGCGCTGGACCGGCGGGCACTCCTCGCCGGTTGAGGCCGTGCGGGAGTACCGCCGCCAGGCCGCTCGCAAGTCCGACCTGGAGCGTCAGGAGAACAAGGACAAGACCGGCGTGTTCACCGGCGCCTACGCCGTCAACCCGGTCAACGGCGAGCAGGTCCCGGTGTTCGTGGCCGACTACGTCCTCATGGGCTACGGCACCGGCGCGATCATGGCCGTGCCCGGGCACGACGCGCGCGACCACGAGTTCGCCGCCGCGTTCGGACTGCCGATCGTTCAGGTCGTCGCGCCGGCCGACGGCTCCCGGATCGACGTGCAGGCCGAGGCGTACTCCGGTGACGGCGTGGCCGTGAACTCCACCAACGACGAGGGTCTGGCGCTCGACGGACTGGGCGTCGACGAGGCCAAGGCCGCCACCATCGCCTGGCTCGAGGGCGAGGGGACCGGCGAGGGCACCGTCCAGTACAAGCTCCGCGACTGGCTGTTCGCGCGTCAGCGCTACTGGGGCGAGCCGTTCCCGGTGGTCTACGACTCCGACGGCGTCCCCCACGCCCTGCCCGACGAGCTGCTGCCCGTCGAGCTGCCCGAGGTCGAGGACTACCAGCCCGTCTCCTTCGACCCGGATGACGCCGACTCGGTGCCGTCCCCGCCGTTGGCCAAGGCCACCGACTGGATGACCGTCGAGCTGGACCTGGGGGATGGGCTGCAGACCTACACCCGAGACGCCAACGTCATGCCCAACTGGGCCGGCTCCAGCTGGTACCAGCTGCGCTACATCGACCCCACCAACTCCGAGGAGCTGTGCTCGCTGGAGAACGAGCGCTACTGGACCGGGCCGCGCCCCGAGATCCACGGCCCCGAGGACCCCGGTGGCGTGGACCTCTACGTCGGTGGAGTCGAGCACGCCGTGCTGCACCTGCTCTACTCGCGCTTCTGGCACAAGGTGCTCTTCGACCTGGGCCACGTGACCAGCGAGGAGCCCTATCGTCGCCTGTTCAACCAGGGCTACATCCAGGCCTTCGCCTACACCGACGCCCGCGGCGTCTACGTTCCGGCCGCCGATGTGGTGGAGCGGGACGGGAAGTTCTATCTCGACGCCTCGCCCGACGCCCCCGAGGTGTTCCAGGAGTACGGCAAGATGGGCAAGTCCCTCAAGAACGCCGTCTCCCCGGACGAGATCTGCGACACCTACGGCGCCGACACCCTGCGCGTCTACGAGATGTCCATGGGCCCGCTCGACACCTCCCGCCCCTGGGCCACCAAGGACGTGGTGGGCGCACACCGATTCCTGCAGCGGCTGTGGCGGGTGGCGATCGAGGAGAGCACCGGGCAGGCCCGCGTCACCGGCGCCGAGCCGACCGAGGACGTGCTCAAAGCCCTGCACAAGACCATCGCCGGGGTCCGCGACGACTACGCCGGGCTCCGCGACAACACCGCGATCGCCAAGCTCATCGAGTACGTCAATACCCTCACCAAGGCCTACCCGACCGCCGGCCCGGGCGCTCCGCGCTCCGTGGTGGAGCCGCTCGTGCTGATGGCCGCGCCCGTCGCCCCGCACCTGGCCGAGGAACTCTGGTCGCGGCTCGGCCACACCGGTTCCCTGGCGCACGGCCCCTTCCCCGAGCACGACGAGTTCTACCTGGTCGAGGACTCGGTGGAGTACCCGGTGCAGATCAAGGGCAAGGTGCGCTCGCGCATCACCGTCCCCGCGGACGCCTCGCCGGCCGACGTCGAGTCCGCCGCGCTGGCCGACGCGAAGGTGCAGGAGAACCTCGGTGGCGCGGCGCCGAAGAAGGTCATCGTGGTGCCCGGGAAGATGGTCAACATCGTCCCCTGATCTCGACAACGCGGGCCTACGCTCACGCGGGCCGGCGCTGGCTGGCGCTGGCCGGCGCCCGCCGGGCAGAGAGGCAGCGCATCCAACGGCGGATACGCTGCCTCTCTGTCTTGCGCTGGCCGAGTGCACGCCAGAAGGCAGGTTGCGCTGGGAGATCGGACCATTTCGCCAGCGCAGAGCACAGCGGCAGCGCAACTGGGGCCGGATACGCTGGCGAGGCGCCCGTCAGCCGATCTCGACGAACGCCACCGACGAGGTGAGCAGCAGGCACGCGGTCGTGAGCATCCACATGGCGTAGGTCGCGAACAGCCACGGCCGCCAGCGGATGTGCCGCGACCACGTCTGGTAGGTCTTCCACGCCGAGAACACCGACAGCAGCAGCGACAGCAGCGTGGGGATCACCACCACCTCGATGCGGCCCGCCGTCAGACACAGCCCGTCGGCGCCGCCGCACTCGTCCTGGATCCCGCCGACGAGCGTGATGACCAGCGCCGCCACCGCCACCACCACGACCGTCGACACCAAAAAGAAGCGGAAGGCCAGGGTGCCCTGCCGCTCGTTCCGCTCCAGCCGTTCGAGCGGATCCTCCACCTCGTCGAATTCCTTGGCGCCCATGGCTACTCTCCGGCGAACCCGTTGTGGCCGCCCGCCGCGGCGACCTCGTCGACGGTCTCGAGACCCAACTGCTCGTCGGTGACCGGCGGGAACAGCGGGCCGCCGCCGAAGGCTCCCCGGTGGGAGAGGGGCACGGCGTCGTCGTCGTTCCTGATCCCGTGCTTACGCCCGTACTCGGCGGTGACGACCGTGGCCCCGCTCATCGACGCGAGCTCGGGGTCCTCGGCGAGGGCGGCGATGACGCGACCGACGAATGTTGGGTCCTCCGCGCGGTCGAGCGGGAAGCCGTTGAAGTCGTCCATCCCCAGCGACAGGATGAGCTCTGTGCGGATGAGGCCGAGCCACAGCGAGAGCGTGGAGACTCCCGTACCGGCCAGATCGTGCGCCATGTCGGAGGCCATCTTGTCCAGGGCGGTCTTGCTCATGCCGTAGAGGACGGTGTGGAACGGCGCGCGCGAGCCGAACGAGGAGATGTTGACGATCAGGCCCGAGCCCTGCGGAACCATCACCTTGGCGGCCTCGCAGGAGGCGACGTAGTGGGCGCGCAGGCCGATGCCCATGAGCGCGTCCCAGTCGTCGGTGGGCCGCTCCCAGAACTTCCCGTCGAACCCCATGAAGCCCTTGGGATTGGTCCAGACGTTGTTGACCAGGAGGTCCAGGCGGCCGGTGTCGGCGACGATCTTCTCGACGACGACGACGATCTCCTCGTCCCGCCCGTGGTCGCATTCCAGGGCCCGGATCTCGCCGGGGGCGCCTGAGGCGGTGTCGACGGTCGGCTGCAGGCGCTCGGCGGAGCGCCCGGTGACGTAGACGGTCCAGCCGGCGGCGGCGAGCGCGGTGGCCACGCCCTTGCCGACGCCGCGGCTGCCGCCGGTGACCAGCGCGACCCGGGCGGTCACGAGTCGGCTCCGGCGGTGGCGGCTCCCGGGACCGTGTCGACCTCGGGGTAGGTCACGGTGGCCCCGGTGAGTTCGCGTGTGACGGACCAGCCCGGCGTGAACAGACACTCGGCCATGACCCAGCGGCCGCCCTCGACCACGTAGACGTCCGAGTACTCGCCGGTGGACTGGGTCTCGGTGCCCTTGTCGCGGTCGACCTGTCGGAACTGCAGGGTCCAGGTCCCGGTGGCGCGGGTCGGCTCTCCGCCGTCCGCGGGTGCCTCTACATCGATCGAGGGCATGAAGCCGTGGTGCATGTCGAGGATCCGGGGGCCGCCGTCCGCCGCGGTGGACAGGGCGATCTTCTTGAAGATCCCGACCATGGTGTCCGGGTCGGTCCGTCCGAGGGGGCCGAAGTCCAGCACGCCGCCGGAGGCCACGAAGCACTCGCGGAAGCCCTCGGGATCCTTGCCGTCACAGGCCCGCCAGTAGCGGTACTTGAGCTGCTCGATCGCCGCGTGGGCGCGGGCTTCCACCTCGTAGTCCATGCAGGCCACGTTAGCGTAGGGCGTATGAGCCGAACACTGGTCGAGCTTTCCGACCGCTGGGACCTGCAGGACCTCATGACCCGCTACGCGACCTGCATCGATTCGCGGGACTTCGACGGGCTGGACCGCGTGTTCACGCCGGACGCGCGGGTGAGCTTCGTGGCGTCCGGCGGGCCCGACGACGTCTACCCGGCGATCCGCGCCTGGCTGGCCGAGATGTTGCCGATCTTCGCCGCGACGCAGCACCTCATGGGCAACCTGGCCGTGGAGCTGGACGGGGACTCCGCCTCCGGCCGGTGCATGTGTTTCAACCCCATGGCGCTGAAGCCCACCACGGAGAAGGACCAGCAGGTGTTCTTCTACGGGCTCTGGTACGTGCTGCGCTTCGTCCGCACAGCCGAGGGCTGGCGCATCGCCACACTGACGCAGGAGCAGGCGTACCACCACAACCTGCCCTGAGCGGCAGCGCTGTGTGACACCACAATGCCGCGGCGCTGAGCGGCGGCTCTGACAGGCGCCCCCCGGTCGCGTCAGCGCCGTGAACTTCAGGTGGCCGGTGTCGTAGGTCACTGCTACGGTTGTTCCGTGCCGAAAAACGTACTGATGTGTTGGCGACGCGAACCCGTGTGGACCCGCGCCGCCCGCTGCGCCTCGGCGTAGCAACGAGCACTGCGACGGGCCCGCCGGGGGACGGGTGGGCCGCGCATTCACTCCAGGAGGGCCGGCCCGCGCCGGAACCCGGGTCCATCTCGTCGCGACCCGTGGCCACGACAACAGTCGGGCCGCCCAACTTCAGGAGAGATCTCAGGTGACCGCAAGTCCCCGCACCATCCACCCGCCGACGCTTCGCGACGCGGACGTCCTCGTCAGCGCTCGTTCGCTGGGCGAGTACGTGGACATGTTCGGCCTGGACGAGGCCGATCTGCGGCGACGGATCGTGGACTGCCCCGGCGGCGCCGCCAGCGCGGTGGCGGAGATCTGCGCGGCCGGAGGCGACGCGGTCGCGGTGGACCCGCAGTACGCCCGCGGAGCGGAGGAACTGCGCGCCCGGATCCATGAGGACGTGGATCGTGCGGTGGCGCATCTGCAGCGGCGGGAGCTCCACTACGACTGGGACGTCCGCGGCGGGCTGGCGGGCCACGAGGAGATCCGGCGCACGGCCGCCGAGCAGATGCTCGACCATATGGCCGTCGCCCCCGAGCGTTATATTGCCGGTGCGCTCCCGGGGCTGCCGCTGGCCGATGACTCCGCCGACCTGGTGCTCTGCTCGCATCTGTTGTTCACCTACGCGGACAGACTCGACACGGCCGACCACGTGGCGGCGATCGTCGAGATGGCGCGTGTGGCCCCGGAGGTCCGGATCTATCCGTTGGTCGACCACGCCGGCAACCCGTTGCCCGAGCTGGTGCGCAGCGTGATCGCCAAGCTCAAGAAGGAGCGACTGACAAGCCGGATCGAGCCCGTCGTGCGGCCCTTCCAGCTGGCCGCCACCACCCAGTTGGTGGTGGAGCGCACCGGGAATTGCCGCCCGTAGGAGCCTTGGCGGGTTTCAACCCGCGGGCTCGCGCGGGCCGGCCTGCTCGACCGTCCTACTCGACCGTCCTATTCGGTCGGCGCGCCGGGCTCCAGCCGCAGCGCCTCCTGGCCCGTGAACGGCGAGACCGCGGCCTCGGCGACCAGCGGCTCGGGTCCGCCCACCTCGAGCGCCTGACCAGGTAGGAAGATCGTGCCGCTGGCCAGCGCGAACGCCACGATGTCGCACATCTGACCGTAGACCGCGTTGGGCGGAGCGGTCACGTCCAGCCGTTCGAGATCCATCCGCCCGAACCTGCCCAGGCCCGTGGTGTACGCGCACGACGTGGACTCGGACTGCATCCCCGCGCGGATCCCGACCAGCGCCGGGGCGGGGACGGGGTTCGCGGTCACGAGCTCGCGGTAGGGGCCGGCGGGCAGGGTCGTCGCCGCGCCGCCCACGGTCACGGCCACCGAGCCCGGCAGCGCGGTCAGTGCTGCGGCGACGTTCGCGACCGCCAACTCACAGCGCAGCGTCTCCAGGCGGGGGTCCATGTATTCGGGAGCGGTGGGCTCGTCGTCGTCGCCCGGCGGTCCCCACCGGAACGCCGCCACCACGACCTGCGAACGGTGCGTGTCCACCACGGCCTCCTGCCCGTTCCACATCGCCAGGTCGGCGGTGTAGCGGGAGGCCTCGCCGTCGGGGACGGGCGAATCGACCGTGGAGACGATCACGGTGGCGTCCTCGATGTGGACAGCGGTGGCCGGGTCCTCGTCGGTGCCGGGCTCGACCTCGTAGGCGCCCTCGAAGATCTCTGCGAGCAGCTCACCCACTTCGCGGTGGCCGGGTGCCGGGCGGTCGAGCAGGACCAGCGCCACGGGGGTCTGCTTCCAGGACAGGTCCTCGCCGGTCTGGGGATCGACGGGCGCTTGCACGGGGGCGGCAGGCTGGCCAGGCTCGGCGGGCTGACCCGCTGGGTTGGGCCGGCCAGGTTCGGCGGGCTGCTCGGGCTGGCCGCTGTTGGGCGTCTGGCTCATGCGAGTGAGGCTAACGCCTGCGACGCCCGGGGCCCCCGCCGCCTGGTCACAGCCACTCACGTTCTCCCAAGAGCCAGGCCGCCGGAAACGCGACTTGCGACCACTCGCCGAGGGTGCCCGACGGAGTAGCGGATCCCGGGAGAGAGCGCGGCGGTACGCCCGCGACCCGCCGGCTCAGTGCGTGAAGAAGTCGATCACCAGACGCTCGAACTTGTCCTTCTGCTCGATCATGGCCCAGTGGCCACAGCGGGAGAAGGAGTGCAGCTCGGCCTTGGGCAGCTGGCGGAATGCGAAATGGGCCTGCTCGTAGGGGAGCATGCGGTCATCGCGGCCCCAGATGAGCAGGGTCTCCTGGCGGATCTGCGAGGCGCGCGCGTACAGCGGGGTGTAGGCGTTCTCGGGCTTGAGGATCGAGCCGAAGATCGAGTACATACGCTCCACCGCACCAGGCGCGGTGGCGGCCTCTGTGCGGGCGCGGATGAGTTCGTCGGAGACGACCTTCTTGTTGCCGACCATCGTGTCGACCCAGGCGGCCATCTTCTCTTCGGTCGGCTCGGCGAGGAACTCGAACAGGCGGCGCGAGCCCTCGCTGGGCTCCGGGGTGAACAGCGGCGCGGCGAGTCCGCCGGGTCCCATGAGCGCCATCTTGCGGACGCGGTCCGGGTAGGCGAGCGCGGCCTCGCAGGCGACGTTGCCGCCCATCGAGTTGCCCACGATGTCGACCTTCTCGATGCCCTTGGCCTCGCAGAACGCGTCGACTGCCTCCGCCGCGATCTTCGGGTACGCCTTCTCCCATTCCAGGTCGCCGCTCTTCCCGAAGCCGGGCATGTCCAGCAGGATGGTGTGGAAACGCTCGGCGAAGACCGGGAAGTTGCCGGCGAAGTTCGACCAGGCTGTGACGCCGGGGCCGGACCCGTGGAGGAACAGGACGGGCACCGAGTTCTCGGGCTCGGCGACGCTGTTCTCGCCCGCCTCGTGGTAGTGCAGCTCGAAGCGGCCGGCGGTGATGGTCTTGCTGGTGGACTCGAAGTCGAGGGCGCTCATACGCCCAGGGTACTAGAACACGTTCTAGGCGACTGTCGGATGTCCCGAGCCGGCCGGCGACGGGGCCGGACCTGAGAAAAGGCTCCGAAATGACGTCAGCCGCGCGGGGAGTCCCTGAAACATCCCCGCGCGGCGATGCCGTGGACATTACTAGAAAATCCTCAGGTGACAAGTACGTAACAATTATGATTCGTGTCACATCCGTGACATGTCAGCCGTGCGCCTACCCGCAGCGGCGCGGCCGGGCCCAATTGGACGTCTGTTTCGGACCGCGCCACTGCTGTTCACCTCCCGGATGCCGGGGAGGATCAGCCCATCACGCGCGCGAGGAACGCGGTGGCGTCCGGCGTCGCGGCGTACACGGTCCCGCTGTGATCCTGGTCGGAGTATACCCGCAGCTCGAGCGGCTGGCGGTTCAGCGTCATCTCGGCCGCGAGCGACAGCGCGGCCGGCGCCGGCACGTCGAGATCGAGCAGCCCCTGGCCGAGGAACACCGGCCGGTCGTAGCCGACGGCCGGGGTGCCCATGTAGCGCTGCAATTTGCCGAACACGTCGGGGATGTCATTGAGCGGGCGCTGGAGCGCCTGCGAGACCTGGAAGCCGCCGACCTTGTCCCTCATCGCGGCGTAGCAGAGGGTTTCGGCGGAGTCGACCATGTCCCGGCCCGCCGGGGTGAGCAGCGAGTTGACGTCCAGCTCGGGGTGCTGGTCGCGGAACCCGGCGAGGATGTAGAACGCGTACAGGTTGAGCCCGGTGGGCAGTTTGACCGGCGGGAAACCGGGCCCGCCCCACTGGAAGATGTGCTCGATGTTGGCCGGCGCGCCGGTGGCCACCACGCCGCGGTAGTCCAGTCCGGCGGGCGCACCGAGCTCTGTCGCGCGGACCGCGGTGTTGAGCGCGGCGCCGGCGCCCTGCGACTGACCCACGAGCGCCCACGTCGGCGAGAGGGGGAGGTCGGAGCTTCGTGCGGCGATCACGGAGTCGACGATCGCCTGCCCGGTGGCCGGCCCGTTGAGGTAGCTGAGCAGGCCGGGGGTGCCCAGCCCCACGTAGTCGGAGGCCACCACGGCGTAGCCCTGGTCGAGCCAGTGGCCGAGGTACTCGGCGTCGCGGTCGGAGCGCGGCTGGGTCGAGGGCGCGCAGTCGTCGCCGAGGCCGGTGGTGCCGTGGGCCCACGCCACGACGGGCCAGCCGCCGTCCGGTGCCTCGCCGTGCGGGAGGAACACCGCGGAGGCGGAGATGGCGGGCTGTCCGTGCTGGTCGATGGTGCCGTAGACCTGTCGCACCGCCCGTCCGGCCTGCGGCAGCGAGAGCGCGGGGTCGAGCGGCATGGTGGCGGCCACGCCGCCGGGCGCGGGGATCGGCGCCGTCCACTGGCGGGTGTCCATGCCGGACCACGTGGGCGCGGGGTTGGGCGAGGCCGCCGGTGCGGCCGCCGCGGGGACGGTGAGAGAGGCGACGACGACGGCAGCCGCAGAAGAACCGAGCAGCTTCCGGGCGCGGCGGAATGTGAGGGAGTTCATAAGCGGAGTGTAGTCCGTCGTTAATTCCGCTCACAGCCTTCTGGCGTCCGGCCCGGAATCGACCGGTGTCCGGCGCTGTGGACAGAACCTAGGATCGCCGCCATGCACGTTCTCGAGATCGGCGCGGATATACCCGACCCACTGGCCCCGTACCTGGAGGTGGATCGGTCCTCGCCCCGGCACGAATGCTGGGTCGCCGGGCACATGGTCGCGGGGTTGGATGGAACTGCTGCGGTCGGCGGCAGGGTCGGTGCCCTGTCCACCCGGCCGGACCAGGCGTTGTTCCGCAGCATGCGGCAGATCGCCGACGTCGTTCTGGTCGGAGCCGAGACGGTCCGGCGCGAAGGATATGGGCCGGTGCGGCTGTCCGAGGACGCGCAGGCACGGAGGCGGGAGCTGGGCAAGCCGGCCACTCCGCCGGTCGCCGTGGTCAGCAGGAGCCTGAATCTGGACGGGGCGGCCAGCGTGTTCGCCGATGCTCCCGAGCACGCCCCGACGGTGGTCATCACCTGTGCGGGGGCCGATCCGGGGCGCCGCGCGGAGGTCGAGGAGTTCGCCGAGGTCATCCTGGCCGGCGACGAGCGTGTGGAGCCGGAGAAGGCTATGCGTGCGCTCTCCGGCCGCGGGCACGGCGTCGTGCTCTGCGAGGGCGGCCCCACCTGGCTGGGCGAACTCGTGGCGGCGGACCGGCTCGACGAGTTGCTGCTGTCCATCTCCCCGATGATGGGCGGCGACCCGTTGCCCGTGTCCGTGACACCTCCCGGAACCGGCATCGCCAGGTTCGACCTGAAGGGCGTCATGGCCGAGGACGGCACAATCTTCCTCCGGTACGAGGCTGCGGCAGACCAGGCGGAGACTGACGAGAGGTCCGACCGATGAGTGCGGACGCCTTCGGCCGGCTGATGGCGTCGGCGGATCCGGCGATGATCGTGGTCACCACGGTCGCGGAGAACGAGCCTGCGGGATGCCTCGTCGGTTTCCATGCCCAGTCGAGTATCTCCGCCGAGCACTATTGCCTGTGGCTGTCCAAGGCCAATCACACCTACCGGACCGGGCTGCGTGCCACGCACTTTGCAGTCCATTTCCTCACTGAAGCCGATCTCGCGGTCGCCGAGTGGTTCGGGACCCGGACGGGGGAGACGACCGACAAGTTCGCGGGTCGCGGTTCCGACGGACGCGTGACGGACACCGACGAGCACGGCCTGCCGCTGCTCAGGGACTGCCCCAACCGGATGGTGGTCGAGAGAATCGCGATGCTTGACGACGGGGGCGACCACGCCTGCTTCACCACTCGGGTGCTCTCGGCGAACACCGAGGGGACGTTCACGCCCCTGCGACTGAGCGACGTGGCGCACTTAGACGCCGGCCGATCGAGCGAGTCCCGGGCGGTGCATCCCTGACCGGAACCCGCTCGAGTGCGGACGAGTTGGTTGACCCAGGTGATTACGCTGCTGATTCGATCACGATCCGAGCAATGACCCCAGCGAGCCCATCGGTGAATCATCGTCCGACGGGATGGTGGGCTTGACCGGAGCCGGCGCGCCTTCCGGGAAGGTGTCCGGCGTTGTGGTCTCGGGTTCACCCTCGTCCGGGAAGTGAGTCCACCGCACGGAAGGGCAGTCGTTGCTTCCGACCATCACCTCACCGAGCACGATGTCACCGTCAGCGAATCCCAACGTCAGTTCCGCGCCGTTGCTGACCATGTCACGATTCGGGTACCACCAGTGGTAGGCCTGACTGTTCGCCGGATTGTCGTCGTATTCCTCGACCTTGGCCAGGGTCTCGGCGGGGGTCTCCTCGGAGTACTGGGCATCGATGTAGGTCAGGCCGCCGTAGCTCTCGCTGTCGAGGCGGATGGGGCGCTGCTCGGTGTACTGGCCGTCCCAGTTGATCTCCCACATGTTGTAAGGATCGTCGAAGTAGTTCGCCTCAGTGCACTCCGGCACGTCGGCGAGGGTGTACGGGGACGTGAATCCGGGAGCCAGCGAGCCGAGTGAACCGGTACCGATCGAACCCGAGCTGAATGAGTCGCTTCCGGGGGCGGCGGAGGCCACCCCGCTCAAACTAGAGCCGAGGAGCAGGGCGAACGCCGATCCAGCGGCAACTTTCTGTGCAATACGGTTCATGCAGGGACCTTCCAGTGTGGAGAACGCGAGACGTAACAGACAATCTCACGGTGACGTAGATCACACAAGGGTGTTGATTCAGGCGACGGTGTAGAGCAGCTCGGACATATCGGCCGCAGCGGCTACCTCGACCGCGCCAGCATCCAGGCTTGGGCGAGACGGTCCTGGACTCCAGGCGTCAGTCGCTTCATCCCGAACCGATCCAGCACGTGTCGGAAGCGCTCCTCGTCCGAGTCGAACCGGGCCAGATCGGAATCGATCATGACATTGACGATCTCCTCGAGCGGCAGGTCCGTCAGCGCTCGCTCGGTATCGAGACGGAAGGTGTCCAGATTCTCCGGCTGCACGCTGTCGGGCCACACGAACTCCTCGCCGTGCGTTGTATGGCGCCACTGCGAGGGCAGGTCGGCGAACAGGACCTCCCGAATCTTCGAAGACACCCTTCGTACGTCAAAGCAGGTTCCCACTCGTCGCGCGAGCTCTTCCGGCGTCATCGGAGCCTCCGCGGCCACCACTTCTCGAAGCCTAGTTTCGATCCGCGCCCGGACCTCAGGCGAGACCGGCGCCACCAGATCCTCCTTGGCCCCCAACATCTCGTCGGCGACGCGGACGAATCCGACCTGACGGACGTGCTCCGGGACGCGGGCAGGTGCCGGGTCGGGCGCGGGAGCCGGTTCCGCGACCACTGCCGACCGGACGGACGGCTCCGGCGCGGAGCCCGGCTGCGGCACCGGCGGCTGCTCTGACGCGGCCGCAGCATCAACGCGCTGGTGCTCCTGGTGCCGCTCGATGTACTGCTCGACCGCGATGTCGTCGGCCTCAGCCCACTCCACGGGCTCGACCTCCTCAGGCTCTTCCGCTTCCGCCGCTTCCGCCGCGGTCGCAGCTGCCTCAGCGGCGAGGCGCGCGGCTTCCCGCTCGCGGTCCGCGACCAGTCGCTCTTCGGCGATCCGGCGCGCATTCTCGAACTCCCGATCCCGCTCGGCCAGCACCGCGGCGGCGCTACGAACGGCCCTGGTGATCTTCTGCACCACGTCCTCCGGATGCGCGTGCCACTCGGGCAGCCACACCCGCTCTACCGAGCCCCAGCGCATCATCCCGCCGAGCAGGCCGGGAGTCATCTCTCTGTCAGCCACGGTCGGCATGTCGGCCCACCGCCTGCTGTCCAACAGCACCGCGCATTCCCAGCGCTCGGAATCACGGTGGCGCACGGCGAGGTCCACTGTGAATTCGGAGAGGCCGTACTCACAGCTCACCTCAAATCCTTCTCGCCGAAGTCGCTCGGCGAGATCGTCACGGATCGAGTTCTTGATCCGCGCTGCGGAACGTTCGTCGGCGGCGTCTACGTGCGCGGACTCGAGATATCCGCGAAGGTCGGCGAGACCCTTGGAGGACGTACGGGCAAGGTCGATGTCGGCGGCGTCGAACGAGGAGAACACCACCACTTTTCGCCTGGCCCGCGTCACGGCGACGTTGAGTCGCTTCTCGCCGCCGGTCCTGCTCAACGGGCCGAAGTTCATCGGCAGTCGGTCGCCGGGCGACTTTGCGGAGAACGCGGTGGAGAACAGGATCACGTCCCGCTCATCGCCCTGGACGTTCTCCAGGTTCTTGACCACCAGCGGGTCCTCGTCGTCACTCAGTCTGGCGCTGACCAGTGGGTCGTCGCTGGCTTCCAGCGCGTCCAGGATGAGATCACGCTGCTGGATGTTGAAGGTCACCACGGCGATCGACTGCGCGGACAACACCGGATCGTTCACCCGCTCGACGATGTGGTCGACGATCGCCTCGGCTTCGATGGGGTTGGTGCGCAGTCGGGGCGTGATGCCGTGGCGGAACCTTGGCGCCTCTCCGTCCGGCCACTGTCGGGGAATCGAGCGATAAAAGTGCCCGGCGACGCGTCGGAGCTCGATTCCGGCATCGGGCTCCCCACCGGGCGAAGGCAGGCTGGACAGCTCTCCTTCGTAGTACTGGGCGTTGGAGAACGCGATCAGCCGCTCGTCCTGAGAGCGGTAGTGCCATGACAGCCAGAGACGCGGCAGCCCGGATTCCACACATTCGGTGAGGATGCTGTCCAGATCGGCCGGCACCACCTCGGCGTCCGCGTCGATGTCGAAGTCATCGTCGGACCCGCCCGAGGAGGAGCCGAACTTGCTGGGAGGCATTTGCTGGCTGTCGCCGACGATCACAGCAGAACGTGCCCGCCCCAATGCGCCGACGGCCTGGTCGACGGTCACCTGCGAGGCTTCGTCGAAGATCACCAGGTCGAACAAGGGGCCGTCGGCGGGGACGAACGTGGCCAACGAGGTCGGGGAGACGAACAAGCACGGAGTGGCGGAAGTGATGGCGTCGCCGTATCGCTCCACGAGGCGCCGGAAGCTCAGCCCACCGCGCTTGGCGTTGAGCTGGCGACTCAGCTCGGCAACCTCGCCGGAGAGTCGGTCGGCACGGAAGGGCCGGGCGTCGAGGAGACGCGCGGCCAGGGCATTGGGTGCTTCCTCCCGGATTCTGAGCGCAGCGCGGTCGAACTCCTCGACATCGCCGTCTCGGAGGATCGGATCAAAGCCGGCCAGGCCGAACACGGCGGAACGCTCGGACACCGACGCCTCGGCGAGCCCCCGGCGTAGCGCCACTGTCGTCTCCACCGGATCGATTGCTCCGGACAGAAGGACGTCGACAGCTTTGCCCAATCCAGCCTGCACGAGCGGGGTGAGCGACCGCATCATCTCCGCGGTCCGCCGCACCACACCGCCGCCGCCGGCGGCGAGCTCGTCCGCCCACCGGGGAGCCGCCTCGCGCACCCGGCTCACCCACGGCGTACCGGTGGCCCAGCGTCCCAGTCGCTCCGGTGAGATGTCCAGGACCGTTCGCACCTGCACCCAGGCCTGATCGAACTCGCGGATCGCGGCGATGTCCGAGTAGCACACGCCGTCCCGCGCGATCATTTCCCGGAGAGGTGCATGGTCCCGGGCGAACCGGGCCTGTGCCTCGATAGAGTCCGCGATGGCGTCGAGCGTGGACGCCTCCTTGTGCAGGTCCATGGGAAGTGCCTCGTCCAGGCAACCGCGGCCGAAATGCGGACTGGAGACGAGGAGACTGTTTAGCTGGCCGGTGAGATCGTTCATCTCCTGCCGCGCCCGGGCGACGTCGGCAGCGAGGTCGGCGAACCGTTCCGGAGCCACTAGCGATGGATTCACGACGAGGTCGGTCAGGGCCGCGTCGAAGGCGGCGCGACGCTTCTTCTTGCCGAACATCTTGTCGTCGATCGCTGCGGCGAGCTGGGCGGCTGCGCCGAAGTCGCCCTCGATCAACGCGCGATCGGGAACGAGTGCTCGAACTGGCGTGATGCGCTGGGTGAACGACTGGACCGCTACCGCGAGTTCCCGGTAGCGACCCGCCAACTCACGGCTAGGACCCGAGTCGAGATCTCGTGCAGGGACCTCGCCGTGCTCGTGTAGCTCGGTCAGGTGCGCGACCAGCGGGGTGAGGACGTCCGTGGGGGACGCGCCTGACTCGCGTACCCCGTCGGTGCCCGGGAGGGCCGAGGCGGCCTCGATCGCGACCCGGACCGGCTCAGGCAGCGCCTCAAGTGCTGACCGAAGCCGCGTGACGGCCGCGGTCAACTCCTCGTCGGTGGCTGTGGCGGCACCGGGCCCGACGAGGTCCCAATCAGGGTTCGCCCCGGGGGTGGTGCTTCGTGCAAGACGCTCGAAGTCTCGCAACGCGTCCTCGAGAAGCAGTTCGTCGATCTGCCCGTCTCCGACGAGCCGCGGATCCACGGGCAGGGCCGCGCCCGGGCCACATTCGTCCAGTGTGGTGACCGCGCTCCACAGCGAGTAACCCGCGGCGTTCGCGGTGTGGATCTTGCCCGGATACTCCTCGAGTGGGGCGAGGCGAGCACGGTACCGATCCACGACGGTGCGCCACGATCGGTCGTCGTAGTCCACCCTCAGGTCGATCGATGCCTTGAGCTGTCGGCGGATACTCGCCGGCTTCTGCTCCACTCCGTGGAGGTCCAGGGTGAAATCGGCGAGCCCCACCTTCTGCAGGCGGGACTTCACCACGTCGAGGGCCGCCTGCTTCTCGGCCACGAACAGGATGGTCTTGCCCTCGAGGAGGCTGTGAGTGATGAGATTGGTGATGGTCTGGGATTTGCCGGTTCCGGGTGGGCCCTCGAGAACGAACGTGCGGCCTTGCCCGGCGGCGACGACGGCCCTCATCTGAGCACCGTCGGCCGCGATGGGCAGCGTCAGCCGATCTTCGCGTACCTCGATGTCGCGCAGATCCGTGTCACCGACCGGATCGCTGAACGACGTTCCGGACTTCTCAACGAGATGCCGGAACACGGGAGACCTGTTGAAGGATGTCCAATGTAGATCGAGGTCGCGCCACATCCCGTATGTCGAGAACTTGCAGATACCCACGTAGGCGCTCTCTCGCACCTCGTACGGCAGAGAGTGCGAGGCCAGGGACCGGCTGATCTCGGCCAGCGCCCGATGGATGTCCAGGCCACTGGAGTCCAGCGGTGGTTCGTTGAGCGCCGGGATCACGGCATCGTGCTTGGCACGTAGCCATTCCACGAGGGTGTAGTTGGGCGTGGCCTGGGTGGAGGTGTCGACAATGATCGAGAACCGCGAATGACCGGATCCTCCGGTGATCTTGACCGGGATGAGGAAGAGCGGTGCCTGTGCGGGCTTACCGGTGGAGGTGGTGATCTCCATGCTGCCCAGGGTCAGGTACAGGTTGGCGCTGCCGGTTTCCTCGAACAGCGTGCGGACGTTCCGCGCCAGGCCGCGGAGCCGATTCCGGTACGCGGCTTCGGTGACCTCGATATGCACTCGGCGACGAGAGGTCAGCTCGTCCATCAGCTGCTCACGGGGGAGTTCTGTGACATCCGAGATCCCCTGCAGCCGACGCAGGTCGGTGACCGCGTCCTTGCCGAGAAGTTCCACCGATGCGCCCGCGTGGATGAGGTCATCCAGCTCCGCCAGCCCCTCGGAGGGCACGATCAGCTCCAGTACATCCGCGCCGGGCTTGATGTTGAGCAGCCGGTTCCGCAGGGTGAGGTCGAGCAGCGATTGCTTCCAGTTCCGCACACGAGCCGGGGAATCGTCCGAGCGTATGGCGCGGCCCACGTCGTCGTCCTCCCCGGGCCCGCCGACGGCCGGCAGCACCCAATCGTCGGCCTTGCTGCGCTTCTGCGATCCCATGGAGTCTGCGTCGACGTCGAGCTCCGCGGTGGAATCCGTGGGGAGCGGACGCATGCCGTCACGACGGCTCGCGGCGACGTCGATGAGCCCGCGGACGGAGGTGTTCGACAGGATCTCGCGCCCGCGTGTGCTGGCCTCGGCAAAGCTCACATCGTCGTAGAACACGGCATCTACCGGCAATAGGGCGTCCGACGTCACCAGGTTGCGGATCGCCCCGGCTTCCAGCAGAACCGGGCCGGTCAGGGTCTGCTCGGCGAGCATGATCCCGGTCAGGGCGTGTCCCTCCACCATTGCCACCACGGGATGCAGGCCGGCAGCCTCGCAGACTGCGCTGTACGTCACGGCCAGATCGACGCAGGTGCCGAAGCGCGTACTCAGCACTTCGGAGGTCGACCGGATGCGTTGCCCGGTGTTCTCGAACGAAGCAGGCGGGTTGATGTATCGGATCCCCTCGGCTTTGAGCGCTTCGTAGATCGCCAACGCAATGGTCGCGGCGCGTTTCGCACCCGCTTGGTATCCCTGGAGTGACGAGTCGCCCGTCCGTTCCTGGAGCAACCGCGACGCACCTGCGAGGATTTTCCGGACCTCAGGAGTGTTGGGCTGGACGAACGCCGTGAGTGATTCGAAGAACGCGGGGGCGTTGAACCACTCGTTCTCGGCGAGGATGCGGAACGGTGGGCGCACAACGGTCACTTCGGCCAGGTCGACATCCCGGCCCGTGAGGTCCGCTTCTTCTGCCAGGTCGTCAGCGCTGATGGTGTCGATTCCCACGCCCGGGTCGCCCTCGAGTCGAAACTCCAGATCGGCCGGATAGCTCTCAGTCTGACCGACGATCTTGGAGAGGTGAGGACGTATCAACCCACGGTCTGGTGAGTAGTATCCGGAGTGCGGCTCCACCGCGGGAATTTCGATCGTTGCGCTGTGTCCGAGCTCGCGGCCGTCGACGGCCGTCAGAGTAGCGACGACGGTGACGCGGCCCGTGCGCTCGCTCGAGCTCCTGTTGATCGCCTCGACGTCGTGGATCACCGGGTTCGAGTTGTGTGCCAGGGCGTAGTTGGTGGCGGGGAAATGCCGGACCGTCACCTCCAGCGAACCTCTCCTGAGGATTGATTCGGTGAATATCGATGACGAAGACATGCGGACTCCTCGTGGAACTGTCACCCGGTACGCGATAGGTGAGGACAACTTTAACGATGTGGTCAGACAAGCCGACCGCCGGTGGACTTCCACCGACGGCCGACCTCGTGCTCATCCGCCCGGGACGGGAGCTCGTCTCATTCACTCACTCAGCTTGAGCGCCTCGCGGTAGGTGAGCTTGCGCCCGGTCTGCATGATCGAACGGCGGTAGATCCGCTCGGCCACGCCGATCACCAGGGCGGCGGCCACCAGCGAGACGATCATCGCGACGATCGGCTCCCACCAGGCCGCGGAGCCCTCGACGAGTCGGATCGGCATGGTGACCGTCGACATGATCGGGATGTACGAGGCCACGACCTGCCAGGTGCCGGAGACGAACAGCCCGCCGAAGGTGGCGATCATGATGAGCGTCAGCACGGGGGAGGCGGTGGACTGCACGTCCTCGGCGCGGGTGGCCAGCGCCCCGGCCACGGCGAACAGGCAGGCCAGCGCCACGAACCCGATCACGAACAGGGCCAGGTACCAGGCGGCGGCCCCGGCCATCGCCGGCAGGAGCGCGGTGTACTCGGTGAAGGACAGACCGATCAGGCCGATGCCCACGAACAGCACCATCTGCCCCATCGCGAGCACGGTGGCGCCCACAACCTTGCCCACCAGCAACTGCCGCAGCGGGATGGCGGCGGCGAGGATCTCCACGATCCGCGACTGCTTCTCCTCCACCACGCTGTTGGCGATCGCGTATCCGAACAGGATCGCGGCCAGGTAGAACAGGAACACAAAGACGAATCCGGCGATGAACTGCACGCCCTCATCGGCGGCGCCGTCGGGGTCGAGGAGCCGTTCGCCCACCTCGGAGCCGGCGGTGAGGTCGCCGACCGTGGTGCCGGCAGCGGCCGCGTTGGTCTCCAGGGCGTCGGCGGCCACGGTGGCGCCGATCAACCCGGCCAGCGAGCTGTCGACGGAGTCGGTGCCGACGAGGGTCCACTCACCGGGCGCACCGATCAGGGCGGCGTCGGCGTCACCGTCGCTCACGGCCTGTTCGGCCGCGGCGACGTCCGGGTACTCGTTGATGGTGACCTCGAGGTCCCCCGGGGCGAACGGCCCGGACATCGCAGCGCCCTCGTCGGCGGTCGCCTGCTCGGCGACCGCCACCGCCTCGGGGGAGGCCACCGCGAGGGTCTTGGACTCGGTCTGGCCACCGACGAAGAACGACACCGCGAACGCGACCACCATGATCGCGAGCGTGGTCAGCGTGGAGATGATGAAGTTGCGGTCCCGCAGCTTGACCATGATCTCGCGGCCGGCGACGATCCGCCACGCCGACTGCGTCTCGGGGGCCGCAGCGCCTGCGCCAGGGCCGGCCCCGGCGCCGCTGTCGGTGGTTGTATCGGACGGGAAAGGGAACTGGTCGGTGGTGGTCATACCGTCACCTCGCGGTAGATATCGGACAGGGTGGGGACGACCTCGGCGAACTCGCGGACGCTGCCGCGGGCCATGGCCTCGCGCAGGACGGCGTCGGCGCCGTCGGGGCTGCCGCCGCCGCTGAGGTCGAGCAGGGCGATGGGGCCGTCGACGTCCACCACGTGGACGCCGGGCAGATCGCGCACCCAGCCCGCGTCGCCGCCCACCACCAGGCGATGCAGGACGCGCCCGCGTCGCCGGAGGTCCTCGACGGTGCCCTGGGCGACGACGCGGCCGCGCGAGAGCACCACGAGCTGGTCGCAGAGTCGCTCGACCAGATCGAGCTGATGGGAGGAGAACAGCACCGGCACGCCGCGGGTGGTGTGCTCGCGCAGCAGGTCGACCATCGAGTCCACGGCCACAGGGTCCAGACCGGAAAACGGCTCATCGAGCACGAGCAGCTCGGGACCGCCGATCACGGCGGCGGCGATCTGCACGCGCTGCTGGTTGCCCAGCGAGAGCGACTCGAGCTTGTCGTTCAGCCGCTCACCCAGGCCGAACCGGTCGAGCAGGTCCGTGGCGGTGCGGCGGGCGTCGGCGGCGGAGCGGCCCTGGAGTCGTCCCAGGTAGACGAGCTGGTCGAGGATCGCCTGCTTGGGGTAGAGCCCACGCTCCTCGGGCATGTAGCCGAACGTGCGGCGGTCGGCGACGGTGGCCTCGTGGCCGTTCCACAGCACGCGACCGGCGGTGGGCTGCAGGACGCCCATGATCATGCGCATGGTGGTGGTCTTGCCGGCGCCGTTGCCGCCTACGAAGCCGGTCATGGTTCCACGTGGAACCATGAACTCGACGTCGTTCACGGCGACGGTGTCGCCGAAGCGTCTGGTCAGTCCGTCGATGCGGAGCATGGTGTCCTTCCCTGACCCGCCGTCCCTTCCGGGGCCGCCGGTCGATTGTCCTGATGACACCCTTGACGTTATGGCGCGGCGCGGCGAAGCGGATCAGCCGTGAGGGGGAAATCGGTGCAGGGCAGCGGTACTCGTCTCCCCCTCAAGGTGGAGAGCCGGCACTCCGGTACGCATTCTCGGCCGTCGACCAGGGAGTTTGCTGACCGAAGTGACGGCTCGGCTCTTAGCGACGCGGGACGGTCAATCACCTGGCCGGACGAGTCCGGCCTCGTACGCCAGGACCACGGCCTGCACACGGTCGCGAAGGTGCAGCTTGGACAGGCACGCCGAGACGTGGGATTTGACGGTCGCCTCGCCCACCACGAGTTCGGCGGCGATCTCCGCGTTGGACAGCCCCCGCGCGACGTGCCGCAGGACCTCGCGTTCGCGCGCGGTCAGCGCGTCGAGCGTGGGGGAGGACGCGGCCGGGGCGCGGTGCGTGGTCGGGACGCCGGGGTCGACGACGAGGCCGTCGCCCGCGATGCCTTCACCGGCAACATCGCCGAGACCCGCGTCGCCGGAATCAGCCGGCAAGGCGGTCATCTTCTCGATTACCCGGCGGGTCACCTCGGGTGCGAGCAGGGCGTGCCCGAGGGCGACGGCCCGGATGCCGTCCACCAGGTCGTCGGGGTCGGAGTTCTTGAGCAGGAAGCCGCCGGCGCCGGCGCGGAGGGCATCGAAGAGGTAGTCGTCGCGGTCGAAGGTGGTGAGGATGAGCACGCTGGACAGGCCTTCGTCCACGATCCGGGTGGTCGCCTCGATGCCGTCCATCCCGGGCATCTGCACGTCCATGAGCACCACGTCGGGTCGGAGTTCGCGGCACGCCTCGATCGCGGCCGCACCGTCGGCGGCGTCGCCGATCACCTCGATGTCGTCCTCGGCGCTGAGCATCATCGAGAACCCGGATCGCATCAGCGGCTGGTCGTCCACCACGAGCACTCGCAGTACCCCGGGGCAGGCCTGGTCGGACTCCGGGCCGCTGCCGTCGTTCTCGGGTGGAGGCGGTGGCGGTGGTGGTGTCGTCGTCATCGCTCCTCCTCATCGCCGGCGCCGTACGGCAGGCGGACCCGCACGCGGTAACCCCCGGTCACCCGGGGGCCGATCTGGCATTCACCATGGTGGGAGCGGACGCGCTCGCGCATCCCGAGCAGGCCCAGGCCGCTGCCGGAGGTGCCGGGGCGCGGCCGGCCCTCGTCGAGGATCTCGACCTCCACGTAGGGAGTATGGTCGGGGCGCTCGCCGGTGCGCAGGACCACGCTCGCGCGGGTCGCGGTGGAGTGCCGGCGGACGTTGGCCAGCGCCTCCTGCACCGTGCGGTACAGCGACGAGCCGGTCAGCGGTGGGACCTCGGCGACCGGATGGGAGGGGTCGACGGCGACGTCAAAGCTGGTCGCGAAGCCGGCGGTGTCGTGGGAGGCCACCAGTGTGGCCAGCTCGTCGAGGCCGTGGCCGGCGGAGCGCGACCCGGTGTCCGCCGCCGGGACGGGGGCGGCCTCCTCCGAGCGCAGCGCGCCGAGCAGCGCCCGCATCTCGCCGACCGCCGACCGCGAGGAGCCCTCGATCGTGCGCAGCGCCTCGGCGGCGGCCTCCGGGTTGCGGTCCATCACCCGGCGCGCGGCGGCGGCCTGGACCCCGATCGCCGCGATGTGGTGGGCCACCACGTCATGCAGCTCGCGCGCGATCCGCAGCCGCTCCTCGGTGACCGCGGCATCACGCAGGGCCTCGGCCTGGCGCTCGATGGTCAGCGCCTGCTCCTGGAGCGCGAACTGACGGTGCGCCGACCGCCACGCGCTGATGCCGAGCGCGGCGGCGCCGCCGAAATACACGACGTTGATCAGGGCGGTGTAGACGAGATAGGAGGGCACGGCGGGGAACAGGCCGCCGGCGTGGTCGGTCTCCGACACCGCATCGAGGATCTGCTGCATGCCCGAGCCCAGGGCCAGGTACCAGGCCATCCACACGCCCAGTGCCGCCGCGATTCCGGCCGCGACCCCCACCAGCGCACGGCGGTCCCTCGCCCAGGCCACGCACGAGTAGACCGCAACGAAGTACAGCACCTGTTGGGACAACTGGCCCATGACGATCGGCATCACGCTGCCCAGAATCAACAGATGTAGCGTCGCCGCGATCCCGGTCGTCAGCGGGAGGCGGCGGCGGATCGCCAGGAGCGCGGCCGCGGTGGCCATCGACAGGTACTGGCCCCAGATCGGAGCGGTCTCCCCTTCCAGGACGCCCATGCTGCGCAGGATCTCGATGCCCAGCGCCGAGCACGCGAACATCACCACGGCGAGAGTGATGTCGGCGCGGAGGTAACCGGGAGGTAGCGGACGGATCCACGGGTCCTCGGCGTCGAAGAGGCGGTTCAGGCGGGACCACACGGATACGAGCCTATCGGCACGCCGCGCTACGTATCGTGGGCGCGTGCCTGCCAAGAGCATCGACATCCCAGACCTGTCCGGCCAGACGTGGCTGATCACCGGCGCGACCAGCGGGGTCGGCCTCGAGACCGCGCGGTCCGCATCACGGCACGGCGCCCGGGTGATCCTTGCCGTCCGCGACACCGCGCGCGGGCGTGAGGTGGCCGCCGCGCTGCCCGGGCCATCCCGCGTGGTGGAGTTGGACCTCGCGTCACTGGCGAGCGTGCGGCGCGCGGCCTCCGAGCTGCTGGGGGATAGGGGCGACGACGACGAGGTCGGCCGCAACGGCGATGTTCACGGCGGCGAGGAGTTCGGACCGGAGCGGATCGACGTGTTGGTCAACAACGCCGGGGCCATCACGCCGCGCCGCCGCGAGACCGCTGACGGGTTCGAGATGCTTCTCGGGGTCAATGTCCTGGGACCGTTCCTGTTCACCGACCTCGTGCTCCCGCTCGTGCAGCGGCGGGTGGTGATCGTGGGCTCGAACGCACACAAGGCGGCGTCGTTCGACTTCGGCGACCCGCACTTCCGCCATCGGCGCTGGACTCCCGCGAGCAGCTACGCCCAGTCCAAGCTCGGGGACATGCTGTGGGGGCTCGCGCTGGACCAGCGCCTGCGGGACGGGCGGGTCGAGGCCGGCGCCGCCGGGGTGGATGTGCAGGTCACGCACCCGGGGTGGGCTGCCACGGGTATCTCCAACGCCACCGGCAACGCGGCGCTCGACAGCGTGATCACCCGCGTGTGCTCGGTGTTCGCCCAGCCTGCGGCCCAGGCGGCGCTCACCACGATGTACGCCGCGACCCGGCCGCTGCCGCCGTGCAGCTACACCGGGCCGGACGCGATGCGGCACCTACGGGGCATGCCGACGCTCATCGGCCGCAGCGCCGAGGCGTCGGACCCGGCGCTCGCCGAACGACTCTGGGACTTCGCCGAGAAGGAGACCGCAAAGTCCCGATAGCAGCCGGTGAACGTGTACACGAATCGCGGTTTCGTGTACACGTTTCTTGGACGTGTCGAAGGCGCGTACATGTCCGGGTCGCGCAGGATCTGCATGGGCGAGGCGCCTACTCGACAGGCGCTGTCAGGAGTAGTTGGAGGAGATGGTGGTTGATGAAGATCTTCTCGCGGCCGAGTTGTGTCTCGGTAATGAAGTCGGAGTTCACGAGCTTGGAAAGCCAGCGGGAGGCGGTCTGTCGCTTGGCCAATCCGGCCTCTACGACATTGGAGATTCGGATGTACGGCTGTGTGAACAGCAAGCTCACGAGATCTCCCAATGGCAACGATCTGAGATCTTCGTCGGCTCGCATGCGGGCGTCTATGTCTCGTTTGAGTGCTTCGATTTGATCGATGAATCCGCGCGTCCACGCGGCCGTAGATTTGACGGCCTCGGCCATGAAGAGGATCCACTGTTCCCACTCGGCATGCTCAGTGACGCCGCGCAGGCGGGTGTAGTAGTCGTTCTTGTTCCGGACGATGAACCCGGAGAGGTAAAGCACCGGTTCATCGAGAAGGCCAGCCTCGATCAAGTGCAGGATGTTGAGAATCCTGCCGGTGCGTCCGTTGCCATCGGGGAACGGGTGGATCGCTTCGAACTGGTAATGGGACAACGCCATCGCCGTTATCGGGTCGAGGCGGTGGCCCGAGTGGATGAACCGCTCCCAAGCGTCTAGGTGCCTGGTGATGGTGTTGGCTCCACTCGGGGGCGTATAGACCGGCCGACCGCGCACGGGATCTCCGATGTAGGTACCTCCGTGGCCGCGGACCGACACCTCGTGTCCGAGGATTGATGAGCACAACAGCCTGGCGGTGCCCGTGCAGACGGGTCGTCGGTGGAGATCGTCGACTCCGGCCAGTAGCGCGGCTCGGTAGCGAAGAGCTTCCTTTGCCGCGGGGGACACCTCAAATCCCTCGAAGAGACTGTTGGCCTTGAACAGTTCGTCGTTGGTGGTGACGATGTTCTCGATCTCGCTTGATGCCTGGGCTTCGAGGAGTGGGATCGCATTGATGAGAATGCTCGGGTCCGGAAGGCGGCGGCAGGACTCCTGGAGTGCACTCAATTCACGGTGTGCCTCAATCAAGAGTCGGAATACTGCAGGCGTTTCAATTTCCACCCGCGGTGGTAGTTCCGGAAGATCGTTGAACGGCACGTCGGGTCCTGGCCACATGCCTAAAACCTTACGCGATGTGTACACGAATCGTGGTTTCGTGTACACGTTTCTTGGACGTGTCGAAGGCGTGTACATGTCCGGCGGGCGCGCGGGACGACAGATACTGCAACCAAAGGATTGCAGTAGGGCGCAGGGTATGCGACTGTTTTCCTCGGGAGGTGCGTGACATGACCGAGCCAGACGCACAGACGACCACCGACGACGTGCCGGACGAGATCCGCCGCAGCATCCACATCGAGGCCTCCGCCCGGGTGGTGTGGGAGATCATCGCCGAGCCCGGGTGGTTCATCAACGAGGGGTCCTGGACCGAGCACGAGATCACCACCGACGGCGACACCGCGCGAGTGGTCGATCCCGCCCTTGGCGAGTTCGGCATCCGAACCGTGGCACTCGATCCGCCGCACCGCGCGGTGTTCGAGTGGCTGTGCGGACAAGCGGGCGAGATCGTCACCGGTGACCCCGTGAACACAGTCGAGTTCACCGTCGAGCCCGACGGCACCGGTGTCCTGCTGACCGTCCGCGAGACGGGGTTCGCGGGACTCCACGACGACGCGGTCGTCCGGCGCCGCCGATTCGAGGAGAACTCCGAGGGCTGGGTGATCGAACTCGGGCTCGCACGGGATCGGGCCGAGGCTCGGATGTGAGCGGAGTCCCACCCGGCCCGGGCGGCCCGGATGCCGGGCCGGTTGCTGCTCTCGCCGGCCTTCTCGCTCCCGACGCCGACGACGTCTTCACGGCGCTCGGCGATCGGACCCGCAGGCAGATCATCGTCCGGCTGGCCGATCAACCTGACGACGCCGGTGCGGTCGCGCGCGACCTGGGGATCAGCCGCCAGGCCGTCGCCAAGCATCTTCGGATCCTGGCGGGCGCCGACATGGTCCTCGCCAGGGCCGAAGGGCGACGACAGGTCCACGCAGTACACCCCGGCCGCATCCGCGAGATCTCGGACCTCCTCGGAACCGTGGCGGACGGTTGGGACCGGCGGCTCGAGCAGGTCCGCCGACTGGCGGAACGCGATAACCGGCGCGCCCAGTAAGTACAGCTCAGGTGAGGTGGTCGTACTCGCCGTCGACCCAGGCGGCGTAGCGCTCGGCAGACCGCAGGACCGCGGCCCGGGCGTCGCGCGGGACACAGCCGCCGAAGTTGCCGTAGATCCGGTCGAAGTCGTAGCGGCCCACATGGTCGGCGATCCGTCGGACCACCGCCGCGGAAAGCGGCATCCAGTTGGGGAACGAGCGCATGAACGTCACCCAGGCGGGATCGGCGACGGTGCCGATCGTGTCCCCGGTGAACAGCACGCCCTCGCCGTCGGGCGCGGTCCAGTGCACGACCGCGCTGCCCGGGAAGTGTCCACCGGGCTGGGAGGCGCGTACCCCGGGAAGTAGGTCGATCTCGGCATCCCGGTCCGGGGCCACCGAGCCATCGTCACCGACCGTCCCGTCGTTCCGTCCGCCCCACACCACGGTGTTGCGTGGCCGAAGTCCCAGCCACTGCTCATCGGCCGCGGAGACGTAGACCGGGCAGTTGTCGAACGCCTCCGACCACAGCGACTGCACCCCGTACATGTGCGGATGCGAGGCGATGATCGCCGCCAGCCCGCCCCAGCCGCGGACCGCCGCCACGGCCTCGTCGGTGATGACGTTGGGCACCTCCACCAGGACGTTGCCGCTATCCGTGCGGAAGAGAGCGGGCTTCTGGCCGATCCCGGGGCAGTTCTTCTGCACGAGCATGATGACGTCCGGTTCGCGTTCGACGAATTCGATCGCCGCGCCACCCGCCCGCGACTGCTCGGGCGTGGTCCACCGCTGACCGTCCGACGGCACGAACTGGCGCTCGTCAGCGCAGATCGGGCACACCTCCGGCAGCGGCGCGGAACGCTCGACACCGCACGTCGCGCACTGCGTGACCGACCCCTGGCCGAAGGACGTCTCCCCGCTCGGCCCCGTCACGAGATATCTCCCTCGGTGTCGACCGGATGCCATTCACCACCCACCTCCACCTCCAGGACACCGTCGGAGGGGCGGTCCTCGCGTTGGCGGTCGGCGGCGGACTCGAGCGCTTCCTGAGCATTGTCGAATTCACCGAGGTCGATCATGCGGTCGGGGGTGCGGAGGCGGAACATCGACATGTCTTCAAGTGTCCTCCTCGCGAACCGCCACCGCACCCGGCCCGGGCACATCGCGATCTCCCGATGATCGGTATTCCCTCCCTCCGACACGGCGCGAGAGCACACTGGGGAGCGGCATCGCCCCACAGAGGAAGGCACACCATGTCGTCGTCGTCATCCACTCCGTCACACGACGGTTCACCCGCGGTCCCGGAGGCCCCCGCCGCCCGCGAGGACGCACCCCACGGTTACCCGGGGCTGGGCGACGAGCCCGTCAGCGGCATCCGGCTCCTGCGCGCCCCGGCCGTGCCGACGGCCGTCGTGCGCGCCGCAGACGTGCCCATGGCCACCATCGCCGGCCTGTTCGACGCGGTGTTCGGCACGGCGTTTCCCGCCGCGTTCGCGCGCGGACTCACCCCGGCGGGCCCGGCGTTCGCGCTGTACACGCGACTGACCGACGGCGCCGACGCCGTGGCCGACGTGGAGATCGGGTTCCCGCTGGACGGGCCGCTGCTCGCCCAGATCGACGCCGAGCTCGTGGAGGTCGACGGCCTCCGCGTGGTCGCCTCGGTCCTGCCCGCCGCCGACGTCGCGGTGACCAGCCACCTCGGCGGGTTCGACGGTCTCGGGCGGGCCTGGGGCGAGTTCCTGGGCGAGATCGGGGCGATGGGCTGGGCGCCGGGCGTCCCGTTCTGGGAGGCCTACGTGACCGAGCCGTCGCCCGATATGGACCCGGCGGACCTGCGAACCGACCTGTACTGCGTGGTTCGCACGCCCGACGACGCCGCCTGACCGCGGCCGGTTACTCGATGTCTTCCAGCGACCGGCCGTTCGTCTCCGGGATGAATCGGGCCACGAAGAGCAGCGACAGCAGCGCCGCCACCGCGTAGAAGCCGTAGGTGAACGTGAGACTGAGCTCGGCCATCGGTGGGAAGGCCGTCGACACGGCGAAGTTCGCGCCCCACTGCGCGGCCGCGGCCAGCCCCAACGCGGTGGTGCGGATGCGGTTGTTGAACATCTCGCCGAGCAGCACCCACACCGCCGGGCCCCACGACATCCCGAAGAACACCACGAAACCGTTGGCCGCGATCAGCGCGATCAGGCCCTGGACGTCGCCGAGCTGCGGGGCGAGCTCGCCGTCCGCGCCCGGGGCCATGGTGGCCTGACTGAACATCGCGGCCATCAACGCCAGCGACACCGTCATGCCCACCGAGCCGATCATGAGCAGTCGCCGCCGCCCGATCCGGTCGATGAGCGCGATAGCCACCACCGTCACGACGATGTTCGTGACCGACGTGATGACCGTCTGCGTGAGCGCATCCGCCTCCGTGAACCCGACCGACTGCCACAGCGACGTGGAGTAGTAGAAGATCACGTTGATGCCCACGGCCTGCTGGAAGACCGACAGCACGATGCCGATCCACACGATGGGCAGCAGGTTCCTCCCGCCCGGGGTGACGAGGTCGCGCCACGTGCGCTTGCGGTCCTCGCGCAGGGTGCCGCGGATCTCCCGGATCCGGTCGTCGACCCCGCCGTCCTGGAGGGAGCGCAGCACGGCCTTCGCGCGGTCCAGCTGCCCCCGGCCCACCAGATAGCGCGGCGACTCGGGGATGGTCAGCGCCAGCACCCCGTACGCCACCGCCGGGATGAGCTCGGCCCAGAACATCCACCGCCACGCCGCCGCGCCGAGCCACAGCTGCTCGATCGCGCCCCCGGCCACCCCGGCCAGCCACGCGTCCGAGAGCAGGGCCACGAAGATCCCGGAGACGATCGCCAACTGTTGCAGCGAACCGAGCCGGCCGCGGATCGCCGGTGGGGCGACCTCCGCGATGTACGCGGGCGCGATCACCGACGCCGCGCCGACGCCCAGTCCGCCGATGACCCGCCAGACGATGAGGTCCCACGGGCTCACGGCCAGGCCCGACCCCAGCGCGCTCACGGTGAATAGCACCGACGCCAGGACCATCACCCGGGTGCGTCCCCACCGGTCGGCGAGACGGCCCGCGAGGAACGCGCCGGCGATACACCCGAGCAACGCAGAGGAGACGGCGAACCCGGTCAGCCCGGCCCCCATGCCGAAGCTCTCCTGCACGGCGTCGACGGCGCCGTTGATGACCGCGGTGTCGAAGCCGAACAGGAAGCCGCCCAGCGCCGCGACCAGGGAGATGATCACCACCCGGCCGGTGTGGAACGACTCCTCCCCGGGCCGCGGCCCGGCGGTGTTCTGAGTGGACATGCGTACCCCGCTCCCCGGCCCGGTGAACCGGGGCCGCGCCGACTGGCTCTGCTACAGGTGGTGAGAGGAGGGTAGGCACGGGGTGGAAGTGTCGCAAGTCACACCATGGTCGGCTGTGGTCCGAGCTGTACGAGCCCGCGCGACGAGAACGCGTTCTAGGCTGAGGGGCACTTCGTCGTCGTCATCGAAAGGGCACCCACCGTGAGCGTCACCCCCGAGCAGATCCGCGCCACCGCCGACTCTTACATCGCCGCGCTCACTGCCGGCGACCTCGAGGCGGTCATGGCGCTCTACGCAGAGAACGCCACCGTCGAGGACCCGGTCGGCGGCGGCACCGTCCACGAGGGCGCCGCCGCGATCCGCGAGTTCTACGCCTCCGTGGTGGCACTGAAGATCGACGGCCGGGTGCTCGAGGCCCGGGCCTGCGGCAACGACCTGCTGTTCAACTTCGAGATCACCACGCACTTCGGCGAGGGCTCCAAGGCCACCATCAACGTGTGGGACCTGATGACCCACGACGAGCAGGGCAAGGTCGTGTCCATGCGCGCCTACTGGACCCCGGAGAACATGAGCTGACGGTTCCCCCCGTGCGCGATCGGCCTGCTCGACTAGCCTGGATCGCATGATTACCGCAATCGTCTTCGTCCACGCCGAGACGGCGCGGATCCCCGAGGTGGCCTCCGCGATCGCCGAGATCGACGGTGTGTCCGAGGTCTACTCGGTCACCGGGACCATCGACCTGATCGTGCTTGTGCGCGCGCGTCGCAACGAGGAGATCGCGGATGTCGTGTCGGACCGCCTCAACAAGGTCCCGGGCGTGCTGGACACGGAGACCCACATCGCGTTCCGGACCCAGTCCAAGCACGATCTCGAGGCGGCGTTCTCGCTCGGCTACGACGACTGAGAGCTGCCCGCCGGCCGCTCGATCCGGTCGGCCGACGCGCACGCGGAGCGTTCGGGGCTAGATTCCGCCGCCGGTCTCCCGGGCCCGCGACAGGCGGTGCGCGCGCCTACGGGCGCCCTGCAGTTCCGCCAGCAGCTGGCGGCCGGTCCACTGCCTCCTGTCGGGCCCGGCCCTTTCGGCCTCGTGCACCAATTCGACGATGCGGGCACAGGCCGGCGCCTCCACGCCGAGCCGCCGACCCATGCGCACCACCTCGCCCTGCAGGATCCCGATCTCGGTGGGCCGACCGCGCTCGAGGTCGTCGTGCATCGACGAGGTCCCGTCGGGGTCGACGCGGAGCACCGCGCGCGCCAGCCGACGGAACGCGGGCGTCGGCAGCCGCATGATCGTCGGCAGCATCCCGGCCGGGACCGGGAGCGGAACCCGCGGCACCACGCCGGCCGCGGTGAACACCCGGCTGGCCTCCGCCTGGCACAGCGCCACGCATCGTCGGAACTCCCGGTTGAGAAGCTCGGTGCGCAGCGGCAACCCCGACAGCGCCTGCACGGCGTTGTTCATGTTGAGCAGCACCTTGCCGTGCAGGACGGCCTGGATGTCGTCGGTGGGGCGCGCGGCCAGGCCGGCGGTGGCGAACACCTCCAGCAGCGGCGCCGCGGCCGCATGGTCGGCGATCCGGATCTCCCCGCGCGAGGTGCGTCGGTAGGTCGTGGGCCCGGTCCGCACCACGTTGAACGGCACGGTGCCCGCGATCACGGGCGCCACGTCCACGTCGTCACGGATCCGGTCGGCCGAGTGCAGCCCGTTCTGCAGCCCCACGATCAGCGAACCTGGTCGCAGGAACGGCAGGAACGCCGCGGTGGCCTCCCCGGTCTGCGCGGCCTTGGTGGTCACCAGGATCACGTCGGAGCGCCGAACCGCCTCGGGGGACTCGGTCAGGGTGAGCGAGTCGGGCGGCAGATGCAGGCGATCCCCTTGGCCGTCGCCGGACTCCACTGTCAGCCCCACAGCGCGGATCGGATCGAGCACGTGCGCGCGCCCGACGAGCGTCACGTCGGCGTGGCGGGCGAGCCGGCCGCCGAGGTAGCAGCCGACGACCCCCGCACCGATCACGGTGACGCGCAGAGGGCTGTCCGGGCTGGTCATGATGATGTTGACGGTACGACACGCGCGGGACTTCGGCAGCCGGAACGGGGGACCTTTCCCTCGGCGCCGCCTCGGTTCCGGATGGGTGTCGCGTCAGCGTCGGGTCAGTGCGGGCGGGGCCGCAGGACGACCTCGGTGGGGTGCGCGTCGGGTGTCGCGTCCAACGCCTGCCGGATCGCCGCGGCCACCGACTCGGGTGTGAGGAACGCGCCCGGGTCGTAGGTGCCGCCCTCGTCGGCGACGATCGCGCGCTGCATGTCGGTGTCGACGCGCCCGGGGTGGACGGACGTGACGCGCAGGTCCGGCTCCTCCTGACGGAGCACGTCGGAGAAGGCGCGCAGGGCGAACTTGGAAGCCGCGTAGGAGCCCCAGCCGGCCTTGGCGGTGTACCCCGCGCCGGAGTTGACGACGACGACGTGGCCCCGAGCCGTACGCAGCGACGGGAGGAGAGCCCGCGTCAGCTCGAGGACCGCGACCACATTGACCTCGAAGGCGCGGCGCCACTGGTCGGCCTCCGTGTCGGCGATCCGGCCCAGCTCGGCGATGCCCGCGCAATGGACGAGCCCGTCGAGGGTGTCGATCCCGGCCGCGGCCAGTGCGGGCCCGTCGGCGGACGAGAGGTCGGCGGTCACGACCCTGGCCGACCGGCAGTCGCCGGCGACCGCGTTCAGCGCGTCGGTGTCGCGTCCCACCAGGACGAGGTCGTGCGATTCGGACAGGGCGCGGGCGGTGGCGGCCCCGATCCCGCGGGAGGCGCCGGTGACGAGGACAGTGCTCATGCCGCCGAGGCTAGTCGGCGTCGAAGGCGTCCAGCAGTGAAGTGAGGGCGGGGACGGCGTCGGCGAGCACGGCGCGATGCTCCGGGGAGAGTCGGGACAGCTGCTCGGCGAAGTCCCGGTCCCGGTCCATGAGGACCTGCTTGATGCGGTCCCGGCCCAGGTCGGTCAGCGCGACGCTGACCCCGCGACGATCCGCCTCGTCCGGGATCCGCGTGACGTAGCCCATCGACTCGATCACGCTCACCGAGTTGCTGGTGGTGGGGACGCGGACGTTCTCCAGGCGGGCCAGGTAGGACATGCGCAGCGGTCCGTGGTTGGCCAACGTGTGCAGGATCGAGGTCTGTGCCCGGCTCAACTCGTACTGGGTGTTCTGCCGGCGGACCAGTAGGTCCAGGCGCAGCATGATGGGCCGGAACAGAGTCGCCAGCTCGAGCGCCGGCCCGTCGTGTGCGGCAGGCGGCGCCGGGTCCGCAGCCGACGGCTCCCCGTCCGTCACGGCGGTCCCCGGGGAGGGCTGAGGCTCACCGCCCGTGGTGGCTACGGGCTCTCTCGTCGTCTCCATCTACACCAGCCCCCTCGACACCGACTTCCCCCGAAGCCCCGTCGACCGGAATGTAAACATGATTTTTTGCCGTCATGGGGCATCACCCCGGCCTCCCGGGTGATACTTGACGAATGGATCTGTATCACCGCGTCACGGGCACCGGGCCGACCGTCGTTCTCATCCACGGGGTCTGCCACCGTGGGCACGCCTGGGACCCCGTCGTCCCGCTGCTGGAGGACCGGTACCGGCTGGTGATCGTGGACCTGCCGAGCCACGGCCTCTCCCCGGACCTGCCGACCGAGGGCGACCCGCTGGAGTACATGGTCGATCAGCTCACCACCATGCTGGAGGACATCGTCCCGCCCGGCGAGCGCGCGCACTTCGCCGGAAACTCCCTCGGCGGCTTCCTCGCGCTGGAGATGGCGGCCCGCGGGCACGCGCACAGCGCCACGGCCCTCTCACCTGCGGGATTCTTCAGATCTGACGCCGACTGGCGCTACACGATCACCGTGTTCCACAGCCTCCAGCGCGTCGCCGGCAAGCTCGGCCGTCACATCCCCGCGGTGTCGCAGCGGGCGGCGGGGCGCGCGGTGATGATGGGTGCCTTCTGCGCGCGGCCGTGGCGCTACCCGGCCGAGGCAGCGGCGATCGACGGCGAGGCGATCATCACCAACACGGTGCTCGACCGGGCCGACCGGCGCGCGTTCGTGTTCACCGCGCCCGTCGACGAGGACGTGCCGTTGACCATCCGCTGGGGCCGGTTCGACCTGGTGCTCCCCGCGGCGCAGCGACGGCTCGCGGCGCGGCTGTTCCCGCGGGCGCGGATCGAGTCCTCCGCCGACGGGCACGTGCCGATGTCCGACGATCCGGAGGGCGTCGCCGCATCGATCGCGGCCACAGTCGAGCGCGGCCTGGCCCGCGACCGCGAGCTCGCCCCCGCCCGGTAACCCGCGCATGCGCGTCCTCTTTGCTCATGGCCGGCGGGGTTACGCGTCGGCTTTGCTTCATTCCGGACGCGTAACCCCAGCGTATGGGCACAGTCTGGGCGCGCAAGCCCAGAGACTGGGTAGCTGACCGACGCCCCGCCTCCTCGGGAGGAAGCGGGGCGTCATGTCGTGCGCGTGAGGCGCGGGGTCGGTCAGGAGCCCAGCAGGTCCGCCGGCAGCAGGCCGCCCAGTGACCCGGCTCCGCCGCCGAAGCCGTTCTTCCACGCCACCACGGTCGAGGGCCGCGGCTGCGAGGCGCCGCCGTCGGGCCAGTGCGAGGCCGGGTTCTCGATCGAGGAACCGTCCTTCTCGCCCGGGTGCTGGACGTTGACGATCGCGCGGTTCTCGAAAACCAGCGGGCCGCACGTCTCGGCGCCGATCGGCACGGTGAGGAACAGCTTGGTCTCGCCGCGGTTCGGACCTGACGTGGCGACGGAGTAGAGGCCGTCGTTGAAGCCGAGTGCGTTGCCGTCGGTGGAGACCCACAGGCCGCCGTCCGGGCCGAACGCCACGTTGTCCGGGCAGGAAATCGGGCTGACCTTGGACTTGTCGAAGCCGCCGAAGTAGGTGTCGGCCTCCTTCGGGTCGCCGCAGACGAGCAGCAGGTTCCAGCCGAAGGTGGTGCCCGCGTGGTCGTCGGTGATCTCCACGACCTGGCCGTGCTTGTTGTTGTGCCGCGGGTTGGCCTCGTCGGCGGCGGCCTTGCCGGCGGTGCCGCGCTGCGAGTTGTTGGTCAGCGCCATGTAGACCTTGCCGGTGGTCGGGCTGGGCTCGACGTCCTCGGGACGGTCCATCTTGGTGGCGCCCACCGCGTCACCGGCCATGCGGGTGTGCACCGCGACCTGCTCGGGGGTCATGCCGTCCACATGCGAGACGGCCGCGCCGTCGGCGGTGACCGTCATCAGCGGGATCCAGGTGCCGGTGCCGTCGAACCGGCCGTCGGCGGGCAGGGCGCCGGTGCCGTCGATCTCGGCGGCCGGGGAGTTGCCGGAGAAGGTGGCCACGTAGAGGGTGCCCTCGTCGAGGATCTTCATGTTCTCGGCGCGCGCGGTGGCGGTCTGGCCCGGGTTGATCTTGCGGCTCGAGACGAACTTGTAGAGATAGTCGAAGCGCTCGTCGTCGCCGGAGTAGGCCACCACGGTGCCGCCGGGGGTCACGTGGATGCTGGCGCCCTCATGCTTGAACCGGCCCATGGCGGAGTGCTTGACCGGGGTGGAGGTCGGGTTCCACGGGTCGACCTCGACCACGTAGCCGAAGCGGTTGACCTCGTTCGGCTCCTTGGCCAGATCGAAGCGGTCGTCGAAGTTCTCCCACTTCCGGCCGGACGTCTCGGCGGCGATGCCGTAGCGACGCAGCTGCTCGAGCCTCATGGCATCGGTGATAGCCCCGGCGGTGCCGAAGTACTGGTTGAAGTTCTCCTCGCCGGACAGCACGGTGCCCCACGGGGTGTGGCCGCCGGCGCAGTTGTTCAGGGTGCCCAGCACGCGCGTGCCGGTCGGGTCGGCGTTGGTCCTGGTCAGCGGGCCGACGGCGGGGCCGCGCAGCTCGAACGGGGTCAGCGCGGTGATGCGGCGGTTGTAGGAGCCCAGCACCGGGTCGAGCCCGCCGTCGTTCGGGCGGCTGGCCAGTTCCACCACGGACATGCCGTGCGCGGCCCAGGCGATCTCGACCTGCTCGCGGGTCGGATTCTCCGGGTCGTAGCCGCGGAACATCGAGGGCTCGGTCGTGTACTCGTGGTTCACGGTGAACAGGAAGCGCTCGTCGCGGTCGTCCATGGGGAACATCACGGCGAGGTCGCAGTTGAAGCCGTACTGCCGGGCCTGCGCGGCGGCGGTCTGGTTCTCGAAGTCGAACTCGGGCGCGCCGGCGATCACGGGGTCGCCCCAGCGGATCACCACGTCACTCGAGTACCCCGCCGGGACGGTCACGGCGTCGTCGGTGTTGGGGGAGACCGGGGTGAATGTGGTGTCGATGCCGTTGCCGCCGAGCGATCCCGTGTCGCCGAGCGAGCCGGCGGCCGAACCCTGGGCCGCCGCCACGCCGGGCATCACCTGCGTGGCGCCCACGGCGAGCGCCACCACGCCGGCGGCCTTCAGGGCGCCGCGGCGGCTGATCTCGGTGGCGATGTCCCCGAAGTACGGGTTGCCCGTGGTGTTGGGAACCGGCGCGGCGCACTGGTCACCACACTTGTAGACACAGGTGATGTGCTGGCGGTTCGAGATCCCGGGCGCAGCACCTCCCGAGGTGGTGAGCGGCAGCAGGCGGCGGATCGACATCATTTCTCCCTGAAGACGTTTGCGGCTGAGCGAACCCTGTGACCGTAGGAAGGGCGGACGACCAGCCGGGAGAGAGGCGGCCACGTCCGGATGAACTACGGGCGCAGTGCGGGTGAACTCTCCGCTCGGTCGCTACAGTCACCTGTGTTCACCCTCAATCTCGGATCGTCCGGCACGTTCCTGCCGGTGAAGGGAAAGTGACGCAACGTGTCCGGAGTCAGTTTCGAGAACGTGTCCATCGTCTATCCCGGGGCGACCCGCCCCAGTGTCGACGAGCTGGACCTGCACATCGGGGAGGGCGAGTTCCTGGTCCTCGTCGGCCCGTCGGGGTGCGGCAAGTCCACCATCCTGCGTTCGCTCGCCGGCCTGGAGCCGGTCACGCAGGGCACGATCACCATCGGCGGCAAGGACGTCACCGGACTCGAGCCCAAGGACCGGGACATCGCGATGGTGTTCCAGAACTACGCCCTCTACCCGCACTACACGGTCCGCGAGAACATGGGCTTCGCCCTGAAGCTGGCCAAGAAGTCCAAGGCCGAGATCACCGAGCGGGTCGACAGGGCCGCGGAGATGCTCGACCTGGTGCCCTACCTGGACCGCAAGCCCAAGGAACTCTCGGGCGGCCAGCGTCAGCGTGTGGCGATGGGCCGGGCGATCGTGCGGAGCCCGCAGGTGTTCCTCATGGACGAGCCGCTGTCCAACCTCGACGCCAAACTGCGTGTGGCCACGCGTGCCCAGATCGCCAAGCTGCAACGCGAACTGCACACGACGATGATCTACGTGACCCACGACCAGGTCGAGGCCATGACGATGGGCGACCGGGTGGCGGTCCTGCGCGACGGGCGTCTCCAGCAGGTCGCCGCACCCCGCGAGCTGTATGAGAACCCGATCAACGCGTTCGTGGCCGGCTTCATCGGTTCGCCGGCGATGAACCTCTTCGACGCGCCGGTGGTCGACGGAACCGTCGAACTCGACGGCATGCGGGTCCCCGCCCCGGCCGGCGCGGTCGGCAAGGTCACCATCGGCGTGCGGCCCGAGCATCTGCGCCTGGCCGCGCAGGGCGGGGAGGGAATGCACGCAGTCGTCGACCTGATCGAGGAGCTCGGCGCGGACAGCTTCCTGCACTGCTCGACGCCCGACGGGCACCCGCTCGTCTATCGCGCCGAGTCGACCGACCACCCGCGCAAGGGCGAGGACATCCGCCTGGCCGCGCACGAGGGGCAGGTTCGGTTCTTCGACGCCGAGACGGGTGACCGCCTGCGCTGAGTATCAGCTGCGCAGGGGTCTCACCGCGCGGATGGGCTGAGTGCGTTCTCCGGTGTCACCGCCAGTAGCCGGTGAACGTCACGATGTCCTTGGCGACGCCGCATTCCCTGACCAGGAACCGGCGGAGGCCGGTCACCATGGACGACGGGCCGGCGAGATAGGCATAGGTGAGGTCGACCGGGGCGCCGCGCCGCCGGACCTCATCGGTCGCGCGGGCGCCGGGCTCGTCGTCGTCGCCCCGTTGTTTCCACACGACCTCGACCCCCACGGGTCGGGGTAGATCGCGGATGTCGCGAGGGTCTCTGACCTCGACGACGACGAGCCCGCTCAGGGCCGGCGGGGCCTGGTCCAGGATGCCGGCGATCGCGGGCAGTGCGGATTCGTCGCCGACCAGTAGTTCGGCCGTGGACCCGACCGGCGGTGCGTAGAGGCGTCCCTCGTCGAGTATCGCGGCAGGGGAGCCGATCGCCGCCTCGCGCGCCCAGGTCAGACCCGGGCCGGAGTGGGAGTCGTCCACATACACGTCGAAGTCGAGCTCGGCGGTGGCCCGTCCCGCTGCCGGGTCGGCGGGTCGGTACCCGGCGGTCGTGTAGTTGCGGATGAGCGGCCGACGCGAGGGCGGGGTGAGCGTGTAGGCGGCCATGCTGCGGATGCTCATGTCCGGCAGCGTCTTCGGTTCAGCGGACCCGCCGGCACCTTCGGTCGGCAGGAACAGGCGGAACCACTGGTCCGCGCCCATGGGGCGGTAGTCGGCCAGGGCCTCGCCGGTCACGGTCAGCCGCACGAAGGACGGACTGATCAGTTCTCGGGCGGTGAGGGTAACGGGGACGGTGACGGCGGCGCCGGGCTTGATCCTTCTGGTTGACATATGGTGAGGCTAACCTAACTAGCTGCGCTTGCCGCGGCGCCGAAGGTCACGTTTAGGTAGCGACCTGATGCGGGTGTGACAAGCGGGGCGAGGTGCGGGCGGCGCTGGGATAGGGTTCCTGAAGACATTGTGAGTGCGGCCACTGGTCGTCCTCGCGCGGGTCGATGACAGGAGTTGGATTCATGGCCGGATTCGGCAGGATTTTCAAGGGTGCTGCGATCGCCTCGATCGTCGCGCTCTCCGTGACCGCATGTTCGAGCGACGACGGCGGCGACACGTCGGCGAGCGAGGACACCACCGCCGGTGTCGAGTCGCGCGGTCCCATCAAGTTCGCGATGGGTAAGAACGACGTCGAGACACTGAAGCCGTTCATCGAGCAGTGGAACGCCGAGCACCCCGACGAGGAGGTCACCCTCCACGAGCTGCCCGGTGACCAGGACGGTCAGCGTGACACGCTGGTCCAGTCCCTTCAGGCCAAGAGCGGCGAGTACGACGTGTTCGCCCTGGACATCACCGACACCGCCCACTTCGCGGCGAACGACTGGATCCAGCCGATCGAGGGCGACACCGCCGTCGACACCTCCGGCCTCCTCCCGGCCGCCGTCGAGTCGGCCACCTACAACGGCACGCTCTACGCGGTCCCGCAGAACACCAACGCGCAGCTGCTGTACTACCGCACCGACATGCAGCCCGAGGCCCCGGCCAACTGGCAGGCCCTGGTCGACTCGTGCATCGCTGCGTTCGAGGCCAACGTCGACTGCCTGCAGATGCCGCTCAATCTCGGCGAGCAGACCACGGTGGCCGCCAGCCAGTTCATCAACAGCTGGGGCGGCGCCATCGTGGGCGAGGACGGTTCGACCCCCGAGGTCGAGTCCGAGCAGTCGCGCGCCGGACTCCAGGCCCTCGTCGACGGCTACCAGTCCGACGTGATCGCCAAGAAGACCGACTCCTTCTCCGAGGAGGAGACCGCTCTCGGCTTCCTCGCCGGCGAGACCATGTACTCCTACAACTGGCCGTACATGTACGACAAGGCGCTGACCGAGGGGCAGCCCGAGGTCGCCGAGAACTTCGACGTCGCGCCGATCCTCGGCCCGGACGGCGCAGGTGCCTCCACCCTGGGTGGCTACAACAACGCCATCAGCGTCTTCTCGGAGAACAAGGCCACCGCTGTGGACTTCGTCCAGTACATCATCAGCGAAGAGGTCCAGATGGGCTTCGCCCAGGCCTCGTTCCCGCCGGTGCTGGCCTCGATCTATGACAATGCGGACCTGCAGGCCGAGTTCCCGTACATGACCGCGCTGAAGGTCGCGCTGGAGAACGCCAAGCCCCGCCCCGTGACCCCGTTCTACCCGGCGGTGTCCAAGGCTGTGCAGGACAACACCCACGCAGCACTCAAGAACGAGAAGTCCGTCGACCAGGCAACGACCGATATGGCCGCGGCCATCCAGCAGGCCGGGAACTGAGAGTTCGCGGCTGAGGTGAGGGGGAGACCTTCGAACTCCCGGACTCATCGCCGTACCGCCGTCGACCGGCCGGTGCGCGGGTATACGATCCCGTGTGCCGGCCGGTTCGTCGTCGGGGGCGTCGGCTCCCGCACCTAGTTCCAGGCGCCACAGCCGCACCTTGTGCCGTACCACTCCTCGCACCACCGAAACCAGGAGGGCCGATGACAGCCCAGCGACCGGAGGCCTCGACGGCCCCGGCCTCCCCGCCAGGCGTTGAGCCGAAGGCGGCCGAGCCGCCGGCGCTCGTCAAGAAGAAGTTCGACTGGCGCCCACTGTGGATGGTCGGGCCGCCGCTGGTCATCCTCGCCGTCATCATCGGCTACCCGATCGTGCGGGCCGTCTATCTGTCGTTCGTCGGCGATGCCGGTCTCAATCCCGCGACCGGCAAGTTCGAGGCGGGGACGTTCGGCACTCTCCAGCACTACATCTACTGGCTCACCCAGACGTGCACCAGCAACAGTGGCGACTCCGTCCCGTGCGCCCCCGGCAACATCGCCACCGACTTCTGGCCCGCCATGCGCAACACGGCGATGTTCACCGTGGTGACCGTGTCGATCGAGACGGCGCTCGGCTTCTGGATGGCCGTGGTCATGGGTCGCAACATCTGGGGCCGCGCCCTGTTGCGGGCCGCGGTGCTGGTGCCCTGGGCCATCCCCACCGCAGTCACGGCCAAGCTGTGGGCGTTCATCTTCTCGCCCAACGGGATCGTCAACTCGATTCTCGGCCGCGACATCGCCTGGACCACCGACCCCTTCTACTCGAAGGTCGCCGTGATCGTCGCCGACGTGTGGAAGACCACGCCGTTCATGGCGCTGCTCATCCTCGCCGGCCTGCAGATGATCCCCCGCGACGTCTACGAGGCGGCCCGCGTGGACGGCGCCTCCAAGTGGCAGCAGTTCACCAGGATCACCCTGCCGCTGGTCCGGCCGGCGCTCATGGTGGCGGTCCTGTTCCGCACCCTCGATGCGCTGCGCATGTACGACCTGCCGGTGATCCTCATCAGCGCCAACTCGAGCTCGCCCACGGCCACCATCTCGCAGCTCGTGGTCAATCAGATGAGAACCGGCGCATTCAACAGCGCGTCCGCGTTGTCCACCTTGGTGTTCCTGCTCATCTTCGCGGTGGCGTTCGTCATGGTGAAGTGGCTCGGGGCGAACGTGGTCGAAGACCGCACCGGCAAGAAGGAGGAGATCCGGTGAGCGCACCCACCGCCCCGGCCGGTTCCGGTCCGGGATCCCGACCCGGCGGCCGGCCCGACTCCGCCCGCCCGTCCCTCAAGGCGCCCAGGCCCCCGCTCTGGCCGCAGATCCGCACCTACCTGGGTGCACTGTTCATCCTGGTCTGGGGTCTCGCGCCGTTCTACTGGATGGTCGTCACCGCATTCCGGGACAACGTGCACACGTTCTCGCAGAACCCGCTGCCGACGCACCTGACGCTCGACAACTTCAAGCAGGCCCTCGACACGAGCGGTGGCAACGATTTCCTGGCGGCGATCGGCAACTCGGTCCTCATCAGTGTCGTCACCACGGCCGCGGCGATCACCTTCGGCGTGTTCGCCGCCTACGCGCTGGCCCGCGTGGATTTCCGCGGCAAGTTCATGGTGACCGGCGTGATTCTCGCGGCGTCGATGTTCCCGGGCGTCGCCCTGGTGACCCCGCTGTTCCAGCTGTTCACAGATATCGGCTGGATCGGCAGCTACCAGGCGATGATCATCCCCAACATCTCGTTCGCGCTCCCGCTCACGATCTACACGCTCACGTCGTTCTTCAACGACCTGCCGTGGGAGCTCGAGGAGGCCGCGCGCGTCGACGGTGCCACCCGCGGGCAGGCGTTCGTCAAGATCATCCTGCCGCTGGCCGCGCCGGCCCTGTTCACCACAGCGATCCTCGCGTTCATCATGACGTGGAACGAGTTCATGCTGTCGAGCCAGCTGTCGAACCAGTCGACCGAGCCGGTGACCGTGGCGATCGCCCGCTTCGCGGGCAACGACCCGTTCACCCAGCCGTACGCGGCGATCATGGCGGCCGGCGCCCTGGTGACCGTCCCGCTGGTGATCATGGTGCTGATCTTCCAGCGGCGCATCGTCTCCGGTCTCACCGCCGGCGGCCTGAAGAGCTGACCCGGCGGTGGCCCGTTCCGGATCGGACGCGCTGGGCACCCGTCAGCGGCTGGAGGTGCTCGGCGGGTTCGTCGGCTTCTTCACCGTGCTGGCGGTGGTCAACGCCGTCGGGCTGATCGTCACCGGAAGGCCGTCAGCACTGGCCTCGTTCGTGCTCGTGCTGATGCTCGTCCTGTCGTGGCTCAACTTCCGCGCGTGGCGTCGGGCGGACCGCGCGGTCAAGGGCCCCTGAGCCGCGGCCGGCGGGCGCCCTCCTCCCGGGCGAGCCCCGCAGGAGTGTTCTTCAGCGTCCGCCTCAGCGCCCGTCGCGCCAGGCCACCAGTGACTCGACCAGCTCGAGCGGGTAGTCGGGCCCGTCGACGCCCACGGTGAACAACGTGATGCCCTCGGCATGCAGCGCCTCCGCCGTCCGTCGCGCCGCATCCGGTGACTCGGCACCGCCGATCTCGGTGGAGCGTTCGATCTCGGCTGGGTCGCGGCCCACGTCAGCGCAGTGCGCGGCGAGTACCGCGGACTTGTGGCGGTAGGTCTCCACGTCCACGAACGAGTGCCAGATGTCGGCGTGCCGCGCGACGTGCCGGAGCGTCTTGCGCTCCCCGCCGCCGCCGAGCAGCACCGGGATGTCGCGCGTGGGCGCGGGGGTCAGCCGGGCCAGTCGGTTCTCGATGCGCTCCAGCGAGTCGCCGAGCGCGTCCAGCCGCGAGCCCTTCGTGCCGAACTCGTACCCGTACTCGGTGTAGTCGCGCTCGAACCATCCGCTGCCGAGCCCCAGGATGAGCCGCCCGCCCGAGATGTGGTCGACGGTGCGGGCCATGTCGGCGAGCAGGTCGGGATTGCGGTAGCTGTTGCAGGTCACCAGGGCGCCGATCTCGACCCGCTCGGTCTGCTCCGCCCAGGCGGCGAGCATGGTCCAGCACTCGAAGTGGGCGCCGTCGGGGTCGCCGTACAGCGGGTAGAAGTGGTCCCAGTTGAACACCACGTCCACACCCGCGTCCTCGGACCTGCGGACGGCGTCGCGCAGCAGGCGATAGTCGGGGGCGTGCTGCGGTTGGAGCTGGACGGCGATGCGGACCGGGCGTTCGGCGGTGGCGCTCATGGTCCCATTGTGCGGGCGGTGGGCGGAGCGCGCATCCGTGCTCCGCACCACGCGCCCGGGTTCAGCCCTCGCGGTCGAGGACAAACCAGAAGTGCTCGCCGTCGGAGACGGTGCCGCGCCCGTTCATCACGGCCAGGAGGGTGGTGGGTCGCCCGGAGGCGTCGGTGTCGACGACGACGAAGTGGTCGATCACCGGCAGCCGGTCGTACACCATGGAGGCGGTCGGCCGTCCGCGGAACGAGACCTCCCACAGCGAGGCCCCGCCGCCGCCTGTCGCCGACGTATCGGGAACGACGTCCCCGGAGTCGTCGGTCACGAGGATGGGGTCGACCTTGCGTGCGTCGGTGAAGTCCTTGCCCCACCAGCGCATCTGGCCGAGCATGCTGAACATCTGGTGCCCGGTGTCCAGGCCGGTGCCGCGCCAGCGGCTGCCGGCGATCTCCTCGACGCGGGCCGGCTCGAGGGCGTCCCACAGGGCGGAGACCCGCTCGGAGGGGACGGTCTCGAGGTTGCGGATCTCGGTGAGCTCGGCCGCGCTCACAGGCCGTACGTCTTTCCGATGATGTCGCGCTGGACCTCATTGGTGCCGCCGTAGATCGGCGAGACCACGGCCTGGCGGACGAGACGCTCCATGCCGTACTCGGTGGCGTAGCCGTAGCCGCCCATCGACTGCATGCACTCGAGGGTGACGCGCTTGCTCAGCTCGGTGGCCTTGAGCTTGACCATGGACGCCTCGCGCGGGAAGAGGGCGTCGGGGTCCGACTCGTCGACCTTCCTGGCCACCGCGTAGACGAGCAGGCGGGTGGCCTCGATCTCGGTGGCCAGGTCGGCCATGCGGTGGCGGATCACCTGGAAGGAGCCGACGGGGCGGCCGAACTGCTCGCGCTCCTTGATGAAGTTCAGGCAGTCGTCGAACGCACGCTGGGCCACGCCGAGCTGCATGGCGGCCAGGATGAGGCGCTCGGTGTTGAGGCCGGTCATGAGCTGCTGCCAGCCGCCGCCGACCTCGCCGACCACCGCGTCGGCCGGCAGGCGGACGTCGGTGAAGTAGAGGTCGTTGACCTCCTTGCCGCCCATGGTGTCGATGCCGGTGATCTGCAGGCCCTCGATGTCGGCCGGCACGTCGAACATCGTGATTCCCTCGTGCTTCCTGCCCGACGAGTCGGTGCGGGCGACCAGCAGGATGCGGTCGGCGAAGTGGGCGTTGGAGCACCAGGTCTTCTGGCCGTTGATCACCCACTCGTCGCCGTCGCGCTCGGCCTTGCAGCGCAGCGCGGCCACGTCGGAGCCGGCGCCGGGCTCGGACATCGAGATCGACAGGGTGCCGCCGCCCACTGTGAGCTCGAGGGCGCGCTTGCGCTGTTCTTCGTTACCGAACTTCTCGTAGGCGGCGGCGGTGATCAGGGTGGGGCCGATGCCGCCGATGGGGGCCAGGCCCTTGAGCGAGTGCTCGAGGAGGAGGCAGAGTTCGACCGCGCCGGCGGCGGAGCCGCCGTACTCCTCGGGGATGGTCAGGCCGAGCCAGCCGAGTTCGGCCATCTTGGCGTAGATCTCGGGAGAGTGGGTGCCACCCTCCATGGTCAGCTCGGCACGCTTCTCGACGCTGCCGACCTCGCGGGCACAGAAGTCGTCGATCGACTTGGCGAAGTCACGCTGCTCTTCGGTGAGGATGTCGAACACGTCGAGCCTCTTTCCTTGCTGTAGGGGTGTCGGGAACGGTCGCAGTCGACTACTGTGGCCGGTATCACCGTACGCTACATCAAATATATGTGATCTGAAACGGGAGGCTTCCGATGACCACCACCGAGCCGAGCAAGACCGGCCCCACCTTCGCCAGCCTGGACCCGCGCGACGGCACGGTCCTCGCGGAATACCCGATCGCCGGCCCGGAGGAGGTCGCCCTCGCCGTGGAGCGAGCCCGCGCCGCCGCCGCGTGGTGGGCGACGCAGGGGCCGCGTGGTCGGCGAGAATGGTTGCTGGAGTACAAGCGTGCGATCTCCTCTCGCGCGGCCGAGCTGGCCGCGCTGATCTCCGCCGAGACCGGGAAGCCGGACGAGGACGCGACCCTCGAGGTGTTGCTCGCGGTCGGCCACCTGGAGTGGGCCGCCAAGAACGCCAACAAGGTCCTTCGTCGTCGCTCCGTCTCGGCCGGTCTGCTCATGAGCAACCAGTCCGCGTACGTCGAGTACCAGCCGTTCGGCGTGGTGGGGGCGATCGGCCCGTGGAATTACCCGGTCTTCACCCCGATGGGCACGCTGTCCTACGCCATGGCCGCCGGTAACGCGGTCGTGTTCAAGCCCAGCGAGTTCACGCCGGGTGTCGGCGTGTGGCTCGCCGAGGTCTGGGATTCTCTCGGCGCCTCCCAGCCGCTCATCCAGACCATCACCGGTGACGGCTCGACCGGCGCCGCACTGTGCAGGGCGGGCGTCGACAAGCTGGCCTTCACCGGTTCCGCCGCGACGGGCCGCAAGGTCATGGCCGCGTGCGCCGAGACCCTCACCCCGGTCGTCATCGAGGGCGGCGGCAAGGACGCGGTACTCATCGACAAGGACGCGAATCTCGACGCCGCTGTGGATCAGACCGTCTTCGGCGCCATGGGCAACGCGGGCCAGACCTGCGCCGGCGTCGAGCGGATCTACGTGCACGAGGACGTCCACGAGGCGTTCGTCCACAAGTTCGCCGCGAAGGTCCGCGCCCTGTCGCCCGGCACCTCGATCAGCTCGAGCTACGGTCCCATGACCATGCCCTCGCAGGTCGACATCATCCGCCGCCACGTCAAGGACGCGATCGCCCGCGGCGGCAGGGCCGTGGTCGGTGGCGAGGAGTCGGTGGGCGACCGGATCGTCGAGCCGGTCGTGCTGGTCGACGTGCCGGAGGACTCGACCGCCATCACCGAGGAGACCTTCGGCCCGACCGTGACCATCAACAAGGTGCGCGACCTGGAGGAGGGCGTCGAGAAGGCCAACGCCGTCAACTACGGCCTGGGCAGCGCGATCTTCACCAAGGACCGCAAGCGTGGACTCGCACTCGCGGAGAAGGTCGATGCCGGCATGGTCTCGATCAACTCGTTCCTCGCGTTCGCCGGCATCGCGGCCCTGCCGTTCGGTGGCTCGGGCGAGTCGGGCTTCGGCCGGATCCACGGCGCCGACGGGTTGCGGGAGTTCTCCCGCCCGCGCTCGATCACGGTCGAGAAGTTCGCCGCCCCGCTCAATCTCATGACGATGACCCGCAAGCCGCGGGACATCAAGATCGTCAAGTGGATGCTCACCAACGTCCAGGGAAAGATGTGATCCAGGCATGACCGCGACCACGCCAGGTACGACCGGGGATGTGTCGACGACGACGAAGCCGTCGCCGTCGTCGGCCGACACCCGGCAGCAGACGGTCCCCGGGGTGTTCGGTCCGATCCCGGTGGACATGGTCCCCGACGCGGACAGGGCGCATCCGCTCACGGCCAGCGTGCCGTTCAAGCCGGGCCGCTGGTACTGGCGCGATCTCATCGCGTCGCTCGACCCGGTGACGGACGCGGCCGAGATCCACCGCATCACCGCCGCATACGAGTTCCCGTGGGACTACCAGCGGGCGCTCGAGCTGGCGCTGTACCGCACGTACTGCGTGCCGTCGGTCTCGGCGGTGCTGGCCGCGGCGGGCAACTTCCGGGAGGCACCGCAGCAGCGGTACGACGACACGGCGCTGCTCATGGCCGAACTCGTGGAGCACGGTGTCGATTCGACGCGCGGCAGGGAGTCGCTGCGGGTGATCAACCGGCAGCACGCGATGTACGACATCACGAACGACGACATGCTGTACGTCCTGTCGACGTTCATCTACGAGCCGCTCGAGTGGATCGACGCCAACGGCTGGCGCCGGCTGCACCCGAACGAGCGGCTGGCCGCGTTCCACTTCTATCGCGGGGTCGGGCAGCGGATGAACATCGCCGACATCCCGGAGGACATGGGCGAGTTCCGGCGCTGGCGGGACGCCTACGAGGCCCGGGTGTTCCGCTACGCGGACACCAACAACGAGATCGGCAACTACACGCTCGACCTCATGTGCGCGTGGTACCCGCAATCGGTGCGGCCCCTGGTCCGCAAGGCCGTGCAGTCGCTCATCGACGACGACATGGCGCGGGCGTTCGGCTTCCCGGCGCCGGCGCCGCGGCTACGTGGAGCCGCCTACGCGGCGATCCGCCTGCGGTCGCGCCTCATCCGCTGGTTCCCGGTCCGCCGTAAGGCGTACGGCACGGAGGGCACGGAGAACCGGACCTATCCCGGTTACCCGACCGGATACCGGCCTGCGGACCTCGGGGCGCACCCCATCACGCCCCGGGATCGGATGGCGGGCGGCGGGTGCCCGGTCCCCCACGGGATGGCGGCCGACCGAAACGATACTTCGGTGGACGGATCCGGGGGAGGAGCGCCCGAGGGGGAGGTGGCGTGACCACGGACGCGGCGCCGGCCCGGCCGCTCGGTGCTCCGGACCGGTTCGCCGCCGACGAGCGGTGGGGCGCCCGGGCGGCGCTGCTGCTCCGGCCGTTCGCCGACGTGCGATCGGGGCCCACGCCGGCCGAGCGGGCCCGGATCGCCGAGGCGCTGGGCTCCGGTGATCCGGTGGCCGATGCGGTGCTCGAGTCGATCTCCCGTGGTGACACCACGATGGCCCGGGTGCGGGCGGCTCTGCACGCGGCGGTGTCCGGCGAGGCGGCGCCGGCGGGGGAGCCGGACGAGGTCGCGGTCTTCGTGCGCGCGGTCACCGAGCTGCCGGACTGGCTGGACCCCGAGCTCGCCGACCGGGGGGCTCGGGTCTGCCTCCGGGCCGGGCTGACCGGTCAGGACGTGCTGGGCGACCTGGCCTTGCTGGGCGGCTACCGGCCGGCGGCGACCACCGAGGTGCTCGCCTCGACGGGGCGCCTCACGGGGGAGGGCACCGCGAAGCGGGTCGCAGAGACCATGGCCTGGTGGCACGCGGTCGTGGCGCCCGACGGCTGGCGGCCGGGCAGTCCCGGCTGGGAGACCACCGTGCACGTGCGTCTCATGCACGCGCGCGTCAATCGGGCGATGCTCGACAAGGGATGGGACGTGGCGGCCAAGGGCCAGCCCATCAACCAGGCCGACATGGCGGCCACCAACGGTCTGTTCTCAGCCACGTTCCTGCTGGGCACGCTCGTGCTGGGCATCCCGCACACGCCGTCCGACGCCCGCGCGGTCCTGCACCTGTGGCGCTGGATGGGGTGGGTCATGGGGGTCGATGAGGACTTCCTGCATGACACTCCCCGGCGTGCGTTGCGGGACATGTACCACTTCCTGCGCACGTCCCCGCCGCCCGACCAGAATTCGGTGATCCTGGGCCGGGCGCTGCTGGACTCGTACGGGCACACGGATTTCCCGCGCCTGCCGACGCTTCGTCGGCGGCTGGACGTGGCCCGCCACCGGGCCACGGCGACCTACCTCAACGGCCCCGCCGGGATGCGTGAGTTGGGGCAGCGGCCGGCCGTGCCGTGGTATCCGGCGCTGCTCATCCCGGCCAACCTGGCCGCCCACGGGGCCGCGCTGGTGTCGCCGAAGGCGCGGCATGCCCTGGAGCGCCGCGGCTACCACCGGATCCGCCGGCAGATCACCCGCTACTCACGCGGGGCCGTCACGCCCCTCGCCTGATCGCCCGTCGGCCGGCGTGGCGCGCCGCTGCCGGTGAGAAGCAGGCTTCGGTCCGAAGCCGCCCCGGCCGCCGCCCCGGCCGCCGGCCCGGCCGCCGGCCCGGCGGTCACATCGACAAGAGGGTTCCGCACACGACGTCCGAGAGAATGGTGTGCGGAACCCTCTTCTCGTTGCGCCGGTCAGGAGTTCGGCGTGGGTGATCAACGGGGGAGGAGCACGGTTCCGGCGAGTTGGCCGAATCGTGGTGCGGCAGCCGGATCGAAACCGGTTCCCTGGCCGCCGTCGAGCACCACCGCGAGGGCCGCGTGGACCCGCACGCGGGCCGTCGCGTCGTCACGCGCATCCACCGGGACGCTGCTGCCGGGTGTCCCCGCGTCGCGGACGAGCCGCGCCCACCGGTCGAGCTGCCGACGTTGGGAGCGGCGCAGTTGATGCCGGTCCTCGGCGTCGATCGCCCCCAGCTCCGAGTGGTAGAGCATCAGGTCGGGCCCGTGGGAGAACGCGATCGACACGTACGCGTCGAGCATGTCGGTGAGGGCGTCGGCGGGGTCGGTCTCGGCACTGTTCAGCGCGGCGTGACTGTCCAGCAGCCCCTCCACCAGCGTGGCGGTCCGGTTCACGGCAGCGGTCAACAGCGCCGACTTACCGGGGAAATGTCGGTAGAGCGCGGACGCGGCGACGCCGACATCGGCGCCGATCGACTCCATCGACACACTGTCGTAGCCCGACGAATGGAACCTGGCGATCGCGGCGGTGATGGCACCTTCGCGGGTCGCCGCGCCCCCGCGAAGACGAGGGACACTGCCGCCGCCGGAGCGCAGACCGGTGCTCCCGCCGCTGCCGCTGCTGGAGCGCAGACCGCTGCTCCCGCCGCTGCTCCCGCTGCTGCCGCCGCTGGTGCTGCGGGTGCTGGCACTGCCGCCCCCGTTGCTGCCGGGGCGCTGCGGCGGGGCCACCGTCGCGAGGTCGTCGGCGATCGAGGTCATGAGCGCGACCGCGTCGGCGTCGGCCAGCTCGATCCGATGATGGCCGAGCGAGGCGATACACGAGAGGATCGCCGCAGCTGCCGAGCTCGCGCCGGCCGGGTGGCCGTCTCGTCGTCGTCCCCGAACGGCGTCGGCGAGCCGGCGCCGCACGTGGGCGTCGACCTCGAGCACCGCGGCGCGATCCTCGGGCGTGAGGTAGCGCCCCTGCCAGCGATACAGCGCCGCCCGCGACCGGTGGCCCAGCGTGGTGCGCGTGATGGACGCGACCATCTCCTCGAGGGTCGGTGGCGTGTCGGGGCCGGATACGGCTGCCGCGACCGTGGGTTCGGAGGCCGCCTCGAGTGCCAGGGCCAGGGTGGCGACGGCATCGCGGAACATCTCGTACTTCCCCGGCACGTGCCGGTAGAGCGCGCCGGGAGTGACCGCGAGTCGCTCGGCGATGTGCTCGACCCGCGTGGAGTGATACCCGCGACGGGTGAACTCGTCGGCAGCCACCAGCGCTATATCCGCACGTCGAGAGCCCTCATCGGGCGCACAGAGCGACGCGATCGGCGTCTCGGGATGCGTGGGCGAGGAGGTCACGAAGGCTCGGCTCTCGGGTTGGTCGGAAGCGGGGTGTGATCTTGACAACAGCGGTTACAGTGGCCATAGTAAACCCCAATTCACAGATATATGTGATCGAATCTACGTAGTCGGTGCTCCGGCGACAGTTAATTCCACAAGCAAACGCGGAAGGGAACTCCCACCCATGTCAGTGCCCGAGGCCTTCATCTACGACGCGGTGCGCACGCCCCGCGGACGGGGCAAGTCCAGCGGTTCGCTCCACAGCGTCGCGCCGATCGATCTCGCGGTCGGAGTGCTGCAGTCCCTGGTGGAGCGCAACGCCAGCCTTGATCCGGCGCAGATCGAGGACGTGGTCATGGGCATCGTCGGCCCGGTCGGTGAGCAGGGTGCGGTGCTGCCGCGGATCGCGGCGATCGCCGCCGGGCTGCCGGAGACCGTGGCCGGCGTCCAGGAGAACCGCTTCTGTGCCTCGGGCCTGGAGGCGGTCAACCTGGCCGCGCAGAAGGTCCGCGCCGGTTGGGAGGACCTGGTGATCGCCGGCGGCGTCGAGTCGATGTCGCGCGTGCCGATGGGTTCCGACGGTGGCGCGTGGGCGCAGAACCCGCGCGTCAACTACTCCACGTCGTTCGTCCCGCAGGGCATCGGCGCCGACTTGATCGCCACGATCGAGGGTTTCGGCCGCCGTGACGTGGACGAGTTCGCCGCCCGCTCGCAAGAGCTCGCCTCCGCGGCCTGGGACGACGGCCGGTTCGCGCGCTCGGTGATCCCCGTGGTGGACCTGGCCGGGCAGGTCATGCTCGACCATGACGAGCACATCCGCCGCGGTACCACCGCGGACGACCTGGCGTCCCTGAAGCCCTCGTTCGCCGCGCTCGGTGAGCAGGCGGGGTTCGACGCCGTGGCGCTGCAGAAGTACCACGCGGTGGAGAAGATCGACCACGTCCACCACGCCGGTAACTCGTCGGGCATCGTCGACGGCGCCACGGCGATGCTGATCGGCAACGCCGCCGCCGGCGAGCGCAACGGCCTGACCCCGCGCGCCCGGATCATCTCGGCGGCCGTGATCGGCTCGGAGCCGACCATCATGCTGACCGGGCCGACGCCGGCCGCGCGCAAGGCGTTGGCCAAGGCGGGTCTGACGATCGACGACATCGACCTGTTCGAGGTCAACGAGGCGTTCGCCGCGGTCCCGATGAAGTTCGCCAAGGACCTCGATGTCCCGATGGAGAAGATCAACGTCAACGGCGGCGCGATCGCCATGGGCCACCCGCTCGGCGCCACTGGCGCGATGATCCTCGGCACCGCGCTGGACGAGCTCGAACGCCGCGATGCCCGTTACGCCCTGGCGACCCTGTGCGTGGGCGCCGGTATGGGCATCGCCACTGTCATCGAACGTCTCTAGACCCCGCGCCGGCCGCATACCTGACAAGGACGAGAAAACCTCTCATGAGCAGCGATTTCACCAACACCATCCAGTATGAGCGCGACGCCGATGGCGTCGTCGTCCTGACCATGGACGACCCGGACCAGAGCGCCAACACCATGAACGCCGACTACCTGGCCTCCATGGAGGCCGCCGTCGACCGACTCGAGTCCGAGTCCGACGACATCACCGGGGTCGTGCTCACCTCGGCCAAGAAGACCTTCTTCGCCGGGGGCGACCTCGGCGACATCCTGTCGATCCCCGCTGACGGCGCGGACGCGGCGATCGAGACCGTCGAGCGGGCCAAGGCCCCGCTTCGGCGCCTGGAGACCCTGGGCAAGCCGGTGGTGGCCGCCATCAACGGCGCCGCGTTGGGCGGGGGCCTGGAGATCGCGCTGGCCTCGCACCACCGCATCGTCGTGGACTCCCCGGCCGTGCAGCTCGGCCTGCCCGAGGTGGGCCTGGGCCTGCTGCCCGGCGGCGGCGGGATCGTCCGCACCGTCCGCATGCTGGGCGTGGCCAATGCGCTCATGGGAGTTCTGCTGGAGGGCAAGCGCATGCGGCCCGGCCAGGCCTTGGAGATGGGCCTGGTCGACGAGCTCGTCGCGGGCCCCGGGGATCTGGTGCCGGCCGCCAAGGCGTGGATCGCCGCCAACGCAGACGATGCGGAGGCCGCGACCCAGCCCTGGGACCGCAAGGGTTACCGCATGCCCGGCGGAACTCCGTCGAGCCCGGCGCTCGCGGCCAACCTGCCCGCCTTCCCGGCGATGCTGCGTAAGCAGCTCAAGGGCGCGCCGTACCCCGCGCCGGTGGCCATCATGTCGGCGGCCGTCGAGGGTGCCGGCCTGGATTTCGACACCGCGTCCAAGGTCGAGGCCCGCTACTTCGCCGAGCTGGCCACCGGGCAGACCGCCAAGAACATGATCCGGGCGTTCTTCTTCGACCTGCAGAAGGCCAACGGCCTGGCCAAGAAATACGGCTCTGCCGACCGTGCGCCCATCGACAAGGTCGTGGTGTTGGGCGCGGGCATGATGGGCGCCGCGATCGCCTACGTGTGCGCCAAGGCCGGCATCCAGGTGGTCCTCAAGGACATCGACCAGTCCGCCGCCGAGCGCGGTAAGGGCTACTCCGAGAAGCTCGTGGCCAAGACGGTCTCCCGCGCCGCCGAGGGACAGGCCCGGGAGAAGGCGCAGGCCAAGGGCGACGCCCTGCTGGCCCGCATCACGCCCACCACCGACCCGGCCGCGGCCGATGGTGCGCAGGCCGTGATCGAGGCGGTGTTCGAGGACCCGAAGGTCAAGGAGCAGGTGTTCGCGGAGATCGCACCGCACATCGCGCCGGACGCGCTCCTGTGCTCGAACACCTCGACCCTGCCCATCACCCTGCTCGCGAAGGGCGTGGACCGGCCGGCCGACTTCATCGGACTGCACTTCTTCTCACCCGTCGACAAGATGCCGCTGGTCGAGATCATCAAGGGCGCCGAGACTTCCGAGGACACCCTCGGGCGGGCCCTGGCCCTGGTCGCCGCGATCTCCAAGACCCCGATCGTCGTCAACGACTCGCGTGGCTTCTTCACCTCCCGCGTGATCGGCACCTTCACAGGCGAGGGCATGGCGCTGCTGGCCGAGGGCGTTCCCGCCTCCACCATCGAGCAGGCCTCCTCGCAGGCCGGCTACCCGGCACCCGTCCTGGCCCTGATGGACGAGCTCACCCTGACCCTGCCCCGCAAGATCCGGGACGAGACCCGGCAGGCCGCCGAGGCCGAGGGCACACCGCTTCCGGCCCACCCTGCCGACCAGGTGCTCGACCGGATGATCGACGAGTACGACCGCAAGGGCCGCTCGTCCGGGGCCGGGTTCTACGAGTACTCCGACGGCAAGCGCGCCGGACTGTGGCCAGGTCTGGCCGAGGCGTTCGGCGGCGACGCCGAGATTCCGCTGCAGGACGCGATCGACCGCATGCTGTTCGCCGAGGCGATCGAGACGGTCAAGTGCCTGGACGAGGGCGTGCTCGAGACCACGACCGACGCCAACGTCGGCTCGATCCTCGGCATCGGTTTTCCTGGCTGGACCGGCGGCGTCGTCCGCTACATGGACCAGTACCCCGGCGGCCTGCCCGGATTCGTCGCCCGCGCCGAGGAACTCACCGCGAGGTACGGCGAGCGGTTCACCCCGCCCGCCTCGCTGCGCTCCAAAGCCGCCTCCGGCGGCACGTACGAGGAGGTCCAGCCGTGATCCGCACCCGCTTCACCGAGGAGTTCGGGGTCCGTCATCCGATTGTCCAGGGCGGGATGATGTGGGTCGGCCGCGCCGAGCTCGCGGCCGCGGTGTCCAACGCCGGCGCGCTGGGCATCATCACCGGGCTCACGCAGCCCACCCCGGAGGACCTGGTTCGCGAGATCGCCCGGTGCCGGGAGATGACCGACCAGCCGTTCGGTGTGAACCTGACGATCCTGCCCGCGATCACTCCGCCGCCCTACGCCGAGTACCGGCAGGCCATCGTGGAATCGGGCGTGAAGATCGTCGAGACCGCCGGATCCAATCCGAAGGACCACCTGCCGGTGTTCCACGAGGCCGGCATCAAGGTGATCCACAAGTGCACCTCGGTGCGGCACGCGGTCAAGGCCGAGCAGCTCGGCGTGGACGCGGTGTCGATCGACGGCTTCGAGTGCGCCGGCCACCCCGGCGAGGACGACGTGCCGGGCCTGGTCCTCATCCCGGCCGCCGCGGCCAAGCTGACCATCCCGATCCTGGCCTCCGGCGGTATCGCCGACGCCCGGGGAATGGTCGCGGCGCTGGCCCTGGGCGCGGACGGCGCCAACATGGGCACCCGGTTCATGTGCACGGCCGAGTCCCCGGTCGACGAGGCGGTCAAACAGCAGATCGTCGCCAACACCGAGCTCGACACCAAGCTCATCTTCCGCACGCTGCGCAACACCGCACGAGTGGCGGCCAACGCGATCTCCGCAGAGGTCGTGGCCAAGGAGGCCGAGGGTGCGGAGTTCTCCGACATTCAGCACCTGGTGGCCGGCGCCCGCGGGCGCAAGGTCTTCGAGGACGGCGATCTCGACGCCGGTATATGGACCGCCGGACAATGCCAGGGCCTGATCGACGACATCCCCACCGCGGCCGAACTCGTCGACCGCATGATGAGCGAGGCCGAGGAGATCATCACCTCCCGCCTGGCCGGGATGGTCGAGGCCACGGAGGCAGCGCGATGACCGTCACCGGACACGACGCCGTCAAGGTCGAGCGGGACGACCTGGGCGTGGTCACCATCAGCATCAACCGGCCCGACCGCATGAACGCGCTCGACCACCACACGGTCACCGCGCTGACCGAACTCATCACCGAACACTCCTCGGTTCCCGCGACCCGTGTGATCATCTTGGCCGGCGAGGGCGCCGCCTTCACCACCGGCGCCGATCTGCAGGCCATCAAGGAGGCCGGCGCCGACGCCCCCACGCCCGAGGTGACCATGGACAGTGCCGCCGCACTCGTGCGGGCGGTGCTGACCGCGCCGGTGCCGGTGATCGCGGCGGTCAACGGCCCCGCGGCCGGCGTCGGGGTCTCACTCGCGTTGGCCTCGGACCTGATGCTCATGGCGGACGACGCCTACCTGCTGCTGGCGTTCACCAACATCGGCCTGATGCCCGACGGCGGTGCGAGCGTGCTCCTGCCGGCGTCGGTCGGCCGGGCGGTCGCCTCCCGGATGCTCCTGCGCGGCGACGCCGTGTCGGCGGCGGAGGCGAAAGACGTCGGGCTGGCCGTCGAGGTGCTGCCCGCCGCGGACCTGCGCGCCGCGGCCACCAAGGTCGCCCGCCGCCTGGCCCGCGGCCCGCGCCGTGCCCTGGAGCTGACCAAGCGGTCCGTCACCGGCGCGACCCTGGCCGAGCTCGACGCCGCACTGGCCCGCGAGCACGAGGGCCAGTGCGAGCTGCTGGTGTCCGCCGACTTCGCCGAGGGCGTCTCCTCGATCCTCGAGAAACGACGCCCCGACTTCTCCTGACCGCACGACCGTTCCGCCCTCCCACCGCACCGACGAAAGGCCGAGACCATGACCACCGCCACGGACCCCATCGCGGACCTCCACGCCGCCCGGCGCAACACCTGGAACACGTGGGTGGGCACCCACGCCGAGATGAACCCCGACGGGGAGGCCCTGCGGTTCATGGGCCAGACCACCACGTGGAAGCAGCTGGACGAGCGCAGCGGTCGCTTCGCCGACGCGCTCGCGCGACGCGGGGTCGGCAAGGGCGACCGGGTCATGCTCATCACGCTCAACAACCCCGAGTTCATCGAGGCGGTTCTGGGCATCAACGAACTCGGCGCCATCGCGGTGCCGGTGAACTTCCGGCTCACCCCGGTCGAGCTCGCCTACCTGGTCAGCGACTGCACGCCGAAGGTCGTCGTCACCGACGCCATGCTCGCCCCGCTGGTCGGCGCCATCCGCGCCCAGGGCGAGGAGCCGGGTGAGCACATCGTGATCGGGGGCGAGCGCGGTGTGGACGCCCAGACCACCTACGCGGACGCGATCGCCGAGGAGGGCGCGCCCCACGAGCCGGTCGACGTCCCCGAGGACGCGACCTCGCTGATCATGTACACCTCCGGCACCACGGGTCGACCCAAGGGCGCGATGCTCTCCTACGAGAACATGACGGCCCAGGCGCTCACGTGCATCCGCGTGTTCCGTCTCTTCGACGAGGAGGGGCGGGCGCTGTGCGCCGCCCCGATGTTCCACATCGCGGCGCTCGGCTCGATCGCCCCGAGTCTCCAGCTCGGCGGGACCACCGTGATCCACCCGCTGCAGGCGTTCGACCCGGCCGCACTCCTCGACACACTCGAGGCGGAGCAGATCACCAGCATCTTCCTGGTGCCGGTGCAGTGGCAGGCCGTCTGCGCCGAGCAGCAGGCCCGCCCGAGGAACCTGGTCTTGCGCAACATCTCCTGGGGCGCCGCGCCGTCGACCGACACGATCCTGCGCGCGATGTCGGAGACGTTCCCGGACGCCCTCAACTGCGCTGTCTTCGGCCAGACCGAGATGAGCCCCATCACCTGCGCCCTCGACGGCGACGACGCGATCCGCAAACTCGGCTCCGTCGGCAAGGTCATCCCCACGATCCAGGCCCGGGTCGTCGACGGCTTCGGTGAGCCCGTCGCCCCCGGCGAGGTCGGGGAGATCGTCTACCGCGGCCCCACCACCATGTCCGGCTACTGGAACAAGCCGTCCGAGACCGCCGAGGCCTTCGACGGCGGCTGGTTCCACTCCGGCGACCTGGTCCGCATGGACCCCGAGGGCTTCGTCTACGTGGTGGACCGCAAGAAGGACATGCTGATCTCCGGCGGTGAGAACATCTACTGCGCCGAGGTGGAGAACGTCATCGCCGGCCACGAGCGCATCCGTGAGGTCGCCGTGATCGGCCGCAAGGACGACAAGTGGGGCGAGGTCCCGGTCGCGGTGGTCGCGCTCAACGACTCGGAGGGCCCGGACCTGCGACTGGAGGAGCTCACCGAGTGGCTGCGCGACAAGCTCGCCGGCTTCAAGCTCCCCAAGCACCTGGTGGTCATCGACGAGCTGCCCCGCAACGCCAGCGGCAAGGTCGTCAAGGGCACGCTCCGGTCCGATCACGGCACCGTCGGCGTCTGACCCGGCTGTAGACCCATGACCTTCCACCTGCCCACCGGCCGCGGCCCGGTCACCGACCTGTCGGGCCAGGTCGGCTCGCTCGTCGGGTTCTCGGTGTTCACGCTGCTGGCGTGCGTGAAGACGGTGGCGCGCGGACGGCTCTCGTTGACCGAGACCCGTGACCAGGCACTGTTCATCGCGCGCGTCTGCTCGATCCCGGCACTGCTGCTCATGCTGCCGGTGGGCGTGCTCGTCGCGGTGTCGGTGGGGGAGATGGCCGGCCGACTGGGGGCGGCCGGCTATGCGGGGGCCGTGGTGGCGTTCGTGGTGGTGGGCCAGGCCTCGGCCCTGGTGTGTGCGCTCATGCTCGCCGGGGTCGGGGGCTCGGCGATCTGCGCGGACCTGGGGTCGCGGACCATCCGCGAGGAGGTCGAGGCGATGGAGGTCATGGGACTCGACGTGGTGGAGCGGCTGGTCGTGCCGCGGGTGATCGCCACGATCCTGGTGGCGGTGGTGATGTGTGCGTTGGTCACCGCCATGGGCGTGGTCGCCTGCCTGATCTACCAGGTGTACGGCCAGGGGGAGTCGGCCGGCGCGTTCCTACAGACGTTGAGCGCGTACGGCCGACCGTCCGATCTGTGGATGGCGATGATCAAGTCGATCGCCTTCGCGATCGTCTCCGCACTCATCGCCACGTTCAAGGGGCTGCACGCGAGCGGGGGCTCGAGTGGTGTCGCGGACGCGGTCAACGAGACGGTCGTGCTGGCGTTCGTCACGGTCTTCGTCATCAACACGGTCTTCTCCGCGGTCTACGGTCTCGTGGTGCCCTCGGTCGGAAAGTACTAGAGGGGCGCGGGGGCCATGGGGGGATTCGGGGTAGCGCAGACCACGGCGTGGCAGCGTGCACGCGCGACGCGCGTCGCCGGGCGCGTGGGCCGTGTCGGCACGGCGATGGCCGAGGTCGGCCGGCATGTGACGTTCGCGGGCAAGGTCCTGGTGTCCCTGCCCACGGCGCTCGTGCGTTACCGCGGTCAGGTTGTCCGCGAGGTCGTGGACGTGGGCTTCGGTTCCAAGTCGCTGGTCGCGGGCGGCGGCACGGTGGGGATCGTGCTGGCGATGTCGGCGGTCGCGGCGATCATGGTCGGCGTCGAGACCTACCGCGGCCTCGACCTGATCGGCATGACCACCCTGTCGGGGATGCTCTCGGCGATGGCCAACACGCGCGAGCTCGCGCCGGTGGTGGCCTCGATCGCGCTCGCGGCGAAGGTCGGCACGGGCTTCACCGCGAGACTCGGCTCGATGCGGATCTCGGATGAGATCGACGCGCTCGACTCAATGTCCGTGCCCACGATCCCGTATCTGGCGGGCACGCGCCTGATCGCCACGATGATCTGCATCGTGCCGCTGTACGCGATCGGCCTGGTCGCCACCTACATCGCGACCCGGGTGGTGGTCGTCTACGTCAACGGCGGCTCGGCCGGCACGTACGACCACTTCTTCAACATCACGCTCGGCCCCGAGGACGTGCTCTATTCGCTCGTCAAGGCGGTGGTGTTCGCGGCGGTGATCGTGCTGGTGCACTGCAGCTACGGCTACTACGCCACGGGCGGTCCGGAGGGGGTCGGCCGCGCGGCGGGACGGGCGCTGCGGACGTCCATCCTGGCGATCGGCTTCCTCGACATCGTCCTGACCTTCGCGCTCTGGGGCCTGGTGCCCGAGGTGCCGGCGCTGGGGATCACGTGAGGCGGCGGGTGGCGGGGCCGACCCCGCAGAGGACGTTGATCCTGCGCGGCGTGGTGTTCACGATCGTGGCGGTGGTGGTCGGGGTGCTGCTCGTGGGCCGCGGGGCGGGGATGTTCGACTCCGGGACCAGGGTGTGGTCGGTGCTGCCGGCCGACGCGGGCCGGATCGCGGTGAACGCGCCGGTCTACCACCTGGGAGTGAAGGTGGGCGACGTCCGGGCGTCGGAGGGGACCAGGGGCGGTGCCGTCGTCGACGGCCGGGCCGCCGGCGGCGGCGCTGCAGCTAACGACAAGAATTACGACGACGACGTCGCCGAGCCCGGCACCCGCATCGAGATGCTCATCGGCGACGAGTTCGCCGACCGCATTCCCTCGAACGTGCTGGTGCGGGCCGTGCCGCGGACGCTGTTCGGGGACATCCGGCTGGATCTGGTATCGCCTCCGGTGCCGGAAGGCGCCACCTCGCGAGCCTTCGCGACCGGCGCCACGGTGACCGACGGCGAGCAGATTCCGGCCGACGGTTCCGATGAGGCGGTGCTGCTCTACGACGTGTTCACCCGCGCGAGCGACCTGCTGGTCGCGATCGAGCCGGAGAAGATGCAGATCACGCTCACCGCGCTCGCCCGCGCGCTGGACGGCCGCGGCGAGATGCTGGGTCGCACCATCGAGGACGCTGACCGTGCAGGTGCCGAACTGGCGCCGGCGCTGGAGAATGCGGCCGCGGCCTCGCCCGCACTGGCCGCACTCGCCGAGGACCTGGCCGGCGCGACGCCGCAGATCCTCGAGACACTGCAGGAGGCCACGCGGTTGTCGCAGATCGTCCTCGACCGGCCGGGTTCGCTGCGCCGACTGCTCGACGCCGGGCTCGCGGCCGCCGGGTCGGGTGCGGCCATGGCGGACCGGACCGTCCCCGGCGCGATCCGGCTCGTGGGCGACACCGGGGTGGTGTTCGACCACACCGCACGCAATCCGCACGGGGTGATCAACACCCTGTACGCGATGCGGCCGATGGGCGAGGCCGGCGCGGCCGCCTTCTCTACCGGGCGGTTCAACATCACCGCCGTGCCGTCGTTCGCCGACCCGATGCCCTACGGCCCGCAGGACTGCCCGCGTCACCACGGCCTGGCCGGGTCGACGTGTACCGGCGCGCCAACGACCGAGCACGATCCCGGTCTCACGGTCAACGCCGCCGGCGAGCGCGAGGTCCTCCGCGAACTCCAGGCAGCCGCGGCGACGGACCCCGGGACGCCGGTGCCGCCGCCCGCCGATCCGGCCGCGGATCCGGCGGCCGCGGCGTGGACGATGCTGGGTCCTCTCGTCCGGGGGACTGAGGTGGCGATCCGATGACCTCACGCAAGGGCCTGTGGCCCGCCCTGAAACTGTTCGCCTACTGCCTGATCGGTGTGCTGTGCACCATTCTCGTGGTCAACACGCTGCGCGTTCCCGTGGGCTGGGGCGCCCGCTCCTACAGCGCCGAGTTCACCGACGTCGGTGGCCTGGGCGACGGCTCGGAGGTCACGGTGGCCGGCGTGCGCGTGGGTCAGGTGCTGGGCGTCAAGCGCGAGATCGGGCCGGACGGTGATGTGATCGCGGTGGTCGACTTCGAGGTCGAGCGCTCGCACCCCGTCACCGACGGGGCGCAGGCCTCGGTCCGTTACGGCGACATGCTGGGGATCCGGTACCTGTCGCTGGACCCCACCGCGGACGGGGCGCCGGCGGTGGGCGGCGCGGCCGAGCTCGCCGAGGACTCCGTGATCCCGTTGTACGCGACCACTGACCCGGTGGATCTGACCGCGCTGGTCAACGGGTTCAAGCCGCTGTTCGAGGCGGTGAGCCCGGAGGAGGTCAACACCCTGTCGACCACAGTCGTGGCCGCGTTCCAGGGCGAGCCCGGGGCGATGGACGTCCTGCTCGCGCGGCTCGCGCTGCTGAGCCGGGACATCGTGGGCCGCGAAGACGTGTACGTCCGTCTGGCCGACAACATCGAGGAGCTCAATTCCACGCTCGTCGACCGAGGGGCGGACCTCCAGGAGCTCATCCGCGGCCTCGACACGGTCTCCGGCGCTCTCGCCGACGGGGACGGCCGGGAGCTGGCACTACTCCTCGACCGCGGCGGCAGCTCCGTGGCGACACTCGCCGCGATGCTGGACGAGACCGACGCCGACCTGCAGGCGAGCATCGAGGCGGCCCGCCACACCACTGATGGCTGGATCCCCAACACCCCCGCGTTCGATGCCGCGCTGCGGCAGGCCCCGGTGTTCGCCCGTGAGGTCAACACGATCGGTCAGAAGGGCGGGTTCCTCTCGCTCTACATGTGCAACTTCACGGTGAAGCAGGGCGACTGGGAGGCCAGCCTGTTCGGCTACCGGAACTCGGAGGCCTGCCGATGAGACCCCTCGCCCTGCTCCGGGAGAGCCTGCTGGACCTGTTCCGCGACCCGCGCCACGAGCGTCGCGGGAACACCGTGCTGGTCGGTGCCGCGTCGATCCTGCTGGTCGTCGCCCTGTTCGCAGCCAGTATGGCCCTGCCCCGTCTCTGGTACGTTTTGCGCACCGAGTACTACTCGGCCGAGTTCCACAACGCCGGTGGCCTCCGGGCCGGCGACCCGGTCCTGGTGGCCGGGGTGCCGAGCGGCCGGGTGGACTCGCTGTCGACCGACGGCAGCCTGGCCGTGGTGGGGTTCCGCCTCGACCGCGGGCAGGACCTCGGCGAGGCCAGCACCGCGACGGTCGGCTTCAAGTCGATTCTCGGCAACCGTTTCCTCGAGGTGGTCCCCGCCGGCGGTGGCGACCTGGGGTCGGACAGGCGCATCGGGGTCGCCCGGACCACATCGCCCTACATGATCGACGACATGGGCGGCGCGGTGACCGAGCTCGCCGACGGGATCGACGTCGACGCGGTGAGCGCACTCATCGACAACCTGGACAGCATCCTGCCCCAGGACGCCGAGGCGACCGGCGAGGCGATCGACGACATCTCCGCCGCGCTCGGCCTGATGGCGCGCGACGACGACCGCATGTCCCGGGTGATCGCCACGACCCGCGAACTCACCGGGGTGCTGGTGTCCCAGGAGCAGAGCATCAACGCACTCACCGACCAGTCGCTCGTGCTGGTCACCGTGCTCACCCAGCGCCGCGAGGCCCTCAGCGCGATGGTCGCCTCGCTGGAGGACCTGGCCGACCGGGTCAGCGCACTGCTCCAGGAGGAGTCCGACGACGTGAACCAGCTGCTGGTGAACATGCGCTCGATCAGTGAGACCTATCAGCGCAACATCGAGGTGATGGACGAGGTCCTCACCCGCATGCCGCCCGGCCTCCGCGCCGTCACCGACGCGTCCGGAAACGGCCCGTGGACCGACGTCGCGACGCCCACCGGGCCGATCCCGGACTCCGCGCTCTGTGCACTGGGGGTGATGGACGGATGCAACTGACACGTAGACGAGTCCTTACCGTGCTGACGGTCGTCGTCGTCGTCGTCGTCGCCGTCGTCGTCCTCATCTACCTCCTGTCCGGAGCGCGCACCGACGATCGCGTCCGCCTCTCGGCGGATTTCGCCTCGGCCGACGGCGTCTACGTCGGCTCCCAGGTGCGCATCGTCGGCGTCGAGGTGGGGCTGGTCGAGAAGGTCGAACCGAGGGGCGACGTGGTGCGCGTCCACCTCACGCTCGACCCCGGCACCGAGCTGCCCGAGGACGTCGGCGCGCTGGTCATGAACCCGGCGGTCATCGCGGACCGGTTCGTCGAGCTGACCCCGGCGTACCAGGGCGGACCCACGTTCGGGGAGGGCGGCACCATCCCGGCGGACCGCACCCGCGCCCCGCTCGACTTCGACGAGTTCGTCTCCAGCCTCGACACGCTGAGTTCGGCGTTCGCGCCGGGCGCCGAGGAGATCGCCGAGGGCCTCGACCGGGGCGCCGAGGCGCTCGACGGGCGCGGCGGCACCCTGAACCGGGCGATCCGGAACCTGTCCACGGTCTCGGCCGTGGGCGGCGACCGTGCCGAGGACCTCGACGCGATCATCACCGAACTCGCCGTGCTCATGGACGCCGCCGGGGGACGCGACCAGACCATGCGGGATCTCGTCCTGGGACTCGACGACCTCGGCCGACAGATCAGGCAGGACCAGATCGACGTGGCCGCCCCGGCCGACGATCTGCGCGTGATCCTCGACCAGCTGGACACGATCGTCGCCGAGCGCGGCGAGGACATCACCGCCACCACCGACGCGACCCGTGAGGTCACCGCGATGTACGCCGAGCACCGCGAGGACTTCGCCGAGTTCCTCGACCTGTACCCGGTCATGATGGAGAACCTCGCGATGGGCGTCGGGACGGACGGTCGCGCCCGGATCCGGCTCAACGTCTCCTCCAACATCACGCACTTCGCGCGCGGCCGCGAGCTGTGTGCCCGCGAACCGCTGCCGCTCTGCACCGGCGCCGGGCTGACCAATCCGCTGATGTTTCCCGTGGAACAGAGCGATCCGATCGGGCTGGTCGGCGCGTTCGAACGGATCACGGGGGGTGGATGAGCATGCGTGAGACCAGGACCGGACCGCACCTGGTACACGGGGTCGTCGTGCTCGCGGGGGTGCTGCTGCTCGTTGCGGCGACGGTGATCGCCCTCAACTCGGCGCGGCTCTCGCTCCAGGCGTGGCCACTGGGCATGGACACCGGGAGCGACTCTTCAGACGTAGAGATGCGTTTCGAGCGGGCCGACCGGCTCGCCCCCGGCGCCGAGGTCCGCTACGGGGAGAGCCTCGTCGGGCGCGTCCGTTCCGTCGACACCGACGGCTCCGATGCCGTGATCGGCGTGCGGCTCGAGGGCGACTCCGGCGTGCCGGCGGATGTGTTCGCCGAGATCCGCCTGCCCACCGCCCTGGGCAGCCCGTTCATCGCGCTCACGCCGCCGCGGGGCGACCGGTCGACGGAGCTCCTCGAGGACACCCGGCTCCTCCCGCTCGCCCGCACCGGCGTGGGGCCCGACCTGGAGTCGAGCCTGGCCTCGCTCGGCCTGCTGCTCAACGGCAGCGGCATCGACCAGCTGGGCACGGTGATGGAGGAGCTCACGATCGCGCTCGACGGGCGTAGCGACGAGATCGCCCGTATCCGCGACCGGGGCGACCGCGCGCTCGAACTCTACGAACTGCACCGCGACGACATCGATCGCACGATCGTCGCCCTCGACCGGGTCAACTCCGCGCTGGCGGCCCGGCGGGACCTCATCGACCGCGGCATGCAGGTCTCGGCCGACCTCGTCTCCGAGGCCGCGGCCAGCCGCGAGACGATCCTCGCGCTCATGGACACCACCGCCGCGCTGACGGTGCAGGTCGAGGAGTTCACCACGGGTACCGACGGACGGATCGCTCCCTCGCTGGCCACCCTGAAGCTCCTCCTGCAGGACATGGAGGGCTTCGGCGGGGAGGTGGCCCCGACGCTGGACGCGCTGCAGCGCTTCGTCGTCCTGTTCGACGAGGCGATCCGCGGCGACCACATGATGTTCGACGGTGCCCTCGACCTTCCCGGCTCGCTGGATTCACTCGGCACCGGCGGCGAGGCCCGCATGGGAGGCACCCCGTGAACCGCCATATCGCCGCGCAGGCGGTGCTCTTCGCGATCATCTCCGTCGTCGCGATCGCCTTCGGCGTCCGCTACATCACCGAGGACGCGGACGTCTCCCACGGATTCCGGGTGGTGGCGCACATGGAGGATGCCCGCGGGATGGGGCCCGGCGTGCGGGTCACGTACCGCGGCGTGGACGTGGGCGTGATCCAGGACGCGATCCTGGACGGCTCGGGCGGGGTCGAGCTCCGGCTGCGCATCCTCGACGGGACGCAGATCCCGGTCGATGCGCCTGCGCGGGTCGTCACGAGCACCGCGCTCGGTGACAACCGGCTCGACGTTCGCCCGGCCGACGACGCCGGGCCGTATCTGCAGGACGGGGACACGCTGCTGGTCCGTCCGGAGGATCAGCCGGCGAAGCTGGAGAATCTCATCGCGGACATCGAGACCTCCCTGCTGGCGCTCGATCCGGAATCCCTGGCCACGATCGGAGACAGCAACGCCGAGGCGCTCGAGGGCAACGGTGAGCGGCTCGGGGCGATCATCGAGGACACCGCGACCCTGACCGCGATGCTCGCCGACACCGCCCCGACCCTGCGGGGGCTCGTCGACGACGGGTTGGTCACCGTGCGTGCACTCGCCGAGCGGGACGCCCCGATCTCCGGGGCCGCGACGGTGGCCCGGGACGTGACGGGGCAGCTGGCCCGTCGCGAGGACACCCTGGTTCACCTTCTCGACCGCTCGCCCGAGGCGATGCTGCGAGCACAGCAACTGCTGGATGCCAATCGGGAGAACGCTGCCGGCCTGCTGGCCAACACCCTGGTCGTGACTCCGGTGTTCCGCGATCGCGGGCCGGCCTGGGAGGCGGGACTGACGCAGGGTGAGCGCGGTCTGCGGGCGCTCGCGGGCACGGTGCGTGACGGCCGGGCCGACTTCCAGCTGGTCGCCACCCAGGGGCCGGTGTGCGTGTACCCGTACGAGCCGCGCGACATCCACGACGAGTCGTGGCGGGAGCCGAACCTGCGGCTGTACTGCCCGCCCGCCGAGGACCTCGAACAGCGCGGGTCGCGGGCGGCGCCCCGACCGAACGACGAGGGCCTGGCCGGCGCGACCGAACCCGGCACCCGGATCGGACCGGACATGGCCGAGGACCCGGCGATCATCCCCACCGGCAAGGAGATCGCCGCGTACTGGGCGACGATGATGGAAGGACTGCAGAGCAATGACGGTTGACAACGAGGCCGTGGCCCCGGAGAACACGAGGACGAAGCCCCGCGCGGGTCGGGCGATCGCGGGTCTGGTGATCGTCGTGCTGCTGGTCGGGGTCGGTGTGCTCGGTTATCTGCTCTGGCAGGACCAGCGGCAGGACGCGCTGCGTCAGTCCGCCGCGGATGACGCCACACGGCTGGTGATCCAGCTGGCCACCTACGACCACACCGACGTCGACCAGAACCTCGACGCGGTCGTGGCGGAGGCGACCCCGGGCTTCGCGGACCGCTACCGCGAGGTCTCGGAGGGACTCCGCGAACTGCTGGCCAGCGGTGAGGGCACCTCGACAGGGACCGTCACCCACGCCGCGGTGGAGAGCCTCGACGGAGACACCGCCGTCGTCCTGGTGTTCCTCGACCAGGAGGTCACCAACGTCACCGTCCCCGACGGTCGGGTCGACTCCAGTCGCATGGTCGTGACCGTCGTCCGCGACGGCGACCGGTGGCTGCTCGAGGACGCCCAGCTCGCCTGACCCCGGCCGTGGGAGGCCGAGACGATCCACGCACCCGCCGGACGGGCGGGTAGGACCCAGAAGGAGAACCTCCCATGCTCGACGAGCTGCACCGCAACCCCGCGCCGCCGGTCACCCGGGCGCGGCCGCCGCAGATCACCGATGCGATCGATTCGCTCGGCGCCGCCAGTGGCGTGGCCAACGTGATCATGCAGCTGTCCTGGCCCGAGGTGGGCTGGGGCGTGCGCGAGAGCCGGGTCGACACCGGCAACGTGTACAAGCGGCCCTTCAAGCGGGCGCGGACCACGTTCCAGTACCTGGCGGTGGCCACGCTCGGCACCGACGAGGACAAGCGCCTGTACCGGGAGGCCGTCGACCGCGTGCACCGACTCGTGCACTCCACGCCCGAGAGTCGGGTCAGGTACAGCGCGATGGACCCCAAGCTCCAGATGTGGGTCGCGGCCTGCCTGTACATCGGGTTCGAGGACGTCTTCGAGTGGCTGCACGGTCCGATGGACGACTCGGATCGGGAGGCCTTCTACGCCTCGGCCCCGACCCTGGGCACGACCCTGCAGGTGCGCCCGGAGCAGTGGCCGGCCACCCGCGCCGATTTCGACGACTACTGGCGCGAGGGCCTGGACCGGATCCGTTTCGACGGTCCGGTCCGCAGGCACCTGATCGGGCTGACGGAGCTGCGGATGCTGCCCCAGCCCGCCAACGCCCTGTTCGGGCGGATCAACAAGTGGGTGACCTCCGGCTTTCTGCACCGCGAGTTCCGCGACGCGATCGGCCTCCCGTGGAGCCCGCGGGACCAGCGGCGGTTCGAGACGTTCCTCGCCGTGACGGCCCGGCTCAACGGCATGCTGCCGGAGTCGATCCGCACGATCAGTTACCGGCTGCTCATCCTCGACCTGCGGTGGCGGCTGCGGACGGGCCGACCCCTGGTGTGAGGCCGGCGGCTGGTGGAGGTGGAGAGAACGACGACGACGAGGTCCGCCCCGCCCGTCCCGGTCCCGCCGCCGGCTCGGGCGGTCCGGCCTCAGGCCTGCGCGGCGGCCTCGGGCTCGCGGGCTTCGTCCCAGACACCGGCCCTGTCGAGGTGCTCGACGAGGAGCTGCGCGCCGGCGGAGAACTCGTCGTCCACCACGGCGTGGGCCGCGTCGACGTCTCCCGCGCACAGCGCCTCGAGCATCCGGCGGTTGTCCTCGAGCGCGTTGGCCCGCCACTCCGGGTCCTGGGCGTAGAGGCGGTACGGCATGTAGCGGGCGGCATTGCCGAGGAAGCGGGAGAGCTTGTCCGAGCAGGAGACCCGGTTGATCGAGCGGTGGATCGCGTACTGCGCGCGAACGACCCCGTCGGTGTCCCCGGCGGCGGAGGCGGCCTCGAAGTCGTCGATGAGATGGGAATGATGCTCGAGGGTCTCGGCCTCGTAGCGGGGGATCGCCCGATCGATGATGCGCTTCGACAGCTCGGCCTGCAGCCAGAAGATGTCCTCGATGTCCTGTCGGCTCATGGGCGAGACCAGGTAGCCGCGGCGGGGGACCAGGTCCACCAGACCCTCGCCGCGTAGGGTGAGCAGCGCCTCGCGGACGGGGGTCACGCTCACGCCGAGGCTGGCGGCGGTCTCGTCGAGCCGGATGAAGTCGCCCGGCCGCACCTCGCCACTCATGATTCGGGTCCGGACGTGGTCGGCGACCTCCTCCGAGAGTTGGGGACGTTGTGCGAGTCGAGTGGGGGTCAAGTCCGCCACCTCTTTTCAGGAGAGAAGCACCGTCGAGGGCGCGCGAAGCCGATGGTTGAAATCAAATATATCCGAAACGGCCGCGAGAATCCCCGTCGGGGGTGATCGGCACGGGGCTCGGCTCGGGCGGGTCCGGCTCGGCTCGGTTCGGCTGGGCTCGACTCGGCTCGGTGGGGTCGGGCCCGGGTCGGCTGGGCTGGAGCTGTGGCTTCGGCTCGGCTGCCAGGCGTGGCCGGCAGGGGGCCAGCGCATATCAAGGCAGATGCGCTGGGTCTTTGACTTATGCGCCCAAAATGCACCATTCTCGCAGCGCAAGTGGGTCGAAAGCGAGCAAAGGGGCATCGCAAGTCAGCGAGGCAGCGTATCCGGGGCCGGTTGTGCTGGCAGACCGCCCGGCGTCCGGCCGCCGCTGACGCGTCCGGCCGTGTCCGGCCGCAGCCGGGAATGCCGCGGAATCGCACGAGCCCCTGCGCATCGGAGCCGCCTCGGGTGAGACTGGGCGCATGACCGATACCGAGACCCGCCCCGCCGTCCGCAGTGAGCGCCGCGGCAACGTCCTGCTCGTCACGATCGACCGCCCCGAGGCCCGCAACGCCGTGAACGGCGAGGTGAGCACCCTGCTGGGCAATGCGCTGCACGAGGCCGACACCGATCCCGAGCTCCGCGTCGTGGTGCTGACCGGCGCCGGTGAGCAGTCGTTCTGTGCGGGCGCGGACCTCAAGGCGATTTCCCGTGGTGAGGACATCTTCCCCGCCGAGAACCGGCAGTGGGGGTTCGCCGGGATGATGCAGCACTACGTGTCCGTCCCGATCATCGCGGCCGTCAACGGCACGGCCCTGGGCGGGGGCTGCGAGATCGCGCTGGCCAGTGACCTGGTCGTGGCCGCCGATCACGCGAAGTTCGGGCTGCCCGAGGTCAAGCGTGGCCTCGTCGCGGCAGCCGGTGGCGCGTTCCGGCTGCCGGAGCAGCTGCCGCATCGCGTGGCGATGGAGATGATGCTCACCGGTGAGCCGATCACGGCCGCGCGGGCGCATGAGCTGCACCTGGTCAACCGCGTCGTCCCCGCCGACCAGCTGCTCGATGCCGCACTCGAGCTGGCCGAGGTGATCGCCACCAACGCCCCGCTGGCCGTGCAGGCTAGCAAGCGGGTCGCGCTGGGGATCCAGGACGGTGCGCGGCCGAGCGAGGTCGAGAAATGGCGCATCAGCGACACCGAGATGATCAACGTCATGACCTCCGAGGACGCCGCCGAGGGTCCGCGCGCGTTCGCCGAGAAGCGGGCCCCGGTCTGGAAGGCCCGCTGACCCGCAGGCCACGCCGATGAGCTGACCCCGGCCGCCAGGCTCGCCGAATCGCGCCTACCCGCTCGCTGAACCGTCCTTGCCAGGCCCGCCGAACTGCGCGTGCCAGACTCGCCGAACCGCGCTCGCCGGCACGCGAACCCCCGGCCGCCGGCCGTGCGGGTGCGGACCCGCGGATGCTGTCCTACCGTCGGCGCCATGACAGACGGATCGCGACGGATCATGGTCGAGGAAGAGCTGCATCTGGTCGACCTGCGGACGAGGCTGCCGGCGAGGCGTGCGGCGGAGGTGATCGCCGAGGCCGGTGATGACCGGGTACGCGCTGCCCGCCACGGGGCGTTGGTGGCTAGTGACTGCGGCGGGCACGCCACGCTCGAGGATCTCGGGGCGGCGATCCGCGAGCGGCGGACGCAGCTGGCGGAGGTGGCGAACGGCCTGCGTACAGGCATCGTCGCCGCGGGTGCGCTCGGCTCACCGGGCGTGGAGCTGGCCCCGGACCCCGATGAGCCGGGGACCGCTCCCGGACACGAGTTCCGCACCCGCGCCTCGGCGCGCTTCGTGGTGACGGTCGAGGTCGCGGACGCCGACGAGGCGCAGTTCGTGGCCCGCCGGGTGGTCCCGCACGCGCCGGCGCTGTTGGCGCTGGCCGCGGGCTCCCCGTTCCGGGCGGACGGCAGCGACTCGGGGTACGCCTCGGTGCGGTCGTTCGAGGCCCGGTGGTCGCCCGCGCACGTGTCGGCATTCCGCACGGACACCGCGGACGGGGTGCTGGAGTCGGAGGACGCGCTGGTCGCCACGGGCGTGGTGGCCGACCGCGGCCTGATCGACGCGGATATCCGTCCGTCCGCCGACGGATCCGGGGTGGAGCTGCGGCTGTGCGACTCGTGCAGCACCGTGGACACGATCGTGCTGGTGGCGGCCCTGTTCCGGGCGTTGGTGGACCGGGTGCTCGCCGATCCCGAGAACGCCTGGGTCGACCCCACCCCGGCCGTGCTGGCGGCCGCGTTCTGGCGCGCGGCCCGGTCCGGGCTCGAGGGCGACCTCGTGGACCCGGGAACGGGTCAGCCGCTGCCCGCGGGGGACGTGTGCGTGGCGCTGGTGGAGTCGCTGTCCGGCCAGCTCGACGCGACCGGCGAGCGCGACCTCGTCGACGACCTGGTCGACGGCGTGCTGGGGGCGGGCTCGTCGGCCGCCCGGCAGCGCGCGGCGCATCGCCGCAGGGGTCGCCGCGCCGACGTGGTTGCGGTGCTGCTGGCAGAGACGGTGGGCAGGATCAGGCCGCGCGCCACGGCCGACGACGGCGGGATGCGCTCGATGCTCGACGCGTACTCCCCGCTGGGCGAGGCGGTGACGGAGGAGGTCCACGACGAGGCGATCACCGAGGACGGCGCCCCGCGGCCGCAGTACGTGGACGTGCTCAAGGCCGTCTCGGACCTGGGCGCGGCGACGGTCCGCGAGCGCAAGAAGCAGGTCGACGAGGAGCTCCGGGAGCGCGGCGTGACGCTCAAGGTGTACGGCGAGCCGGAGCCGCAGGTGTTCCCGCTGGACCCGGTGCCGCGGATCGTGCCGGCCGATCAGTGGGGGCGGATCTCGGCGGGGATCGAGCAGCGCGGCCGGGCGCTGGAGATGTTCCTGCGGGACATCTACGGCGACGGTGAGATCGTCAGCGCCGGGATCGTGCCGCAGGACGCGCTGGACCGCGCCCCGGGTTACCGGAAGACGGGCCGGGCCGTGCCGGCGCGGACGATGCGTGCGGCGGTGAGCGGTGTGGACCTGGTGTCGACGGGCTCGGGCGAGTGGGTGGTCCTGGAGGACAACCTGCGGATGCCGGGCGGGTTGGCCATGGCCGTGACGCTGCGTGAGCGCATCCTCGAGGCGTACCCCGAGTTCGGGGCGCGCGGGGAGATCCACGACCCGGCCGAGGGGCTGGACATGCTGCGGGAGACTCTCCAGGCCGCGGCGCCCGAGGGCGTGGGGAACCCGTCGATCGCCGTGGTGGTGGCACCCGACGAGCTCACGGCGCACGACCTGATCCACGCGGCCGAGGCCGTGGGCGGTGCGGTGGTGACCCCGCGGGATCTGGTCGGTGACGACGGGCGACTGTGGAGGGTCGACGACGACAACGACGACGAGCGCATCGGCGTCGACGTCCTCTACGTCCGGATGGACGAAGAGGCGCTTCTCTCCTCCTCGGGCGCGGACGGGACGGTCCTGCGGCGCGGGCTGCTCGGCGCGATCTCGGACGGCACCGTCGCGATGGTCAACGCCCCCGGCAACGGGGCGGCGGACGACAAGGCGATCTACGCGCTGGTGCCGTCGATCATCGACTTCTACCTGGGCGAGAAGCCGCTCATCGGCCAGGTCGACACGTTCCTGTGCGCGGACCCGCCGCAGTTGGAGCAGGTGCTGGACCGGCTGGACGAGCTGGTGGTCAAGCCGATCGACGGCTACGGCGGCTCCGACATCACGGTGGGCCCGGAGTGCTCGCCGCGGGAGCTGGACGAGCGACGGGCCGAGTTGCGGCGCCACGGCGAGCGGTTCGTGGCGCAGGAGGTGCAGGCGCTGTCGACTCTGCCGACGTTCGACGGACGCGACCTGCAGCGGCGGCACGTGGACATGCGTGCGTTCGTCATGCTGCGCAACGGGCCGACCGGTGAGATCCACGCGTCGGCTCCTCCGGTGGCCATGACACGAGTGGCCCCGGCGGGCACGATGGTGGTCAACGCCTCGAGTGGAGGCGGTGGAAAGGACACCTGGATTCACCGTGCCTGACCCCGACACCATCGACATGACCGACACATTCCATACGACCGACACCGTCGACACGACCGAGAACCCGGACGTCACCGAGATCACCGAGGAGACGGGCTCCCGCGAGCAGGCGGGCCCGCCGGACGACGCGGCCGGGGGGCGGGGCGAACTCCGCCACACCAGCTCCCCGTGCCTGTCCCCGGACGGATCGCTGCTGGCCTGTGTGGTCACCGAACGCACCGGCTATCCGCGGGCGGTGCAGCGACCGCTGGGCCCGGACGGACTCAAAGGTGCGGGGCCCGAACGGGACGTGGTGCTGCCCGTGGAGGGCCCGGTTCGCAGGGTCGCCTACTCGCCGGACGGCCGGTGGCTGGCGTGCGAGGTGGCCCCTGACGGTGGTGAGCGTGAGCGCATCTGGCTCGTCACCACTGATCCGGACGACCAGAGTGCGTACGCCTTGAACGCCCCGGGCGACGCCACCGAGCAGATCGTCTGCTGGGACGGGGGTCAGCTGGCGGTGACGGCCTTCGACGCCGAGGGCCAGGCCGAGGGCCGGCTCGTGGACCCGGAGACCGGGGAGATCACCGTCATCGATCGCCGGATGGGCGGGGCGCTCAAGCACTCACGGGACGGTGCGGCGCTGTTCCGGGTGGGTGCCCGCGGGCATCGCGAGTTGCTGCGGATCATGCCGGACGGCCGGTGGTGGCCCCTGCTGCCCACGGACACCGGATCCACCACCGACGCCGGGGAGGTCCTCGACGCCGGCGGCGACGACCGGCCTATGCGCATGGTCGTACGCAGCGACCACTCGTCCGATCGCGTGGGGTTGCTGGAGGTGCGGGCCGATGAGTCCGGGACCACCTCGTGGCCGATCGCCTATCGCGCGGATGCCGACCTCGACCGCGTGGAGGTGAGCTACGACCGGCGCACGGCCGCACTGCTGTGGAACGTCCACGGGGGACTGTCCGAGATCGAGATCCTCGACCTGTCGCGGCGCCGGCCCAGGGTGATCGCCCGGCCGCAGCTGCCGGAGGTCGTGGCCTCGGCGCCCACGCTCACGGCGGACGGCCGACTGCTCGCCGTGACCGTGGAGAGTCTCGACCAGCCACCGCACGTGGTGATCTACGACGTGCGTCGTCGTCGCTGGATCGGCGAGTCGCCCGCGCAGCCCGACCCCGGCCCGGAGCTGCTGCGGTTCACCGCACGCGACGGGCTCGAGCTGAGCGGGTGGCTGTACCGGGCCGACCCGGAGGGCGGGCCCGCGCCGACGGTGGTGCACCTGCACGGCGGCCCGGAGGGCCAGTCCCGTCCGGGATATGACGACATCGCCCGGCGGATGCTCGACGAGGGCGTCAACTATTTCACGCCGAACGTCCGGGGCTCCACCGGCGGCGGCCGGACGTTCGGCCACGCCGACGACCGGTACGGCCGCTTCGCGGGGATCGACGACGTCGAGGACGCGTTGCTGCACCTCGTCGACGAGGAGATCGCCGATCCGGACCGGGTGGTGGTCTCGGGCCGGTCCTACGGTGGCTACCTCGTCAACGCGACCCTGGTCAGGCACGCCGGCCGTTGGTGCGGGGGGATCGCCGCCTGCGGGATGAGCGACCTACAGACCTTCTACCGCGACACCGAGCCGTGGATCGCGGCGGCCGCTCATCCCAAGTACGGGAACCCGCTCCAGGAACGGGAATTGCTTCGCGAGGCCTCCCCGCTGCGCAGGTACTACCGGATCACCGTGCCGATGTTGTTCATCCACGGTGCGCACGACACGAACGTGCCGGTCAGCGAGACCGATCAGGCGGTCGAGGAGCTGCGCTCGCGCGGCGTACCGGTGGACGTGTTGTTGTTCGAGGACGAAGGTCATGAGTTCGTGAAATTGGCCAACCGTCAGTTGCTCGGTGACCGGGTGGTCCAGTTCTGCCAGGAGGTGTTCGATGTTCGGGCGCAAGTCGACGGAGAAGAACGAACCGCACGCTGAGGGCGGTTTCGAGGACCGGCTCGCCCAGTGGCGGCGTCACCTCCACACCCATCCCGAGCTGTCCTACGAGGAGGAGCGGACGACCGACTTCATCGCGGGCGAGCTCGAGAAGATGGGACTGAAGCCCCGCCGGTTTGACCTCGGCACCGGGTTGTGGTGCGACGTCCCGGCCGCGAAGGACGCCACCGCGAAGGACGTGGTGGCGCTGCGCGCGGATATCGACGCGCTCCCCATGGACGAGGAGAGCGGCCTGGATTTCGCCTCACGTACGGAGGGGGTCGCGCACACCTGCGGCCACGACGCCCACACCGCGATGCTGCTCGGCGCGGCCGAACTGTTGGTCTCCGACCCGCCGCCCCGGCCCGTGCGGCTGATCTTCCAGCCGGCAGAGGAGACCATGCCCGGCGGCGCGAAGGAATGTGTGGAGGAAGGTGTGGTCAAGGGCGTGGTCCGCATCCTCGCCCTGCACTGCGATCCGCACCGGCAGGTGGGCGAGGTGGGCGTGACGGCCGGGCCGATCACCTCCTCCAACGCCAAGGTTCGGATCCGACTCGAGTCCGACGGTGGTCACACGGCGCGGCCGCACGAGACCCAGGACACCGTCTTCTCGACCGCCGAGCTCGCCACCGGGCTCACCGCGGTCCTCGACCGTCGTCTCGACCCGCGCTCGGGCACCGTGCTCACCTGGGGCGCCCTGCACGCCGGCGGTGATGCCCCGAACGTGATCCCCGACCATGCAGAGCTGTTGGGCACGCTGCGCAGCGCGGACCGGGACGTGTGGGCGACGGTCGAGGACCTCGTGCGGGAGGCCGTCGAGGACCTCGCCGCGCCCTACGGCATCCGCGCCGAGCTCGAGTACACGCAGGGTGTCCCGCCGGTGGTCAACGACGCCGACTGCGCGGACCTGGCCACCGAGGCGGTGCGCCGGGTGCTCGGGGAGGACGGTGTGGGCACCGCCGACCAGTCCAGCGGTGGCGAGGACTTCGCCTGGTACACCGAGGAGATCCCCGGCGTGTATCTGCGGTACGGCGTGTGGGACGGGAAGTCGGCGGAGACCGACCTGCACCACCCGGGCTTCATGCTCGACGAGTCGGCGCTCGCGCCGGGCGCCCGGCTGTTCGACGCCTTCGCCCGCCTGGACCGCGGCGCGGGCGAGGACTGAGCCTTCGTCCGCGGCACGGGAGGGCGCCCGCCGTGACCATCGTCGTGTTCGGGGTGAGCGGCTGCGGCAAGACGACGTTCGCGCGGCGGCTCGCGGAGGAGGTCGGTGGACTCTTCCTCGACGGGGATGATTTCCACAGCGCCGCATCGATCGCCAAGATGCGGGGCGGGGCCGGGCTCGATGAGACCGACCGGGGGCCGTGGCTGCGCGAGCTCAACGCCGTGATCCGGGAACGCGCCGACACCACGGTGATCGCCTGCTCCGCCCTCGCGAGAAGCTACCGGGACGTCCTCCGTACCGACGCCGCGGTGGCGTTCATCCACCTGGTGGTGACCGAGGAGCTCGTCCGGGAACGGCTCGCGGGGCGGCGCGACCACTTCTTCCCGCCCTCGCTGGTCCGGTCGCAGTTCGAGGCACTCGAGCCATTGGAGCCGGACGAGGCGGGGATCTCCCTCGACGGTGCCGCGCCCCTCGCAGAACTCCTGTCGCAGGCCCGGTTCTACCTCGACACCCACACCGGGCACTGGATGGCGGACGCGGCGAGCGATCTCGGGTCCGATCCCTAGCCCGAGCCCTGGCTCACCGCACCGTGACGGTCGCGTCCGCGGCCGGCACGAGTTCGCCGATCACCGGGGCGCCGGGGACCTCCCCGGCCACCAGCAGGCCACCGGAGGTCTGGGCGTCCGCGAGCAGGAGCAACTCGTCCTCGCCGACGTCCGAGGCGAGATGCGGGCGCACCCAGTCGAGGTTGCGCCGCGTCCCGCCGCTGACGAACCCGTCGGCCAGCGCCTGCCGCGCTCCGTCCAGATACGGCACCGCCGCCGAGTCGATCACGGCCGAGACGCCGCTGGCGCGGGCCATCTTGAACAGATGGCCGAGCAGCCCGAAGCCGGTCACGTCGGTGGCGCAGACGATCCCGGCGGCCAGGGCGTCGCGGGCGGCGACGTCGTTGAGGCGGGTCATGGTCGCGATCGCCTCCTCGCTCACCGCGCCGGTGTTCTTGTGCCGGCTGTTGAGGACTCCGATCCCCAGCGGTTTGGTCAGCGACAGCGGCACACCGGCGCGGCCGGCGTCGTTGCGCAGTAGCCGGTCGGGGTCGGCGATCCCCGTGACGGCCATGCCGTACTTGGGCTCGGGGTCGTCCACGCTGTGACCGCCGGCCACATGGCAGCCCGCGCTCCCGGCGACGTCCTGGGCCCCGCGTAGCACCTCGCCGGCCATCTCGTACGGCAGCACGTCCATCGGCCAACACAGCAGGTTGATCGCCACGATCGGCGTGCCGCCCATCGCGTACACATCGGACAGGGCGTTGGCCGCGGCGATCCGCCCCCAGTCGTAGGGGTCGTCGACGACGGGCGTGAAGAAGTCGGCGGTGCTGATCACGGCCTGACCGCCGGCGATCCGCACGGCGGCCGCGTCGTCGCCGTCGTCCAGACCCACGATGAGCTCGGCCGCCGGGTCGCGGACGGGCGCGCCGACGAGTCCGGCGACAACCGACTCGAGCGCGCCGGGCGGGATCTTGCACGCGCAGCCGCCGCCGTGGGCGTAGGAGGTGAGACGGGCGGGGGCGGGGGCGGAGGTCATGGGCCAGACCCTAGTGACAGCGACGGGGGTGCGCCGCCGGATTCATCGCCAGCGCGTGGCGCGGTTGACTCACGTGACGGCCATGGTGCTTACTCGTTCGTGAGGGAGGCGTCCGGGTACCTGGTGGTCCCCGCGGTCTTCAAAACCGACGTGGCCGAGTATCTCGGTCAGGCGGGTTCGATTCCCGTCCGCCTCCGCCAACAGTCCTCGCCCGTCCCCGACCCGGCCACCTCGAGTGGGCGGCCCCGGCCGGCGGGGCCGGGGAAGAGGAGCGGGCCATCACCGAGCAGTCGACGACCGGCGATCCCCGCCGGCGCGTGCCCTCCACCGATGCCGTGCTCCGCGACCCGCGCCTGGCCGACTCGCTCGCCGGGCTGGGCCGCGAGCTGGTCAAGGCACGGATCCGGGACGCGCAGGGCCGGGCACGTGCCGGCGATCTGCCCGCGGACGAGATCGTCGACGCCGTGCTGGCCGGCCTGCCGTCGGCGCCGGTCTCGCTCAGCCGCGTCCTCAACGCGACCGGGGTGCTGCTGCACACCAACCTCGGCCGGGCGCCCCTGTCGGCGGCCGCCGTGCGTGCGCTCGGCGAGGCCGCCGGCACCAACGACGTCGAGCTGGACCTGGCCACCGGACGGCGGGGTCGCCGGGGCCGGGGTGCGCTGGACGCGCTGCGTGACGCGGTGCCGACAGCGGGTGACGTCCACGTCGTCAACAATGGTGCGGCGGCGCTCGCCCTCGCCGTCACCGCGCTGGGCGGCCCGGGGCGCACGGTGGTGATCTCGCGCGGGGAGATGATCGAGATCGGCGACGGCTTCCGCCTGCCCGAGCTTCTCGAGTCCACCGGCACCCGGCTGCGGGAGGTGGGCACCACCAACCGCGTCCGCGTCGAGGACTACCTCGCCGCGATCGACGAGACCACGGCCTTCGTGCTCAAGGTCCACCCCTCGAACTTCCTCGTCAGCGGCTTCACCTCGGTCGTGCCGGCCGCGCAGCTCGCCGGCCACGGCGTGCCACTGGTGGTGGACATCGGGTCCGGCCTGCTCGCCCCGCACCCGGTGCTCCCCGACGAGCCCGATATGGCGACGATGCTCGCCGCGGGTGCTGACCTGGTGACCTCCAGCGGCGACAAGCTCCTCGGCGGACCGCAGGCCGGGATCCTGGGCGGGGCCGCCGACCTCGTGCAGCGGCTGCGCCGTCACCCGCTCGCCCGGGCCTTGCGCGTGGACAAGCTCACGCTCGCCGCGCTCGAGGCCACGCTCCGCGGACCGCGCCCGCCGGTCATCGAGGGACTCGAGGCCGACGCGGGCGGTCTTCTCGAGCGGGCGCGGCGCCTCGCCGACGACCTCACCTCCGCCGGGGTGCCGGCCGAGGCCGTCCGCTCGGTCGCGGCGGTCGGGGGCGGGGGCGCGCCGGGTGTCGACCTGCCGAGCGCGGCGGTGGCTCTGCCGGAGCGCTTCGCCGACGCCCTGCGCGCGGGACGACCCGCCGTACTGGGACGCGTCACCGAGGGGCGGTGCCTGCTCGATCTCCGGGCGCTGCCCACCTCGGACGATCCCGAACTGCTCCGACTGGTGATCGCGGCCCGGGAGCGCGCCTGATGTTCGTGGTGGCGACCGCCGGCCACGTGGACCACGGCAAGTCGACCCTGCTGCGGGCGCTCACCGGTGAGGAACCCGACCGCTGGGCGGAGGAGCGGCGGCGCGGGCTGACCATCGCCCTCGGGTACGTCTCCGCCACGCTCGACGACGGGCGGACCGTCGCGTTCGTCGACGTCCCCGGCCACCGCCGGTTCATGCCGAACATGCTCGCCGGGATCGGCCCGGTGCCGGCGGTGCTCTTCGTGGTGGCCGCCGACGACGGCTGGATGCCGCAATCCGCCGAGCACCTCGACGCGCTCGTGGCGCTGGGCGTGCGGCACGGCGTCGTCGTCGTCACCCGCAGCGATCTCCTGGAACCCGACCTCGCGCTGGCCGAGGCGCGCACCGCGATGGCCGGCACCCCGCTTGCCGACATACCGGCGGTGTGCGTCTCCGCGGTCACCGGCGCCGGCCTCGACGAGTTGCGTGCGGAACTGGTCCGCCTGGGCGCCGCACTGCCCGAGCCCGACCGGGAGGCGGACGTCCGTCTGTGGGTGGACCGGTCGTTCACCATCGGAGGCTCCGGCACCGTCGTCACCGGCACCCTTCCCGCCGGGACGGTGCGCACCGGCGACGCGCTGGAGGTCGGACCCGGGGGGCCGCGCGTCGCGGTGCGCGGCCTGCAGTCGCTGGGGGAGGCGCGCGACGAGGTCGCGGCGGTGGCGCGGGTGGCCGTCAATCTACGCGGCGTGGCCGCAGACGACGTGCCCCGCGGGACCGCTCTGCTCACGCCCGGCCGGTGGCGTCCGTCGTCCACCCCGGACGTGCGCGTGGACCCCGGCGCCGACGCCGCCGACCTGCCCGGGCAGGTGACGGTGCACTGCGGCTCCGCGGCCGTGACGGCACACGTCCGCCCGCTGGACGCGCGACACGCACGACTCGCCCTCGCCGAGCCGCTGCCGCTGCGCGTGGGCGACCGGCTGATCCTGCGCGAGCCCGGTGCCGAGCGAATCCCGGCGGGTGCGGTCGTCCTCGATCCCGCGCCTCCGGAGCTGAGCCGACGCGGAGCGGCTCGGCGCCGGGCGGAGGTGCTCGCCGCCACCCCCGAGGAGCCCGATCTGGGGTCCGAGCTGCGTCGACGCGGCGTCGCGCACGTCGACGACCTACGGGCGTTCGGCGTCGCCGACGTGCCGGCGGCCGACGAGATCGGCGGCTGGCTCCTCGACCGCGACGCCCTCCCCGGCCTGGTGGAGCGCCTCGTCTCCGCGGTCGAGGACCACGACCGACGCGATCCGCTCGACCCCGGGCTGCCCACCGAAGCGGCCCGCCGCGCCCTCGACCTGCCCGACGCGCGGCTGCTGACGGTGGTGCTCGCACATCCTGCCGCGTCGGGTCTGCGGACGGACGGCGGCCGTGTCGTCACCGGTGGCGGCGGTCCGGGGCTGCCCGAGCACGTCCGGACCGCGGTCGCCGGGCTGACCGAGCGATTCGCGGCGCGACCGTTCGACGCCCCGAGCGCCGACGAGCTCGCCGGACTCGGCCTGTATACGCGGGAACTGGCGGCGTGCGTGCGCGCGGGCCTGCTCAGCCGGATCGGGCCTGGCGTGTGGCTCGGGCCCGACGCCACGGAGGCCGCGGTCGCCGAGCTACGGCGCCTGCCCCAGCCGTTCACGCCGAGTACCGCCCGCACGCACCTGGGCACCTCGCGACGCGTCGTGATGCCTCTACTCGAGAAGCTCGCCGAGGAGGGGCTCAGCCGCCGGGTCGGCGATGACGGGCACACGGTGGAGTAGAACGCTTCTCACGCGATCGAAGAACGGTCGGCACACTTGTGCGCGGGCGCCGCAAGTTCCCAGATCCGCACGGATCGCAGGATGCGGTGGCAGACGCGGGTAAGACTGGTACGAACAAGAAATGGACCGCGCGGTGCGCGGTCCATTTCCGTTATTCCAATGTCTGCAGGGGGAGGCCGAAGCCCGCAAGTCCCACAGCTCGTGACATCGAGTGTACGTTTCGGAAGTGCCGTTCGCCAAGCCCACAGACGAAGCGGCGATTCGTGTCGTGCTGAGCGCTCCGCGGTCGCGGACCTATGTCGCTGCAGTCGGGGGCGATACAGCAAAGGCAGTGGCACTGTACGGGTGGAATGCTCGCGTGGCCGCTGCATTGATGCTTCCGTCTCACTTTGCCGAAGTCGCCACACGCAACGCCGTCTCGGATGCGCTCACAGCTGTTTACGGGGCGCGGTGGCCGTGGAACACAGCGTTTGAACAGAGCCTCCCCGCCCCGAAAGGCCCGGCATACAAACCACAGCGTGACCTCATTCAGACTCGAAACCGAGAACAGACGACCGGCAAAGTGATCGCGGAACGGAAGTTCGCGTTCTGGCAGAGTATGTTCACCGCTCGCCACGACGTTCGCGTGTGGGACCACCAGATCCTCACACTGTTCCCGAACGCTGTCGGCGTCTCGGTTTCGCAGCTCCGAGGCCGCATCTAGGCTGATCTTGAGGGCATTCGAAAGCTCCGCAATCGAGTGGCCCACCACGAGCCGATCTTCGCCCGCGACCTCGCCGGCGACCTCGTGCGCATGCTTGATCTGGTGGAACTACGTTCTACGGCAACCGCACAGTGGGTTCGCGCAATGGAGGAAGTGACCGACATCCTCACTGAACGACCGTAACCAGTTCGGTTAACTGGCGTGCGGACAGCGCGGTGGCCTTACTTGCTGAGGGCTTCGCCACCGCCTCGGGCGTCGCGACGCTGTCGCTGTGGCACGACGGTGTACTTCGGGTCCTTGGTCGACTCCATGCCGGCGTGGAACACGGCCCACCGGGTGGACGCAGAGCCGGCCGCCAGTGCGAGACCCGAGATGGCCGAGGCCACGCGGCTGCGTCTGCCGAGGACCGCGCCGACCGCTCCGACGATGGTGAGCGCGCGGGCGGCGGCGTGGTATCTGCCGGCTCGGCCCCGGTGGAGTGGCTCCGCGGTGATCCCCATCGAGCGCTGCATGAACTGCTCGGCGCCGAGTTCCAGCAGGGCGCCGCCGACCGCGAGGCGGCGCGCGGGCCCGGTCTCGTGCAGTGGGTTGAGGAGCATGCCGACGCCCCCGGACGCGGCGGCGGCGCTGCCGACAAAGACGAAGGGCAGTTCGTGACGGGCCTCGTGCCAGCTCGGCACGGCGGTGTCGGTGAGGAGGACCGCCGTGTAGGAGGCGACGGCCGGCGCGATGGCGGCGGCGACGATCCCGGCGGGCCTGGACGCGCGGTCGATGAGGCCGATCGGCAGCACCCCGGCGAGTCGTCCAGGGAGCAGGGGGACGACCTCGCGGCCGAGGGCGAGGCCGACGAACGGCCCGTAGGCGGACAGGATCCAGGTCCCCACGCTCATCGGCGAGGTCGGCTTGAACACCCGCAACATGTGGTGGAAGCGCTCCGGGCGACCCAGGTCGTTGACGAGAAAGTACAGGCTGGCCGTGATGCCGCCCAGCGCCACCACCCGCGCGGAACGCCGCTGCGCGGGGAGTCCGGCGAGATCCGCACCCGCGGCGAGCAGCGAGGACCCCGCCGCGAGGCCGCCGAGGAACAGGTAGGCGGGGATGTCGGCCTCCCACGGCGGGGCCTTGACGATGGGCTTGCCGTAGTAGGACTGGAACTCCGCCTCCGGGACCATGAGCTGCTCGCGCCCCCCGCGGCGACGCCGGCGGGTACGCGAACGCTGTTCAGAGTCGGTCATCAGGGTCGTCCCCCGGCGGCGAAGGCGACCACCGCGCCGCCGAGCAGTGTCGCGGCGGCGAGCGCGGCCTGTCGCCACATCGCCGGGGCGTGACGCGTGGTCACCACGGGATCCGGCGGCAGACCGTACACCTCGGGGTCGTCGAGGAGCAGGAAGAACGCCCCGGTGCCGCCGACGCCGTTGCGGGCGTCGTGGCCGTACAGCTGGGCGCGGGGTTCCCCGGCCTCGACGAGCTGGTCCAGACGCCCGACGGCCCGCTCGCGTAGTTCATCGAGGTCACCGAACTGGATCGAGTCGGTGGGGCAGGCCTTGGCGCACGCGGGGGTCATCCCCTCGGTGAGCCGGTCGTAGCAGAGGGTGCACTTCTGGGCGATCCCCACGGCGGGGTCGCCCGCGGGGCCGGGGCGTCGCTCGATGACCCCGTACGGGCAGGCGGAGACGCAGTAGCCGCAGCCGTTGCAGATGTCGTTCTGCACCACGACGGTGCCGAACTCGGTGTGCGCGAGCGCGCCGGTCGGACACACGTCGAGGCACGCCGCGTGAGTGCAGTGCTTGCACACGTCCGACTCCATGAGCCACCGGAAGTCGGTGGCGTCCCCAGCGTCTGCAGTGTCTCCGGGCAGGGTCGACGTGGGCAGGCCCAGATCGACCGGGGGCGCGGCCCCGAGCCCGGCGCCGGTCCCGGTATCGGGAGCCGGGCTCGCCGCGGCCAGGCGGGCCGGCACCTCCTGCTCGATGAACGCCACGTGCCGCCACGTGGACGAGCCGAGTGAGCCGGTGTTGTCGTACGAGTTCCCGGTGAGCTCGAGGCCGTCCTCGGGGATGAGGTTCCACTCCTTGCACGCCACCTCGCAGGCCTTGCAGCCGATGCACACCGAGGTGTCGGTGAAGAAGCCCTTGCGCGGCGGCGGGTCCTCGTAGCCGCCGTCGACGGCGGGGTCGACGTCACCGAAGAAGGACCGTCCGAGGTCGGACAGGAAGGCGGACATGGATCAGCTCTCCGTTCCCGGTTCGGTGCGGATTCCCGCTCGGCGACGATAACCCTCGACGAACTCGAGGAGCGCGGGGCCGCGCGGACGTCGTCCCGCGACGATGTCACAACTCGTGGCCTTGGTCGCCGGGATCGACACGTTGGGGTCGAGGTTCTGCGGCAGCAGGTCGTTGGCCGGGTCGCCGATGCTCACGCCGTTGCCGCCCCAGTGGTAGGGCAGGCCGATCTGGTGGAGCGTGGCGCCGTCGATGAGGAGTGGTCGCATCCGGCGCGTCACCAGCACCCGCGCCTCGATAGCCGAGCGTGAAGTGACGATGGTGGCCCAGCCGCCGTTCTCCAGGCCCCGCTCGGCGGCCAGCTCGGGGCTGACCTCACAGAAGAACTCCGGCTGCAGTTCGGACAGGTACGGCAGCGTCCGGCTCATCGCCCCGGCGGTGTGGTGTTCGGTGAGGCGGTAGGTGCCGAAGACGTAGGGGAACACCTCGCTGCCCGGCTCTCCGTGGCCCGGTTGGGTCATGTTGTACGGGCCGGGCCGCGCATGCCCGGCGGGGTTGGAGTTCTGCTCGGGGTAGATCGGGTTGCGGGTGGGTGACTCTGGAGGTTCGTAGTGCGCGGGCATCGGCCCGTCCGCCAAACCCCGGGGCGCGTAGAGCCAGCCGCGACCGTCGTCCTGCATGATGAACGGCTCCGCGCCGCCGATGGCGGCCTCCGCGACCGCGCCCTCCGGCGGCTCGTAGTCGGGCGCCTTGCCCGCCTCGAAGTCGGGCACGTCGTCGCCGACCCATCGGCCGGCGCCGTCGTCGGCGTCCGGGTCCCATCGCAGTAGCGCCTTGCGCTCGCTCCACGGCCGCCCCTCGGGGTCGGCGGAGGCGCGGTTGTAGAGGATCCGCCGGTTGGCCGGCCATGCCCAGCCCCACTCCAGGGCCAACTCGTTCTGTTCGTGCCGCGGCTTGCGGCGCGCGGCCTGGTTGACGCCGTCGGCGTACACGCCGCAGTAGATCCAGCAGCCGCAGCGGGTGGAGCCGTCGTCGGCGAGCTGGGTGTACGTCGACAGCGGCTCGCCGTCGGCGCGGCGGCCGTTGATCTCGGCCAGCACCGACTCGGCGTCGGGCTCGTCGGTGCCGTGTTCCATGGGGTAGTCCCACGTGAGGTCCTGCAGGGCCCGGTCCCGCGGGTCGGTGGAGTCGGCCAGCCGCTCCTTGAGTATGCGGCCCAGGTGGAAGTAGAACCACAACTCGCTGCGGGCGTCCCCGGGCGGCTCGACCGCCTGATGGCGCCACTGCAGCATGCGTTGGGTATTGGTGAACGAGCCCTTCTTCTCCACGTGGTTGGCGGCGGGGAAGAAGAACACCTCGGTACCGATGTCCTCGGTGCGCATCTCTCCGGTCTCGATCTCGGGGCCGGACTTCCAGAAGTCGGCGCTCTCGATCATCACCAGGTCCCGCACCACGAGCCAGTCGAGATTCGCCAGGCCGGCGCGCTGCATCCGGCCGTTGGCCGTGCCCACGGCCGGGTTCTCGCCGACGAGGAAGTAGCCGCCACCGCCCTCGTCGATCTGTCGCTGCACCGTCGAGGTCGAGTCGTGTTTGCCGGTGAGGCGCGGCAGGTGGCCGAAGCAGTAGTCATTCTCCGCGGTCGCCGCGTCGCCCCACCACGCCTTGAGCAGGCTCACGGTGTACGACCGCATATTGCCCCAAAAGCCCTTGGCCTCCGCATCGGTGCCCACGTAGGAGTCGAGGTCGTGGTGGTGCGAGGCGTTGGGGGTCGGCAGGTAGCCGGGCAGCAGGTCGTACAGGGTCGGGATGTCGGTGGAGCCCTGGATGCTGGCGTGCCCGCGCAGCGCCATGATCCCGCCCCCGGGCCGCCCGATGTTGCCCAGGAGTAGCTGGAGGATCGACGCGGTGCGGATGTACTGCACACCGACCGTGTGCTGGGTCCAGCCGACCGCGTAGCAGAACGCCGAGGTGCGGTCGCGGCCGGAGTTCTCCGCCAACGTCCGGGCCACACGAAGGAAGTCGTCGGCGGACACACCGCAGGTGCGCTCCACCATCTCCGGCGTGTAGCGGCTGAAGTGCCGCTTGAGGATCTGGAAGACGCAGCGGGGATCCTGCAACGTGTCGTCCCGCGGCGGGGCGGCGGTGGTCGAGGACGCCCGGGCGCCACCGGATCCCGCGACCTCGGTGGGGTTCTGCTCGGTGCCGTCGTCGGCGCCGCCGCTCTCGTGCGGTCGCTGGTCGTGCGCGCCCTCGTACTGCCACGAGTCGACCTCGTACTGGTTGCCCTCGTCATCGAAGCCGGAGAACACCCCGGCCAGGTCCTCGGTGTCGAGGAACTCCTCGTCGATGAGCATCGGCGCGTTCGTGTACGCGACTACGTACTCGTGGAACCACGCGTCGTGGGTGAGGACGTAGTTGATGAGCCCGCCGAGGAACGCGATGTCGGCGCCTGCGCGGATCGGGACGTGCAGGTCGGCCTTGGCGCTGGTCCGCGTGAACCGGGGGTCGACGTGGATCACCGTGGCGCCCCGACGCTGGGCCTCCATCACCCACTGGAAGCCGACGGGATGGGCCTCGGCCATGTTGGAACCCTGGATGACTATGCAGTCGGAATTCGCGAGATCCTGCTGGTAGTTCGTGGCACCACCACGCCCGAATGAGGTTCCCAGACCGGGAACGGTGGAGGAGTGTCAAATGCGGGCCTGGTTCTCCACCTCGATGGCGCCGAGCGCCGTGTAGAGCTTCTTCATGAGGTAGTTTTCCTCGTTGTCCAGCGTCGCCCCGCCGAGGCTGGCGACCCCGCGGGTACGCCGGACGGTGTCGCCGTTCGCGTCGGTTTCCTCCCAGAACCGCTCACGGGAGTCGAGCACGCGGTCCGCGACCATCTCCAGCGCGGTGTCGAGGTCGAGTTCCTCCCACTCGGTGGCGTACGGCTTGCGGTGCAGCACGGTGGTGATCCGGCCGGGATTGGTTACGAGCTGCTTGCTCGCCGATCCCTTGGGGCAGAGGCGGCCGCGGGAGACGGGGCTGTCGTCGTCGCCCTCGATCTGGATGACCCGCCCGTCCTTGACGTAGACGTTCTGCGCGCAGCCGACCGCACAGAACGGACACACGCTCTTGACCACTGCGTCGGCGGTGGCGGTACGTGGGGTGATCTCGAGGTGGCGTCGGGACCGGGTGGCCGCGCCCCGCCCGAGGAGGTCGCCGCCGGTGAGCTGGCGCCAGACGGGCCAGTTCTGCGGGGCGCCCCGCCGCGCCAGCGTCGGCCGGGACGGACGCCCCGGCTGGGGCGGGGAGTGGGGCTCGTGCGGCGACATCGACACCTCCAGACTCGTTGACCACCGCCCATGTAACGCCAGTCACGCCAGTTACCGCAACCGTTTGACCGATCATCCAGTCGCAACCGGTTCCGTTGTGGGCAATCGGCAGCATGATGGAGGGGGTGGACGATCTTAGACCGACTGACGGAGACAAGACGGGCAGCGAGGACGAGGTGGCCGGGGTGCCGCCTCCGGGCGAACAGGCGGCCGCCGCGGCGAAGGCCAGGCGGAACAGTGGGGAGGAGAGCCTCGCAACCGTCGGACTCATGGCCGATCCAGGAATGCCCAGCATGGTGGCGGCGGCGATCGCGGACGAGCTCGCTGACGACCTGACCCGGGAGCTCGGGGGCCGGTGGCGGGTGGAGTCCGGCCAGGAGACGCTCCCGCTCGGGCCTGACGGTGAGATTCGTCTCACCGACCACGCGCCCCGGTTGCTGCAGGAACATGACTGGGACTTCGTGCTGTATCTGGCAGATCTCCCCACCCGCCCTCAGGGGATTCCGCTGCTCTACGACGTCAGCGGCTCCACCGCCGCGGCGCTGGTGAGCATGCCGGTGCTCGGCGCGTTCCGGGTGCGGTCGAGGTTACGGAAGCTCGCCCTGCGGCTGGTGAGTTCCGGTATCCATCGGGACGGGCTGGGTGCGCCCGGCACCGATGACCTCCCGCCCCCCGAGCAGCGCGGCTTCGGTTCCGAGATGCGCCTGCTGGGGGGCATGGTGCTCAACAACAGGCCCGCGCGCATGATGACGGCGCTGTCCGGTGTGGTCGCGGCCGGCGCGGGCTCCGGTGCCTTCGGCATCTTCTACGGCAGCATCGCCTCGCTGGCCGTGGAGCTGCATCCACTCCGCCTGCTCCTCATCAGCCTGTTGAGTGTTCTCACACTCGTGACCTGGCTCATCCTGCGCAACGGCCTGTGGAACTCGGGCGACGACGAGGTCACCCCGGCTAACCGGCGGATGGACAACGCCGCCACGGTCCTCACCGTCGGGACCGGCGTGGGCATCATGTACGTCGGTTTGCTGGCGGCGATGTTCCTGCTCGCGCTCGCGGTGATGGACGCTGACTACCTGCAGAACCAGCTCGGCAGGCCCGTGCGGCTGATGGACTACGTCCACCTCGCCTGGCTCTCCAGCTGCCTCGGTGCGTTCGCCGGCGCACTCGGCTCGAACTTCGACAACGAGGACTCCGTCCGCGAGGCCACCTACAGCCTGAGGTGGCATGAGAGACGCAAGATGTTCGACAACTACGCCAAGCGCGAATCCGACCGACGCGAACAGCAGGAGCAGGAGCGGATCGAGCGCGAACACGACGACGGCGGGAGCGACGACGAAGGCCGGGGCGGCGACAGCGGTCGCGACGCGGTGGAGGACGACCGGCGGAGGGGGTAGACAAGGGGCCATGACCATCATGACCGTCTCCGCCCCGACGTTGCCGGAAGCTTGCGGCGAGCTGTCGGACGCGGTCGTCGCGGCGCTGTCCTCCGGCGACACCTCGGCGCTGCCGGTGGTGTCCTCCGATCCGATGGGTCGGGATCTTCAACTCGCCTTGCAGACGCTCTACGAGCTGCACTACCGAGGTTTCGCCGGCGTGGACGCCGGGCTCGAGTGGGACCCGGAACTGCTGCGGCTGCGTGCCGCGCTGGAGGCGAGCTTCCTCGCGTATCTCCGCGACAACGTCGAGCCGGGTGACGATCCGGTCGCCGAGATGGACGCGTTGTCCGTGGAGACCACCTCGGGGACGGGGCCGTCCTGGTTCCTGAAGGACGAGGGGACCTGGGACCAGATGCGGGAGTACTTCGCGCACCGCTCGCTCTACCACCTCAAGGAGGGCGATCCCCACGCCTGGGCGATCCCGCGGATCCAGGGGCAGGCCAAGGCGGCATTCGTCGCCGTGGAGTTCGACGAATACGGCGGTGGGCGCGGCGACCGCGTGCACCAGCAGCTGTGGGCGGACCTCATGACGGCCGCGGACCTCGACCCGACCTATCTCGCATATCTCGACCGGGTGCCTGCAGAGACGCTGGCGACCGTCAACCTCATGTCGCTGCTCGGCCTGCACCGCTCGAGGCGGGGCGCGACGCTCGGGCACTTCGCGGCCATCGAGATCACGTCGTCACCCGGGTCGGCCCGGTTCGTCGCGGGGTTGCGGCGTCTGGAGGCGCCAGAGGAGTGCGTGCACTTCTACGCAGAGCACGTCGAGGCCGACGCCGTGCACGAGCAGGTCATGCGACACGACGTGATCGGGGACCTGCTCCGCCGGGAGCCCGAGCTGGCCGCCGACGTGGTATTCGGGATGCGGTCACTCGCGTATCTCGACGACCTCGCGGGTGACCGGTTGGTTGCGGCGTGGCGGCGCGGGGAATCGTCGCTGGTGGCCTGAGCCAGGCTGGACTCGGGTCGCCTCCCGACCGCGGCCCGTGGAAACGCGACCGCCGCCCGGCCGCGGCCCGACCGAACTCGAACCGCCGCCTGACCGGCGCTCAGTCGTCGTCCGTGGGCCGGACCTTCTTGCGATGACTGGTGTCGCACAGCGGGTAGTTCCGGCTGCGTCGGCACGCGCAGACCGCCACCATGAAGCGGTCCGAGCTCACACATTCGCCGTCGGGGGTGACGATCTCCACGGGGCCCTCCACGAGGACGGGCCCGCCCGGCACCACGCGGACGACCCGGGGCTCGCGGTCAGACGCGGTGGGCACGGATCACCACCAGCTCCTCCGTCCGCCGGCCGGGCTCGAGCAGGCCGGACGCCTCGAGCTCGCCGGCCCGCGCGGTCATCACCGGACCGAAGTCGATCATCTGGCGGGCCGCGGTGTGGGCGATGAAGCCCGAGTCGGTGAGCATCTGCACGGTCTGCTGGGGCGCGGAGAACTCCGACTGGACGAGCAGCAGGGCGCCCCCGGGCGCGATCAGCCCCGGCGCGAGGGCGCAGAGTTCGTCGAGCACCACCCGACCGTCGGCCCCGGCGTCCCACGCGCGGTCGGGTCCGGTCCCGGCCGGCGGCAGCGTCGACGGCACGTAGGGCGGGTTGGTCACCACGAGGTCGAAGGGCCCGTGCTGCGCGGCGTCCTGCAGCGTGCCGAGCCGGACCTCGACGGGGAGCCCGCTGGCCGCCGCGTTGCCGGAGGCACACTCCACCGCGGCGGGACACAGGTCAAACGCGAGGACCTCCCGGGCCCCCAGCCTGGCGGCCTCGAGTGCGAGCACCCCGCTGCCGGTGCAGATGTCGAGGACACGCCGCCCCTCGGCCAGCCCGCTGGCCTCGAGCACGCCGCTCAGCAGCCAGGAGTCCTCCTGCGGCGCATAGACACCGTCGGTCACCTGCAGGGGAATGGTGCTGCGTAGTGGTGCTGCCATCTCGCCTCCGGTCGGATCGCGGGTGAGGCCACGAGTCAATCCCGACCCCCGCGGTGCCGCAACCGGACGGCACGGGCCGGCGCACGCGCCGACGGGTCTCGGCGCCTACTTCCAGTACAACCCGCCGGGCACGTCGCCGCCGCCGGTGAGGGCGCAGGTGAGGATGGTGCCCTCGGGCCCAGGCACGGCGATACCCTCCTGCGAACACGGGCCGCCGGGCCGCGCCTGCCCGATGCCTGCCTCGACTCCGCCCGCGGGCTGCCACAGCGGCCCGGCGAGGGGGTCCTCGGTGCAGAACAGCGGCGAGCCGTCCTCGGCCTGGGCGACCTCGCCCACCATGTGGCAGGGCCCGCCGGTGCTCACGACGTTGGCGGGCAGCTCGGGCGCGGGGGCCGGGGCGGGCGCGGGGGTCGTGGTGGTGGCCGGCGCCGAGACGGGATCGGCCGTCGCCGCGGGGGTCGAGGTGGTGGGGGAGGACGACGACACCGTCGTCGTCGACCCCGTCGGCGAGGTGTCCGGGTCGTCCACCGGGTCGGCGGAGCAGGCGGCGAGCGCGAGCCCGGCCGCCACCGCGAGTGCGATGACGGCCGGGACACGGCGACGTCCCGTGGTGGTGTGCGGGCGGTTCGTCGCGGTGTGGTTCATGTGTTCCGATTTCTCTCGCGGGTCAGGCCCCGATGATGAAGGCCTCGAGCTCGGCGCGGGCCTTGTCGTCCGGCATCTGCTCCGGCGGGGACTTCATCAGGTAGGCCGAGGCGGGCAGGATCGGTCCGCCGATGCCGCGGTCCTTGGCGATCTTGGCCGCGCGGACGGCGTCGATGATGATGCCGGCCGAGTTGGGGGAGTCCCACACCTCGAGCTTGTACTCGAGGTTCAGCGGCGCGTCACCGAAGGCGCGTCCCTCGAGACGAACGTACGCCCACTTGCGGTCGTCCAGCCACTCGACGTGGTCCGACGGGCCGATGTGCACGTTGCGGTCGTGGATCTTGCCCTTGAGGGAGCCCTCGAGGTTGGAGGTCACGGCCTGGGTCTTGGAGACCTTCTTGGACTCGAGACGCTCCCGCTCGAGCATGTTCTTGAAGTCCATGTTGCCGCCGACGTTGAGCTGGTAGGTGCGGTCCAGCGCGACGCCGCGGTCCTCGAACAGCTTCGCCATCACGCGGTGGGTGATGGTGGCGCCGACCTGCGACTTGATGTCGTCACCGACGATCGGGACGCCCGCGGCGCGGAACTTCTCGGCCCACTCGGGGTCCGAGGCGATGAACACGGGCAGGGCGTTGACGAAGGCGACATCGGCGTCGATGCAGCACTGCGCGTAAAACTTGTCGGCCTCCTCGGAGCCGACGGGCAGGTAGGACACCACCACGTCGACGCGGGCGTCCTTGAGCGCCTGCACCACGTCGACAGCCTCGGCGGGGGACTCCTCGATGGTCTCGCGGTAGTACTTGCCCAGGCCGTCGAGGGTCGGGCCGCGCTGGACGGACACGCCGGTGGGCGGCACGTCGCAGAGCTTCATGGTGTTGTTCTCGGAGGCGAGGATGGCCTCCGCGAGGTCCATGCCGACCTTCTTGCCGTCCACGTCGAACGCGGCGACGAACTCGACGTCGTTGACGTGGTAGTCGCCGAACTTGACGTGCATGAGGCCGGGGACGGTCGAGTCGACCGCCGCGTCCTTGTAGTACTCCACGCCCTGCACGAGCGAGGACGCGCAGTTGCCGACGCCGACGATCGCGACGCGCACCTTCTGGTCGGTCATTGGGGTTCTCCTTGTGATGGGTTCTCTGTCTGGATGAGTTCGTTGATCCACCGCAGCTCGCGTTCGCTGGTCTCGAGTCCGAGCAGGGTGAGCTGCCGGGCGTAGCGCAGTTCGGTGGGGCCGGTGCGTGCGGCGGCGTCGCGCTGGCCCTCGCGGCGTTCCTCCAACACCCGGCGCCGGCCCTCGAGCAGGCGCACCCGGGCGGGCCCGGGCGTGCGGTCGAAGAAGGCCAGGTGCACCCCGAAGCCGTCGTCGGTGAACGACGCCGTGCCGGGCTCGTCGAGCAGCGCTGCCAGGGAGTCCTTGCCCCGCGTGGTGATGCGGTAGGTCTTGCGCCCGCGCCGCGCGGTGGCGGGTGGGCGCGTGACCGTGGCGGCCGAGGCGTCCTCGACGATGTCGCCCTGCTGCTGGAGGCGGCGCAGGGTCGGATACAACGAACCGAAGGAGACGGTGCGGACCGTGCCGAGCATCTCGGACAGTCGCTTACGCAGCTCGTAGCCGTGCATCGGCCGCTCGTCGAGCAGGCCCAGAATGGCGAGTTCGAGCACCCATCTCCTCCTTTCGTGTTCTCGCCTGCGGGTGTCCGCCTGCGACGACGGTCGATGCTACACCCCGTGATGTATCGAACCGATATAACCCGCTGTGGCATCGCCTCCACGAGTCCGCCCGGTCCGCGCCCGGTCCGGGCCCGGGGTCGTAGGCTGGCCTCGTGGACCAGGCCGACTTCCGCGACCCGCGACCCGGCCCCGTGCCGGGGACGGAGGAACCCGCCGGCCGTGCGGCGCTCCAGCGTCGACGGGTGGTGAACTTCGCGCTGCGCCGACGGGGCGTGCTGGCCGAACTGCAGGCGGGCGGGCTGTCGCTGCGCGAGGTGTGCGACGCGGACGTGTACCTCCAGCGCGCGGCCGGGTTCCACGGCGAGACCACCGAGACCGTCTGCCCGGTGTGCCGCAAGGAGAACCTCACGGAGGTGTCGTGGGTGTTCGGCGACGACCTCGGCTCCTCCTCGGGCTCGGCCCGCAGCGACGAGGAGATCGAGCAACTTGCCCTGACCCACGACCAATTCACCGTCCACGTGGTGGAGGTGTGCCGTAGCTGCTCGTGGAATCACCTGGTGCTCTCGTACGAGGTGGGCCTGCCGGAGGGCACGGGCAGACGGACCCGCCGGGCCGCCCGGGAGCTGCGCCGCCGCCCCTGAGTCCCGATTCGACGAGTCGCCGCGCGACGGCTTTCGTCGACCCCTCGGGAATGTCCTGTGACGTGCGACGGTTCTTCGATGAGCCGTTTGTCGTACACAATGGAGGCCAGAGCACCGCCACCGGGGGTCGCCCGGACGGGTCGGACCTGCTCGCAGGAGGATAGATGATGTCGCGAAGTGATCAGAAGGACCGCAGCGCTGACGGGGATCACGACGATTCCGCGCGGCGCGGCTGGGCCCGTCGTCACCCTGTCTGGACGACTCTGATCCTCCTCGTCGTCGTCGTCCTGGTCATCCCGGCGGTGATCGTGGGGGTGGCCTACTCCCGCACCGACGTGCCGCGCCCCGGCAGCGTCGCCACCAACCAGATCTCCGAGATCTACGAGAGCGACGGCACCACGCTCATCGGCCGCATCGTGCCGCCGGAGGGCAATCGCACGCTCGTCAACATCGACATGATCCCCGTGCACGTGCGCAACGCGGTGATCGCCGCCGAGGACCGCAGCTTCTACACCAACGAGGGCTACGACCCCACCGGCATCGGCCGTGCGGTGATCGGGCAGGTCACCGGTGAGTCCACCGCGGGCGGTGGCTCCACCATCACTCAGCAGTACGTCAAGAACACGATGGTCGGCGACGAGGTCACCTACGAGCGCAAGGCCAAAGAGATCATCATCGCGGCCAAGATGACGCAGGAGTGGTCGAAGGACCAGATCCTCGAGGCCTACCTCAACACCATCTACTTCGGCCGCGGCGCCTACGGCATCGCCGCCGCGTCGAACGCCTACTTCAACAAGCCCGTCGAGAACCTCACCGTTGAGGAGGGTGCGCTGCTTGCCGGCGTCATCCAGTCGCCGTCCGCGTTGGACCCGCTCAACAACGCCGCCGCCTCGGAGGGGCGCTGGAACTACGTCATGGACGGCATGCGCGACATGGGCGCCATCGACGCGCAGCAGCGCGCCAACGCCGTGTTCCCGCAGGTCGTGGAGGACCCGCAGGCCATCGAGCAGAACGTCGGCGACCCGAGCAACGGCCCGATCCGTCGGCAGGTCCTGGCCGAGCTGGCGATGGCCGGTATCGACGAGCAGATGCTCAACACCCGCGGTCTGAAGATCGTCACCACGATCGATCGTCAAACGCAGGAGTCCGTCCTCGACGGGGTCCGCAACAACATGCAGGGCGAGAACGCGGACACCCGCACCGCCGTGGTCTCGGTCAACCCCCGCACCGGCGGCGTGATCGGCTACTACGGCGGCGATGAGGCCGAGGGCTGGGACTACGCCAACGCCCCGCTCCAGACCGGCTCGGTCTTCAAGATCTTCGGCGTGGCCGCCGCCCTCGAGCAGGGCATCGGTCTGGGGACCACGGTGTCCTCGGCACCCGTCACCACCGGCAACGTCACCGTCACCAACGTGGGCGGCCAGTCCTGTGGTTCGTGCTCGGTGGCGCAGGCCCTCAAGATGTCGCTCAACACCTCGTTCATCCGCCTCCAGCGGATGCTCGACAACGGCGCCAACGACACCCGCGAGATCGCGCACCGCGCCGGTGTCGCCAAGCAGATCCCCGGCCTCGAGTGGGAGACGCTGACCGAGCAGGGCAGCGACCCGTACGACGGCATCATCCTGGGCCAGTACCCGATCCGCGTGCGCGACATGGCCAACGCGCTGGCCACCTTCGCCGACGAGGGCGTCTACCGGCCGGCCCACTTCATCGAGCGGGTCGAGACCGCCGAGGGCGAGGTCCTGCTCGACAACTCCTCGCCGGAGGGCGAGGAGGTCATCGACGCCGACGTGGCCAACAACCTGACCTCCGCGATGGCGCCGATCGCTGCCTACTCCAACGGTCACACGCTGGCCGGCGGTCGGCCCTCCGCCGCCAAGTCCGGAACCACACAGCTCGGGGACACTGGCTACAACAAGGACGCCTGGTTCGTCGGCTACACCCCCTCCATCGCCACGGCGGTCTGGGTGGGTACGGACGACAACAAGCCGCTGTTCAACGCCTACGGCGGGACCATGTACGGCTCCGGGCTGCCCGCCGACATCTGGAAGTCCGTGATGGACGGCGCGCTGTCGGGCAGCGACTGGGAGCAGTTCCCCACACCCGGCATGATCGGCGGCCAGGCGGGCGCACCCTCCTGGGAGTCCTCGGGCTCCAGCTCGGCCGGTGGCGGCGGCGGGGCCACGGCCACCCAGACCCAGCCCGCGCCCGTCGTCCCGGACGAGCCCACCCCGCAGCCGCCCGCGCCCGCGGCGCCCCCGCTGACGATCCAGGTCCCGGGACTTCCCGAGATCGTGATCCCCGGCGCCGGTGGCGGTCAGCCGGCCCCGGCGCAGCCCGGAACCGCCCCGGATCCGGGCGGCGCCGGGGCGGGCACCGGCGGTGACACCGGTGGCGGAGGCAACGCTGGTGGTGGCGGGACCGGCGGAGGCGGCGGTGCCGGCGGCGAGGCCTGACGCCCGCGCCGTGGACTAGAGTGTGGCCGTGCTGAGCAACGGTCGCCTCTCTCCGCTGCCGCTCGACGAGGACCTCCGTTCGCTGTCCCCGCAGGAGCGCGTCCGCCCCGGCGACGGCCCGGCGGCCACCGTTCTCGACGCGTGGGGCGGGCCGGTCGGCAGGCATGCCGCGGTCGGCCGCCAGCGCTTCTGGACGCCGCTGCGCGTGGTCATGCTCTTCGCCGTGATCTTCCTGGCGTTCGGTTTCTTCTCGAAGGCCGCCTGTCTGGAGACCTCCCACCCCACCGACGGGTCGCAGCCCGGACTCATGTGGGACGGACGCCAGTACTACAAGGCCTGCTACGCCGACCCGCTGCCGCTGTACTCCGCCGAGGGCCTGAGCGCGGGGGCGTTCCCTTACAAGTACACGTGGACGACCGATGCCGGCGAGGTCCGCTTCATGGAGTACCCCGTGATCTCGGGGCTGTTCCAGTACGTCACCGCGCAAGGCGCGCAGGCGTGGCAGGCGGTCTTCCCCGGTGGGCCCATCGAGGTGGTGAAGTACTTCGTCCTGGGCGCGGTGCTGCTGGCCATCATGTGGATGGTCGCCGTGTGGGCGACCTATCGGTCGGCCGGGCGCCGACCCTGGGACACGCTGCTCATGGCGGCCAGCCCGCTCGTGATCTTCCAGGCGTTCACCAACTACGACGTCATGGCCGTCGCACTGGCCTCCGTCGCCTTGCTGCTGTGGGCACGCCGCCGCCCCGTCTGGGCCGGCGTCGTGCTGGGACTGGGCGTGGCGGCCAAGCTGTATCCGCTCTTCCTGTTCGGTGCCCTGCTCGTGGTGGCGATCCGGCGACGACGTTTCGTCGAACTCGCGAAGGCGCTCGCCGCCGCGGTGGTCGCCTGGCTGGCGGTCAACCTGCCGATCCTGATCCCGTTCCCGCAGGGCTGGCGAGAGTTCTTCCGCCTCAACTCGGACCGGCCCGCGAACCCTGAGAGCATTTACGCCGTGGTCCAGGGGCTCACCGGCTGGGCGGGCTTCGACGCGGGCCGCGCCGCCGGCGAGGCGCCCGCGACTCTGAACACCGTCTCGCTGGTGCTGTTCGCGCTCGGCTGCGTCGCGGTACTCGCGATCGGACTGACCGCGGCCACCACGCCGCGCGTCGCGCAGCTGGCGTTCCTCATCGTGGCGATCTTCCTGCTCACCAACAAGGTGTGGAGCCCGCAGTACTCGCTGTGGTTGATCCCGCTGGCGGTGCTCGCCGTGCCGCGCGTGAAGCTGTTGCTGCCGTGGATGGCGTTCGACGCCCTGCTGTGGGTCGCCCACATGTCGTACTTCCACGGGGTGGCCAACCGGGGGATCGATCCCGAGCTGTTCCACGTGCTCGTCCTGGTGCGCGGCCTGCTCGTGGTGGCGGTCTGCGCGGTGGTGATCACCGAGATCTACCGCCCGGACCTCGACGTGGTCCGGCGGAGCCACCGGGACGACCCGGACGGGACGGATCCGCTCGCCGGAGTGCTCGCGGACCCGACCGATCGCCCCGTCGCGACACCACCCGGGGTCGGCTCCGATCCGGCCGCCCCGATCACCCCCGGGCAGAAGCCCCAGAAGGAGAACGCCGACCGATGACCACAAGCGAAATGATCTGGATGTTCTCCTTCATCCTCATCGGGTTCATCTGCATGGTCACCGCTGCCGGCGGTTACCGGGCGGGCTGGCGACAGCGGGTGTGGATCGGCTGGACGGTCGCCGCGTTCCTGTTCCTCACCGTGATCCCGGTGACGCAGGCACTGACCATGGCCATCTAGCCTCCCGGGCGCCCACCCGCACCCACGTCCGCGCTGCCAGCGGTAACGGGATTTCGCCGCTCGGTACCGCACGGGGTAGCCTTGAACGGTTGCTGACGCAACGACCCTCCTGCCACGGAGACACCGTGGCCGAATCTGTAGTCCACAGGAGGTGATGAGGTCCCGTGCGTCAATACGAAGTAATGGTCATCCTCGATCCGAGTCTCGACGAGCGCACCGTGGCGCCGTCGCTGGATACGTTCCTGAACGTGATCCGGCAAGAGGGCGGTTCGGTCGACAAGGTCGATGTCTGGGGCAAGCGCCGCTTCGCCTACGAGATCAACAAGCAGTCCGAGGGCATCTACGCCGTCGTGCAGCTCAAGTCCAGCCCGGACGCGGTCAAGGAGCTCGACCGTCAGCTCGGTCTGAACGAGAACGTGCTCCGCACCAAGGTGCTGCGCGCCGACAAGTGAGTCTGACTGTCCGACCGGCCCGGTAATCTGGGCGCGGTCGGTCGGCCTCGACCACCATCCACCTCAGGACTTCACACGCAGGTCTTCTACACGGAGGAGAAGCGCATGGCACAGGGCGATACCCCGATCACGGTCGTAGGAAACATCGTCGCGGACCCCGAGCTGCGGTTCACGCCGTCGGGTGCTGCGGTCGCGAACTTCCGGATCGCCTCGACGCCGCGTCGTTTCAATTCGCAGACCAACCAGTGGGAGGACGGCGAAGGCCTGTTCCTTACCTGCAACGTCTGGCGGCAGGCTGCGGAGAACGTCGCGGAGTCGCTGCAGAAGGGCATGCGCGTCATCGTCAACGGCCGGCTCCGGCAGCGGTCGTACGAGACGCGTGAGGGCGAGAAGCGCACCGTCTATGAGGTTGAGGTCGACGAGGTCGGTCCGTCGCTGAAGTACGCCACCGCCAAGGTGACCCGCACCCCCCGCGAAGGCGGCCAGGGTGGCGGTTTCCAGGGTGGGGGCGGCCAGGGTGGCGGCTTCCAGGGCGGAGGCCAGCCGCAGGGTGGTTTCGGTGGAGGCCAGTCACAGGGCGGCTATGGCGGAGGCCAGGGACGTCCGCAGAACGACGACCCGTGGGGCAGCGCCCCGCAGGCCGGCGGATCCGGTGGCTTCGGCGGCATGGAAGACGAGCCCCCGTTTTAGATCGGGTCGATTCCCAGGGGCACTTCCCGCCCCACCCCACAAGCATGAGACATGACCTCGCGACAACCCGGCCCGGGTCGGATCGTCGGAGGGAAGAAAGGTAGACGGATCGTGAAGCTGATCCTCACCGCCGACGTCGACAAGCTCGGTGCTCCGGGCGACATCGTCGAGGTCAAGGGCGGATACGGTCGTAACTTCCTGCTCCCGCGCGGGCTGGCCATCGTGGCCACCCCGGGCGCCGAGCGCCAGATCGAGTCCATCAAGCGGGCCCAAGAGGCCCGTGAGGTGCGCGACTCGGACCACGCCAACGAGCTCAAGCAGAAGCTCGAGTCGCTGGCCGACGTCAAGGTCGCTGTCAAGACCTCCGACACCGGCAAGCTGTTCGGCTCGGTCACCGCGGGCGATGTCGCCTCGGCCGTGAAGGCCGCCGGTGGCCCCACGCTCGACAAGCGCTCGGTGCACATGCCCAAGGAGCACATCAAGTCGACCGGCGCGCACAGCGTCGTCGTCGACCTGGGTCACGAGACCACCGCGCGCGTCGCGGTGGAGGTCGTCCCCGCCTGATCGATCTGACCAGGCCCGAGGGCCCCGGCCGTCACCACGACGGCCGGGGCCCTCGCACTTCGGCAGGCACGCAAGGGCTGTGGACGCCCTGTGGATAACTCGGTAGGAAAGCTACGGTTTTGTCGGCTGGACGATTGCCCGGGTTCATCTTTCGTTATCCATTGTGTCCCCAATCGTGACGTGGTATCGGAAGTAATCCACCGGACGCTCTACCTGCGGCGATACCGGTGACCTGCAGGTTTATACCAACTGACCTGCGATTTCCACTGGTTATCCACAGCAGAGCCCAGATCGCTCCTGCATAACTCACGCCCATCCACAGTTCTCCACAACCCCGCACTCGCGATTGTGGAAAAGCCTGTGGATAACCCAGGGGGATGTGAGCCGGGCGTGTCGTAGCGGTGCCCTACAGTGGAGGAGTCGCGAGGGCGCGCCGGTGTCCCGGGCGGCAGCGGCGGTACGGCCACGCACGGCGTCAACATCAGCACTACAGCGGAGAGGAGCGGTCATGGCGCAGGGGGGATACGACGATCCCGGCGATATGCCACCGCCTCCCGAGGACGGCGGCGGTGGCGGAGAGTTCGGGCGGACCCCGCCGCAGGACCTGACCGCCGAACAGTCGGTGCTCGGCGGCATGCTGCTGAGTAAGGACGCCATCGCTGATGTGGTGGAGGAGATCCAGCCGAACGACTTCTACAAGCCGGCGCACCAGGCGATCTACGACGTGATCCTGGACCTCTACGCGCGGGGCGAGCCCGCGGACGCGGTGACGGTGGCCGCGGAGCTGGAGCGCCGCGGCGATCTGCGGCGGGCCGGCGGGGCGCCCTATCTCCATACCCTCATCTCGACTGTGCCCACGGCGGCCAACGCCGGCTACTACGCCCAGATCGTCTCGGAGAAGGCGGTGCTGCGCAGACTCGTCGACGCCGGCACGCGGATCGTGCAGTACGGCTATTCCGGCTCCGAGGGCGCCGACGTGGCCGAGGTGGTGGACCGGGCGCAGGCCGAGATCTTCGACGTGACGGAGCGCCGGACCACCGAGGACTTCGTGGTCATCGAAGAGCTGCTGCAGCCGACGATGGACGAGATCGACGCGATCCACACCGCCGGCGGGCTGAGCAAGGGTGTGCCCACCGGCTTCGCGGACCTCGACTCCATCACCAACGGTCTGCACGGCGGACAGATGATCATCATCGCCGCGCGACCCGGCGTCGGTAAGGCCCTCGCTCTCGACACGGTCCTACCCACGCCGGACGGCGAGACCACGATGGGCGAGGTCGCGGTGGGCGATCGGGTTCTGGGGGTCGACGGCACGCCGACCGAGGTCACCGGCGCGACCGAGGTGTGGCAGGACCGCCCCTGCTTCACAGTGCGTTTCAGCGACGGCGCGGAGATCGTGGCCGATGCCGAGCACGAGTGGCGTATCGAGATGGGCGGCACCGAACAGGTGGTCACCACCAAGTCGCTCGACACCCTGATGCTGGTGTGCGACTTCGGGATCGTCATCCCCGAGCATCCCGACTCGGGCCGCAGCACCCGCGTCATCACCGATGTACGTAGCGCGGAGAGTGTTCCGGTCCGGTGCATCGAGGTGGCGGCGGCAGATCACCTGTACCTCGCCGGCCCCACCGGGATCCCCACGCACAATTCGACCATCGGGCTGGACATCATGCGGTCGTGTTCCATCAAGAACGGGCTGGCCTCGGTCATGTTCTCGCTGGAGATGAGCAAGACCGAGATCGTCATGCGTCTCATGAGCGCCGAGGCCCGCGTGAAGTTGTCCGACATGAAGTCGGGCACCATGAGCGACGAGGACTGGACCCGGATGGCGCGGCGGATGGGCGAGATCTCCGAGGCGCCGCTGTACATCGACGACTCGCCCAACCTCACCATGATGGAGATCCGCGCCAAGGCCCGGCGGCTCAAGCAGAAGCACGACCTGCGGCTGATCGTGGTGGACTACCTACAGCTGATGTCCTCGGGCAAGAAGGTCGAATCGCGGCAGCAGGAGGTCTCCGAGTTCTCGCGTCAGCTCAAGCTGCTTGCCAAGGAGATCGACGTGCCCTTGATCGCCATCTCCCAGCTGAACCGTGGCCCCGAGCAGCGTACGGACAAGCGGCCCCAGGTCTCCGATCTGCGTGAGTCCGGCTCGCTGGAGCAGGACGCCGACATCGTCATGCTGCTGCACCGCCCGGACTCCACCGAGCGCGACGACCCGCGGGCCGGTGAGGCCGACCTGATTCTGGGTAAGCACCGTGGTGGTCCCACGTCCACGATCACGGTGGCGCACCAGTTGCACTACTCGAGGTTCGTGGATATGGCGCGAGGGTTGTAGCTGCTGTCGGTTGCCAAACAGTGTGTCAGTTTGCCAAACCCGTGTCAGTAGCGTGCCACTAATTTGTCAGTGGCGGCTGCGGGTCAGAGTGAATCTCCTGCCAGCAGGCCCCAGGCCCGCCACCTCGAATACTGACAGGCGATTCACTGAGCCAGAGGTCGCGCCGTCGGCCCCATTCGGGGAGGGGGAACTGGTAGGAGTTTGTTAGGCACAGTTGCTGAACTCGCCATGCGAGTCCGTCGTCGGCGGGCATGGGGAGCGCCCGTGCTGACATCGGACGATTTTCGAGGACGTCAGCACCCCCAGACTCGCTGCAGTCTCCTTGTGTAGCCGAGTCAGTCAGCCGTCCCCGACCCCGGCTGTGACGAGACCGATCTTCTCATTAGGGTCCAGCGCTCGGCGAGGAACGAGGAGGCAGGTGACCAGGCCCAGCAACGCCACCGCTACGAATGCGCCCGAGATCCCGGCGAACGAGACACCAGCTGTCAGGAGCAGGCCCCCCGCGAGCGGGCCGGTCACCGCGCCGAGACGCCCGACACCGGTGCTGATGCCGAGCGCCGAGGCACGCACACGCGCGGGATAGTAGGTTGCCACGTAGCCGAACAGCACGATCTGGGTGCCGATCGAACCCGCTCCGGCGAGCAGGACCACCAGGTACATGATGCCGAGCGACGGTGTCATCGCCATGCCCGTGATCGCCAGGGCCGCCACCAGGAAGTACGCCCCGGAAACCAGTCGATTGCCGTACCTGTCGGCCAGCACCGCACCGGCGAGCCCGCCGATGATCGCGCCGACGTTGAGCAGAACCTGGAACGTCAACGCGGAACCGAGGCTGTATCCCGCACCGCGCATGAGTTCCGGGAGCCAGGTGTTGAGACCGAACACCAGGAGGAAACCGGCGAAGTTCGCGATCGCGAACAGGATCAGGGCCCACCGCAGCCTGGTGGCCCCGGCGAGCTCGCGCACTGGTCCTCGGGCCGGCTTGTCTCCGGCGATCGCTGGCCCCGGTGCGGACGGAGCCGTCTCCGGGATCACCTTGATGGCAAAGGGGACCACCAGGATGAGCGCGCTCGCTCCGAGCGCCCAGAGCCCGCGGAAGCCGAGGACGTCACCCCAGAGCAGAGTGAGTACGGCGGCCAACACACCACCCACCGGGAGACCGGACAGCATCAGGGCGTTGAGCAGGTTCTTCTCATGAGGCCTGGCCACCTCGACCACCAGAGCGATGGCCACCGGGGCGACACCACCGAAGCCGAGACCGGCGATGAAGCGGAACAGCCCCAGCAACTCCGGGGTCGGCGCAAGAGCCACTGCGAGCATCGCCGTCGAATACCAGACCAGACAGCCGATGAAGAGCTTTCGGCGACCGAATCGATCGGTCAGCGTCCCCGCCAGGATCGCGCCGAAGAACATCCCCAACAGGGCGTAGCTTCCGATCGCGCCGGCCTCCGCCCTGGTGAGCGCCCAGGGCTCGTACTCCAGCAGGGAGGGGATCGTCGAGCCGTACACGATCAGGTCGTAGCCGTCGAAGACGATGGCGGCAAAACAGACGGCGACCACGAGATATCGGCGTGCGCCCTGCACCGGTGGCGATTGACTGGACATGGGGACTCCTCACGAGGGTGGGATGGCATCGGTGAGGCCGGGGCGTCACCGCTCACGATGATCAAACGGCGAAACCCTTGCATTGTCAACACTCATGTTGATATTTTGACTCTCATGTCAGTCATCCCTGCCGCCCAGCCCACACGGCCCGATCCCGATCCCGGGCTGTCGCCGTATCCCGAACAATTCGTCGCCGACTACCGCGACCGCGGTCTCTGGCGCGGCTTGTCGTTGCCCCAGGAGATCCTCGACGCCGCCGACCGCCACGCAGACCGGCTCGCATTGGTCACCCCGGAGGTGCGGTGGAGCTACGCCGAACTCGCAGAGCGCGCCCGGAACTTCGGTGCGGGGCTGCTGGCGACCACCGATCTCGAACCCGGCGAGGCGGTGATGTTCCAGATGGGCAACGTCGCCGAGACACTCGTCGCCTACTTCGGCACACTCGTCGCCGGACTGCGTCCCGTGTGCACCCTGGCCCAACACGGCTCGCGCGAGATCGGCTCGCTGGCCGAGCACGTCGGCGCGCGCGCCACGATCGTGCAGGCGGACCACGGTCGGGGCGAGACCCTGAAAGTCGCCCGCGACCTGCACTCCGCAGGCACCCTCTCGACGGTGATCGTTGCGCGTGGTGAGGCGATCGGCGACGGCCCGACCCTCGAGCAACTCGTCGAGAACGGCTCCCGATCCCTGGCGCCCGAGCCCGTGCATCCCGAGCAGATCGCGGTGTTCCAACTCTCCGGCGGCACGACCGGTCTGCCCAAGGTCGCTCCCAGGCAGCACGAGGAATACGTCTACAACTCACGCGCGTGGGCCGAGGCGCTGGATTGGGGGCCCGACACCCGCATCCTGTACCCGCTGCCGGTCATGCACAACGCGGGGATCGCTCTTGCCGTGCAACCCGCCCTTCTCAGCGGAGCCACGCTCATCCTGGCACCGTCGGCGTCGGTGCCCGAGCTCCTCGACCTCATCGGGTCGGAGCGTCCCACATCGATGCCCCTGGTACCGCCGGCATTGGCCGTCCGCATGTTGGAGGAGCCCCGTAGCCGACAGACCGACCTGAGCAGCATCGAGCAGTTCCTCGTCGGCGGCCAGGCCTTGCCGACCGGAGTGTCCGAGCGCCTGCGAGACGAGCTCGGCATCGCGGTTCGACAGATGTTCGGGATGGCCGAGGGGATGTTCCTGCTGACTCCCGGCGATGCCACCGAGGACGTCCGCCATCACACCGTCGGAGCTCCGATCTCACCTGCCGACGAGGTCCGCATCACCGAGGTCGGCAGTGACGACCCCGCTCCCGTCGGGGAGATCGGCGAGTTCTGCGCCCGAGGCCCCTACACGATCCGCGGCTACTACCGGGCCGAGCAACACAACCAGTCCGCCTTCAGCCCGGACGGCTTCTACCGGTCCGGCGACCTCGCCCGAGCCCACGACGTCGACGGGGTCCTCATGTACTCGATCGAGGGCCGGATCAAGGATGTGATCAACCGCGGGGTGGAGAAGATCCACGCCGAAGAGGTCGAGGAGGTGATCCTGCGTCACCCCGACGTCGTCAACGCCGCGCTGGTCGCGATGCCCGATCCCGTCCTCGGCGAACGAGGATGCGCCTACCTGATCATCGAACCCGGTGCCGCCGAACCGACGGTCGCCTCGCTCGGGGAGTTCCTCCTGGGCCATGGGCTCGCGAAGTACAAGCTTCCCGAGCGGGTCGAGATCGTTCCCGAGTTCCCCCTGTCCAACGTGGGGAAGGTTTCCAAGAAGCACCTGCGCGAGCGGATCGCCGCCGCACTCCGCGATGACAGCCCCACCTCGGGCGCCCGGTAGGAAGGATCAAGACGATGACCGACAAGACAGTGGCGATCATCGGCGGCGGGCCCGCCGGTCTGGCCGCGGCACGATTGATCAAGCTGCGCTCACCCGAGGCGACCGTGACGGTGTATGAGCGCGCCGAGTCGAGCACCGGCACCTTCGGCTTTGGGGTCGGGCTGACCGAAGCCACGATGCGCAACGTCGCGTCCGCCGACCCGGAGATGGCAGAGCAGATGCGCCAGGCCAGCTACGCCGGCCACAACCTGGTGTTGCGCTCCGGCGCCCGCGAGGTCCATCTTCACGGCGCGCGGAACCTCGCGATCGGACGAGCGACCCTGCTCGAGGTGCTCACCCGGCTCACCGACGAGGTGGGGGTCGACCTGAGAATGGGCACCAAGGTGGACATCTCCGAGCTGACGGCGGACGTGATCGTGGCTGCCGACGGCGCTCGTAGTGCCACGCGGGAGGGACTGCAGGAGGAGCTGGGCGTCACGGTCGACTACGGCTCACTCCACTACATGTGGTGCGGTGCGGACTTCGCCGTGGAGAACGCCAACTTCGCGTGGCGCTCGAACGGGGACGATCTCTTTGTCGCTCACGCCTATCCGTACGCCGAGGACCGCAGCACGTTTCTCATCGAGGCGGACGAGACCACCTGGGCCAGTGCCGGCCTCGCCGAGAACGACCGTGCGGTGCAGCCCGGCGAGTCGGACTGGCGCAGTCTCGAACTCGTGGAGACGATGTTCGCCGACGAGCTCCGCGGCCGCCCCCTCCTGGCCAACCGGACCCGATGGTCCCGCTTCCCGACCGTGTCCCTGCAACGCTGGTCGGCGGGGAACGTGGTGCTGCTCGGCGACGCCGCCCACACCGCGCACTACACCATCGGCTCGGGTACGAAGCTGGCCCTGGAGGACGCCATCGCACTGGCCGACGCACTCGCCGAGCACGACGAGGTCGGTGAAGCCTTCGCCGCCTACGAGACCCGTCGCCGCCCCGGGGTGGACAGGTTCAAGCATCTCGCCGCACGATCACAGGCCTGGTGGACCTCCTTCCGCGAACGCATGACGAACACCCCCGAAGAGATCGCGCTGTCATACATGACCCGCGCCGGAAACATCGGCGTCTCGGACTACGCGCGGGAGTACCCGGACAACGCACGGGTGGCTCTCGAGCATCTCGGCGACGCCCCCGTGGGCGATCTCGACATGCTCGACGACTGGGTGCTCTCCCGACCACTTGCCGCCGGAGCCCTTGCGGCCCCGTCCAGGACCCTGTCCGATGCCGACCTCCCGGCACAGGGAGTACGACGGCTGCAGTGGTCCGACACGGCCGGAGGGGAACAGGCCACGAGGGAGTTGTGCTCGTGCCCAGAGGAGGTCGTCGTACTGGGAGGTGACGACGACCCCCGCGCTGTGGGAGCCCGTATCGATACCGCTGAGCGGGTCCGGTGGAAGGGGCGCCACACGGTGGTGGTCGAGGTACCGACCGCATTGCGCTCGGAAGCCGCCGCCGCGGTGGCCACCGGCCGCGCGGATGCTGTGATCCTCACGCAGTGAGGTCCGCCTCTTGCCCCTGCCCGGTCCGGGGCTGACCTCCCGGTGCGCGGGACCGGGCCGTTGCTCCGCCGAGAGTAGGGTGATCGGCATGTCAACGGGGGAAAAGACAGGCAAGACGACGAACTGGCGACGCCGGGAACTGATCGTCGGCGAGGTGCTCGACACCGCGACCGAACTGTTCGCGGTCAAGGGATACGAGGCGACCAGCCTGCAGGACATCGCCGATGCCGTCGGGGTCTCCCGGCCGGCGCTGTATCACTACCTCAGCAGCAAAGAGGACCTCCTGGTGATGCTGGTGGAGGGCGTCTCGCAGAGCCTGGCGGAGGTGCTCGGCGAGCTCCGCGAACGTCCCGATCTGACCCCGTCGGAGAAGATCTCCATGGTCACGGACCAGCTGGTCCGCCAACGGGTCCAGCATCCGGGCCGCTTCCGGATCCTCGATCGTTCGGAGACCGTCCTGCCCGAGCCCGCCCGCACTGATCACGCCGAGGCCAAGCGGCGCGTCCTGCGCGAGGTGGTGACGATCATCGAGGAAGGTGTCCGCGCCGGCCAGTTCGCCCCGACGGACTCGCGCACCACGGCACTGAGCGTGATCGGAATGTGTAACTGGGTGGCGTGGTGGGTGCGGCCCGAAGACGCCGTGAGAATGGAGTCGATCGCATCGACGATCGACACGCTCGTCACGCGGATGCTGTCCCTTCCGGCACAGGACGCCGCCGACGGCGCCCCGGGTCTGATCAAAGAGATCCGTGATCGGCTCGACCGACTCGAGCCATTGCTCTAAACACGCCACGTAGCTCCACCCGACCGACGGCACCCTCTTGCGGGGTGCCGTCGGTCGTTCTGCTGGCGGTCGGCGCTGTACGCCCACTCGTCAGTCTTGGACGCGAGTGTTGACTTTTCTACGTCAATGTCGAACACTGGGGGTGTACCCGCTCGCACCCGGAGGATCAGCGTGACCCAGAAACCCAAACGCATCGGACTGGTCGTCCCCAGCTCGAACGTCACCGTCGAGACGGAGATGCCCCGCATCCTGGCCCGCCACCCGGACGAGGAGTTCACGTTCCATTCGAGCCGTATGCGGATGACGACGGTCTCCCCCGAGCAACTGCGGGCGATGAACGCCCAGCGGGAACGCTGCGTGATCGAGCTCGGCGACGCCGGTGTCGATGCGATCCTCTACGCATGCCTGGTCGCCATCATGTCGACCGGCCCCGGCGCACACCGTGATACCGAGCTCTCGATAGCCGAGCAGCTCGCCGCGGGAGGCTCCGAGGCCCAGGCGCTCTCGAGTGCCGGCGCACTGGTCGACACACTGACCGCCATGGGTGCGACGAGGATCGCCGTGGTCACCCCCTACCTGCGGCCGCTGGCGGAGCAGGTGATCGCCTACCTCGAGAACGAAGGCCTGGAGGTCACCGACTGGCGCGCCCTCGAGGTCGCCGACAACGCCGAGGTGGGCTGCATCCCGGGCGAGAAGGTGATGGAGGCGGCGCGCAGCCTGGATCTCAGCGGAGTCGACGTCCTCGTGCTCTCGGCGTGCGTCCAGATGCCCTCACTCGACCTCGTGCAGGCGGCCGAGGACGAGTTCGGCGTCCCCGTCATCACCGCCGCCACCGCCGGAGCGTTCCAGCTCCTGAGAGCAGTCGGCGCGCGCGTCGACATCCCCGGCGCCGGTTCGCTCCTGCGTGCCGACGCCACTGCCGAGACCACCCACTGACTGTCTGCGAAAGGAGACGACATGTCCAGCCAGTACAGCGAACAACACCTGTCGCGAGGAGTCGACCACGCGGCCTTCCCCACCTTCGATCCCGTGGGCACGGTGACCTTCTACCGCGACGTTCTCAAGTTCCCGGTGGTGCACTCGATCTGCGCAGCCGGCTGGGGGCCGGACAAGCACCCCGACTTCATCCACTTCTTCTTTGACATCGGCAACGGCGACCGGCTGGCCTTCTTCTACTACTTCGGCCTGCAGCCATACGGCGACCAGAGCGCGCCGGGCGATTCCTGGGCGAGGTTCGACGAGGACGTCCCCGTGTTCTTCCGTAACTCCCGCCACCTCGCACTCCACGTGGACAGCGAGGAGGACCTGCTCGAGTACCGACGCCGCCTCGATGATTCGCAGTGGCCGTGTGAGATGCAGGTGATGCACGAGACCATCGAATCGATCTACACCCACGACCCCAACGGTTACATGGTGGAGATCACGCGGGCTCTGCGCCCGGTCACCCCACAGGAGGACCTCGACGCCCAGCTCACCCTCGAGGCGCTGTGCGATGTGGTGTCCGCGGGAGACGCCTCACTGGACACGCTGCTGGCCCGCAAGGCGGAGCTGATCGTGGACAAGGCCGCCGCCTGGGAGCGGGAGCACGCCGCTCTGGAGGTGGACCGATGAGCCGGCTCTACGTCCTCGACGTCCCGGAGAACAAGGGAGTGGTCCGCGTTGCGTCGGGAGAGGAGGGGGTCACCGTCGACAAGGTCGGTCCGTACTTCCGGATCTCCGCCGAAGGCACCATCGTCATCGACCGGCGTGCCACCGGGTGTCGCCACGCCGTCTGGTACAGCGCGATCGCCGGTCTCGAGGCGTCGAAGATCACCCAGCACGACAAGGACGCCCTGCGCGTGGAAGCCCGATGAGCACGACGGAGCGGGTGGGCGCGGGTCGCTACCTGGCCGCCGACGATGCTCCACCGGAGACGTCGGTGACCGCCCACGAGCTCACCACGGTCGACGGCGCGAGCGTCTCCGGACTCCTGCGGACGGTGCCTGGAGCGACCACGGTGGCGTTCCTCATGCACCCACGGAACGACTTCAGCCATCACGTCCTGGTTCCGGAGTTCCTCAAGCGCGGATACGCGGTATGGACGCAGGGCAGCAGGACCATGGGCAACGACCTCACTCTGCTGCACGAGCAGGCCCTGCTGGACATGGCCGCCGGACACGTCTTCCTGCGGGAGCGGGGCTTCGCGTCCGTGGTCTCGGTCGGGCACTCGGGCGGCGGCGCGCTGGCCGCGTTCTACGCCGAACAGGCAGGACTACCTGCGTCCCAGCGTCTTTCCGCGACCCCCGGCGGCAAGCCCGTGCCTCTGCCCGACGCCGAGATGCCGTTGGCCGACCTCATGGTGCTGATGGCTCCACACCCGGGGCAGGGCGAACTCCTGCTCAGGATGATCGACCCCTCGGTCACCGACGAGGACGATCCGCGTTCAGTCGACCCCGCGCTCGATCCGTACTCGGGGAGCAATGGATTCGCACCGGCGCCGGAACCGAGCGTGTACTCCCCGGAGTTCATCGACGAGTACCGGGCCGCGCAACGCGCCCGTGTCGCACGGATCGACGCCAAGGCCCGCGAGAGGGTCGCGCGGGCCCGCGAGGCGCAGGGCAGATTCAAGCAGTCCGGCGATCCCGCGGACCGACGGGACGCGCTGGCCACGGAGCTCATCACGGTGTACCGGACCGACGCGGATCTCCGGTGCGTGGACCCGACACTCGATCCGAACCTGCGCCCCTATGGCTCTCTGTTCGGGTCGCGACCCGACCTGACCAACTACGGGGTGGTCGGCTTCGGGCGGTTGACCACGCCCGAGGCGTGGTTGTCCACCTGGTCAGGATTGAGCAGCCGTGCCGGGTTCATTCGCTGCGCCCCTGCTATCCAGGTACCTACACTGTTTATCGAGATCACGGGGGACCAGGCGTGCTTTCCCGCCGATGCGATTGCGATGGTCGCTGCCCTCGGGACAAGCGATGTTGAACACGTCAGGGTGCGCGGCAAGCACTTCGGTGCCGCTCTCTTCGAGGGAGAGCCCACCGCCGCGGCGGCCGCCGGCAGGGAGATCGGGCGTTGGTTGCGAGACCGAACGTGAGCAGACTTCACCCCCGGCGACCTACTGCGTTCGAACAGCCAAGTTCGGGCACGCAAACTGGGGTCATGCGAACCGTCTACAGTCCGGAATCCGCGCCTCCCCGGGGCTTCTACACCCTGCTCACCGCATCGGTGGCTCCGCGGCCAATCGCCTGGATCTCATCACTCTCCGCAGACGGTATCCGAAATCTCGCACCATACTCATTCTTTACCGTCGCGTCAGGTGAGCCCCCGATCCTGTCCGTGACCTCGCTCGGGCACAAGGACTCGTGGCGCAATATCCGCGACACAGGCGAGTTCGTTGTCAATATCGGCACGGAATCGCTGATGGAGGTAATGAACGAGACGTCCGCACCTCTCCCCGCAGACGTCGACGAATTCAAGGTCGCCGGAGTACGCGCTGAGGCGTCCGACGTAGTAGCCGCGCCGCGCGTGGCCGAGGCGCCCATCGCCCTTGAGTGTCGTCGGCATGACATAGTCGAGGTCGGTAACGGAACGCTGCTACTCGGCGAGGTGGTGTCCGTGGCGGTCGATGACGACGTACTGGCTGAGGACAGGCTCCCCGACTTCAGAAAATTGCTCCCGCCGTCCCGCCTCGGGCGTCTGGAATGGGGATTCGCGCCACGGACCCAGTGGATCGCGCGCCCCAGGGGGTAGCCGGGACACCAGGCGTGGCGGGCCCAGATGATCGGGGGTCCGCTATCGCCCGCGCTCTCATGTCGTCGACGTCGTGCCCCTCCGCAGCATCGCATCGATCAACGCTGCGATCACCTCGGTGATCGCCACCTTCTGCGTGCCCTTGCGCGAGGGCGCCGACGGCGGCGCCGTCGGGGCATCATCGGCCAGGTACTTGCGTACCGTGCGCCAGTCACAGCCGCACTCGCGACCGATCTCGGCGTACGTCATGCCGGTGGCATGCAGCTGTTTGAAACGTCGGATATTCATCCAGGACTCCTGATCCAGGATCATGGGGGTGGGCCACCCTTCGGAAATTGTCAACTTGCCGGAAGACGACTCCAAGGGTGGCCCACCCACCTCGGCGAACAACTACGGAACGCCGAACACCGACCTACACATGAACCTGTCCCCAAACCGACATATCAAGGTGTACGCGGACACTGCCGGAGGCGATCGAGGCCACCTGGCCGGACTCGCTGATCCAAACGTGCGTGGTGCACCTGATCCGCGCCTCGATGCGGTTCTTCTCCGACTCAGACCGCAAGAAGATCGCCGCCGAGCTCAAGAAAATCTACACCGCCCCAAACGAGGAGACCGCGCTGGCGACCCTGGCCGAGTTCGAGTCCTCCGCGTGGGGCGCCAAGTATCCGCAAACAGTCGCGACGCGGACCGCGGCGTGGGAGCGGTTCATACCGTTCCTGCAGTTCCCGTCGATGCTGCGAAGGGTGATCTACACGAGGGCCGATGCCGTAGGCTACCGCGACGATCTTTGATCGTCTTCGATGTCGTGATGGCCTCTTGGCGCAGCTCTTTTTTTGAATTCTGGCTGAATCGTCTGCGTGCGCTCACTGCTGGATCCCATTTCGGTAGGTCCCTCATTTCAGGAGGGTACTTTGTCCGAGATCGCCGCAGCAGGCCAAACCAAGCATCAGACTGCTCCGAGCTCAGCCTCGGTGGATCGAGGCTGAGCTCGGAGCTACACTGTTGAAGTCACAGTCCCCCACGTAACCCCGCACTCCAATAGATGGCGCACCCGTGCCATGGTCACGGCGGTCAGAACTTCAACGAGGGGGCGCGTCCACCAGAACGGGAACGGTCCATGGGGATCGGTATGGGCTGGGTAGTGGTGCTTATAGTCGGCAGCCTGCGGCGCACGACGTCCCCGTCACAGGCTTGCCCATTGGACTCAGCGCGGCGGCGCCACCTGGGCATACATCTTGGTGTCCTGGAACTCAGTTATCGCAGTCGGTCCACAGAGCACTCCGTAGCCACTCTGCTTGAGGCCGCCTTGTTCGAAGCCTTCGTGAATCACGCCCCAGCAATTGGTCCACACAAAGCCCGCCCGCATCTCGCGAGCCACCCGGCGGCCACACCATTCATCTGTGGTGAAAACGGCGGCCCCGAGACCGAAGTCAGTGCCGTTCGCCATGCGGATGGCGTCTTCTTCTGCATCGAACACCTCGAACGTCTGGACAGGGCCGAAGAGCTCGTCCTGCACGACCGGTACGTCCAGACGATCGACTTCGAGAAGCGTCGGGGCATAGTAGGCACCGCCCGGACGTTCGTCGTCCTCGATAAGTCCACCGCGCACCAGCACCTTGGCGTACGACATAGCTTCGGTGACTACCTCGTCGACGCGCTTGGCGCTCGCAGCATCAATTAGTGGACCCAAGTCCGAAGTCGGGTCCTCGCTAGGGCCGACCCGCAGATTGGACAACGCCTCGATCACCAGCGGGCGGAGCCTTTCGGCAATACCCCTCTGAACGATTAGGCGTGAGCCGGTGAGGCAGAACTGGCCGTTCATCAAGGTGCAAGCGGCTACCACATTCTGTAGAGCCACGTCGATGTCGGCGTCGTCGAAGATTACGAGGGGGGTCTTACCGCCAAGCTCGAGGCTGAGTCGCTTGAGCGTCTCGGCGCCGGACTTGGCGATTGCGCGACCGACATGAGTGCTGCCGGTGTAGCTGATCATGTCCACGCTCTTCGAGGCCACGAGCGCGGGGGAGACGGCATTGCCGGCCTCGGTGAGGATGCTCACCACGCCTGCGGGGATGGACGTCGTCTCTGCAATGATCTCGGCGAGCAGGGTATTGGTCAGCGCGGTTTGGCCAGGCATCTTGACAACCATCGTGCAACCGGCCGCGAGTGCCGGTCCAATGGAGCGCAGAGACAGGATGACCGGTGAGTTCCATGGGGTGATGATTCCGATGACTCCCATGGCTTCCTGACCCGTCTGGAAGTACATCCCCGGGCTGACCTCAGCGGAACGACCGCCGTCTTGGATGATCGCCGAGGCGGCGGAATACCGCAGCCAGTCCACCGCCGTTGAGACCTCCCAGTTAGTCTCCGCGATGAGCTTGCCGTTCTCTCGGGAGAGCATCGTGGCCACCTCTTCGATCCGGGCCTCGAGATTGTCTGCCAGCTCGGTTAGCGCACGCGAACGCCTGCGGGCATCCCGCGACCAGTCCGTGGTGTCGAAGATCCGGCGCGCCGCATCGATGGCTGTCTGGGCCGCGTCTTCGCTCGCGCTGACGAAGGTACCGAGGACCTTACCCGTCGACGGACTGACCGAATTGAAATTCTCACCGTTGTTGTCCCACTCGCCTGCGACCAGGTTACGACCAGTCACGACCTGGGTGGCGGTTGCCGTTTCAAGATTCATTTGGGCCCTTCTCCCTCTAGCGCTCTGGGTTGTGCCGGATCATCAGGACCGCTATGCGCGGCTGGCATCCGGAGTGACGTAGAACACGTCCTGCGATCCCACGCTACTCAAATCATCACTGATGTCAATATTTTGACGCACACGTTGACATTTGCCCTGGCCGGTCGTAGCTTCGCAACGCAGCCGGAAAAACCCGGTCACCACGAAATGAGGAGAGCCAACATGGTCAACCCCGCAACCCACAAGGATCGAGTGGCTGTAGTGACGGGAGGCGGGCAGGGCTTCGGTCGGGCTATCGCGACCGGCCTCGCCAAACGTGGCGCTGACATCGTCATCATCGACCTCAACGCCGCTCCGGAGACTGTGGCGGAAGTCGAGGCGCTCGGCCGTCGCGCGGTATCCCTCACGGCCGACGTGTCCGACCCCGAGGCAGTTGCCGAGGCGGGCAAGCGAGCCCTTGACGAGTTCGACGCAGTTGACATCCTCATCAATAATGCCGGCACATTCCCTTTCAGGGACTTCTTCGACCTAGACTTCGCGGGCTGGAAGAAGAGCCTCGCCGTCAACCTTGACTCGCAGTTCCTCACGGCGATGACCTTCGCGCCCGGGATGCGAGACAGGGGCTGGGGACGCATCGTCAACATCGCTTCCAATTCGCTCGGCCTCGCGGTACCGTCCCTGTCCCACTACATGGCCGCCAAGGGCGGAGTCGTCGGGTTCACCCGCGGCCTGGCGACCGACCTCGCCGCCTACGGCATCACCGTGAACGCCGTGTCCCCGACAGCCTCGGGCACCCCGGGAGGAAAGGCGAGCTTCCCCGACGGCGTGCTCGAAAACGTTGCCTCGATGCAGGCGATCAAACGGGGTGGAGAGGCGACGGACATCGTCGGCACTGTAAGTTTCTTGTCCAGCGAGGACTGCGCCTTTGTCACTGGTCAGACTATCGTGGCCGACGGCGGTTTGGTGCGACTCTGAACTGCTCAGTGCTAAGAGATTTCGCAGCTAGGTCATGGTCGGCGGCTAGTTGTACTCGGCCTGGACGTTGGTGACACACGCGCCGGGTCATTGACGCAAGGGAGGACCTCCGGGTGCGGTGGATCGAGGCTAAGTCGCCTACCGTCCGGTGGTCCTCATGTCCCACCGTAATGCCCGGCTGAACGTGCGTGGTCGGCAACTGCTCGTCGAACGCGTCTGCGAGCAAGGCTGGGCAGTCGCTCACGCTGCGAAGGCCCATGGCGTCTCTCGACAGTGCGCTCACCGCTGGATCCGACGCTTCCGGGAGGAAGGCCGTCGCGGCTTGGAGAACCGCTCGTCGCGGCCGCACCGCTGTCCGTCCCAGACTCCGGTCGATATCGAGGAAACGATCGTGGTGATGCGCCGCGAACAGCGGCGGGGCCAGGACTGGATCGGTCCCGTGCTCGGGGTACCGGCCCGGACGGTGTCCCCCGGGTCCTGCGCCGCCACGACGTGCCCTACCTGCGGGAGTGTGACCCATTGACCGGCGAAGTGATTCGAGCCTCGAAGACCACCGCGGTGCGCTACGAACGCGACCACTCAGGCGAGCTGGTCCACGTCGACGTCAAGAAAATCGGCAGGATCCCCGACGGCGGGGGATGGAAGGCTCACGGCCGTCAGATAGGCAAAACCTCAGCCCAGAAGAAGGTACGGATTGGCTACGACTACGTGCACTCGATGGTCGATGACCACTCCTGGGGCTGATGCGCGGATAGGTGACATCTGATCTGGCTTGCCCTGCGGGGCGGGCCTGGAAGGATGTTGCTGTGCCTAAGCCCTACCCCCAGGAGTTCCGCGACGACGTCATCCGCGTCGCCCAGGCCCGCGAGGACGGTGTGACTCTCGAGCAGATCGCCGCCGACTTCGGGATCCACCCGATGACCCTGAATAAGTGGATCCACAAGGCCGACGTAGAAGCCGGAATCAAGCCCGGCACGACCGCCGCGGAATCCCAGGAACTGCGCGAGGCCAAGCGTCGTGTGCGCCTGCTGGAGCAGGAGAACGAGGTCCTTCGCCGAGCTGCTGCGCACCTGTCCCAGGCGAATCTGCCGGGAAAAGGTGGTACCCGCTCGTGAGCGAGCTCGCCGCTGACGGAATTCCCGTCGCGGTGACGTGCCGGGTACTTGAAATTGCTCGTCAGCCCTACTACCGATGGCTCAAGAGCCCGGTCCCCGATGCCGAACTCGCCGAGGCGTACCGGGCCAACGCCCTGTTCGATGCCCACCGCGAGGACCCAGAGTTCGGCTACCGCTACCTCGCCGATGAAGCCGAGACCGCAGGCGAGAAGATGTGCCGGCGTACCGCTTGGCGGAGCTGCTCGTCCGGTGGCTGGACCAGCGCCATCAGCAAGAAAGGCCGCGGCCGGCACCGCAAAGCAGGCCCTCCCGTGCATGACGATCTCATCGAACGGGACTTCACCGCCGTCGGCCGGAACGAGCTGTGGCTGACCGACATCACCGAGCACTGGACGGCCGAGGGGAAGCTGTATTTGTGCGCGATCAAGGACGTCTATTCGGGGCGGATCGTCGGTTATTCGATCGACTCGAGAATGAAGTCCCGCCTGGCGGTCAACGCGTTGAACAGCGCTGCCGCCAGGCGGGGCGAGGTGACCGGCTGCATCCTCCACAGCGATAAAGGATCGCAGTTTCGCTCGAAGAAAATGCAGAAGGCGATCACCCGACACGGGATGCTCGGGTCGATGGGCAGGGTCGGCGCGTGCGGTGACAACGCGGCCATGGAGAGCTTCTTTTCCCTGCTGCAAAACAACGTCCTCGACCGCCGATCTTGGGCCACCAGAGACGAGCTCCGGACCGCCATCGTGCACTGGATCGAACGCACCTACCACCGCCGCAGACGGCAGGACCGCCTCGGCAGATTGACCCCCATCGAATACGAGACCATCATGACCGACGAGGCCCTTCAGGCCGCGTGACTGCCCGTGTCACCTACTCGTGCATCAGCCCCCTCCTGCTGACTGTGGAGGTCAGCCAGACGTAGTCGTCGTCTCCTATAGCACGTAGCTGTACGAGTACCAGTCACCGTCGAGGTGAGTGACCTCGAGGCCGCGTACTCGCGGGTCGAACGTGGGCGGTCCGTCCGGGGAGTGGGCCCAGCCACTCATGTGGAAGAAGACTCCGGAATCAGCGTCGCTCACCACAACGACCCCGTCCTCTCGATGGGATACCGAATCGATTTCCAGGTTCCCCACCCGTCGTGGGCTCCCGGAGTGGAAGTAGTTCTCCGACCATCCCGGATGATGTGAGCGGGCCTGGTCGGCCACGGCGTCGAGGTCTGCGCGGGACGAGTCGAACCCGCTCGGAACCACCGTGCCCAGCGCCACGAAAACGGCTGCGCCGACCACCAGCACGATCGGTGGGACAGCGAGCCATATTGTGTGCAGGGGCCGTCTCCACCACGCGATGATGAGCGCGACCAGCCAGGCCAGACCGGCGATCGCCAGCGCCCATCCGGAGAGGATGAACCCGATGAAGCGGTCCGTGTCGGTCACGTTGTACGAACTGAACGGCATCCGGTCGGTCCACAGGACGGCGTGAGCCAGCACGACGGCCACGGCGACCAGGGACGCGAGCACGCCGACTGCGCGGACGAGGGCTGCCGCCACCACACGGGATCTGCGGCTGGTGGTCTCGGCTATAGCCTGGCTCATGGCTGCGCGCCGTTCCCGCGCCGACTGGCGAGGATGAAGTACCGGATCGACATGAGAATGGACAGGCTCAATCCCCAGCCGACGATCGACAGGAACAACCCGACCCCCTCCTGGCTGGTCACTGTTCGTGCCGCGTCAACGCAGAACGCCGCTGTGAATCCACCTGCGGTCCCGGCGGCGGCAGCAAGACCACCGGCGAAGAGGGTGCGGGACCAGTGCGCGGCCAGGAAGCACGCCAGCACCATGGCCGCGCCGCACGCGAAGACCTGCCAGGACGGGAAGGACGTCGGTGCGGGAAGGCCCGGCCCGCGGACATTGCCGTCGTGGTCCGCAGCGGTCCAACTCAACCATCCCGCGCAGGTCAGAAATCCGAGAAGAAGAGCGATCGCCCCGGTTGCCCACATGCCGAGGCCACCGCGGGGCGCCTTCCGCTCGGACCGGTGAATGACGGCAACCACACCGCCTGCGATCGCGAGGGGGATGACCACAAAGATCCCCAGATTGGTGATCAGCTGTGCGAGCGAGAAATCGAAGCCGTGGTCCATGGATTCCAGTGTCACCGCGCGCCGACCAGCGCAACAATCGCTGGCGGGCTCGTGGACACGCTGTTTTCAGAGTCCCCGGCCCGAACAATGTCACTCAAGGGGGACCTAGAGTGACATTGTGCGCTGCGGAGTCTTCGTCAACGGCGCGATGAGTGTGCTCGTGGATTCCTGAGTCCGGCGTATCGGCGAACCACCAGACCGCATCCAGGGAGCTACCTGCACGTCACCGCCGATGCCGACGGTACTGTCTGGGTCCCGGGCCCGCAGATCCGCGGTTTGCGCACTGATGGCACCGTGGCACAAATCGACGTCACGCACATTCTCGCCGACGGTGGAGGGGAGCGCGGATGAGTTCGATGGCGTCGACTCTCGGTGCGATCGGCTTCCTTGGCTTCGCCAGCGTTGATGACTACAACGACCAGCTGTGATGTTCAGGGAGGCTGTCCGCTCCTTCCGGATTCAGCGCCGTAGTGATATTGACTCAAGGCCCGCTCGCTCGACTGTGTGTGTGCCGCGCGTGGTCCTCTGCTCCTAGGCTGACGCTATGCCATTGACGTGGTCTGACATGGGCGAGTTACTTGCTCGCGGCGCCGATGAGTCGTTCGATGCGGAGCTCGTGGTCCGGCCGCCTTCGTTGCCCGTGCAGCCGGTCCGGTTCTGGGTGATGGATGATCCGCGCGCGAACTTACATGCTGTCCCGGGTTGTACAAGGCTCGTCAGAGCCGGCCGAACGCGAGCGCGCCTCGACCACGCCGATGGGCGGCGGACCCTCTTCGACCACGGCCAGGTCTGGCAGATCGCGGGCGACGGCACCGCGACTATTTTCCGCGTTCGGTCGCTGAACGCGTCCGGTTACGCTGCTCTGCTCATCGATCCACCAGACAACGCCGAGGAGGGCCTGGGCTACGGGTTCCCCGCGGGCGATATTCGCGAGTCCACACACCAGGGTCGGCCCGTCGCGGTGATGTCGGGCGACGCAAGAGACGGTTTCGGCGCCATCGAGATCTCAGTCGACCTGAACACCGGCATCCTCATCCGGGTGGCCGCATCGGACGACTCCTGGGAGGCCCGGCTTGAGAACCTACAAGTCAAGCAGGTCGACAACTCGGAGTTCCGCTGGGAGGGCCGCGCGGAGCCTCCTGGCCCGATCCAGCCGCTGGCCGAATGGGTTCCTGCCCCGATCACTGAGCAGCTCACTCCTGTCCCCGACACGGAGCCACTGCCGACCGACCCTCGCGCGCGGCGATTGCGCGCCACGCTCGACGAGATCGTCATCGCTGATGGCCAACTCTCGCCACCCCGTGTCGGCGAGACCATCGAGGTGTACCTGACGTTCTTCGACGACCCGTCACCGATGAATGCAGAACCCGTCGAGGTCCGCGCGTTGGCAGAACCGATCGGCCAGGGCATTCCGCACGAGGATCGTCATGGGATCTTGCGCTGGTCCACCCTTCTGCGCGGTGACGGCTGGACGGCGAAGTGGTCCGCGCCCAGGCCAGCGATCGGGCATGTCGCGGTCTCAGGCCACTTCGCGATCATCCATGACGCGGCAGCGGCGCAGTGGTTCACTCCCACGCGAGCCGCCGTGTCGGGGATCCGCGTCAACCGTCTGACCGGCCCGGTGCCCGCGGATCCGGAGACAGAGCCGCTACCTGGTAACGCCTGGTCTAGCGAGTCTGCGTGCCCCAACGGCTTTGCTCGACACATGGTTCAACACAACGCGGAGGGCCCCGCCCCGGCCATCGACGTAGCCCTGGACCTGGACCTCGACGCGGCTGAACCCCCACGAGTGCGAAGTGCGTTCGAGCCCGGTGAGCTGTCTGTTGTCGGTGACGACCTCTGGATCGGTGACCGTTTTCGCCCGATCCTGCAGAACCGATCCGGCTCGAGCCCGGGGCAGTCGGCGGATCATCTCCTGCCCCTGCCGGTCGGCTCCCACTCGAACACCGTCACGCCGCATGCCGGGCCGGACGGGATCTGGATAGAGCATCAGCACACGCTCTGGTCGGTGGAGGAAACCGCTGGCGCCCCGGCACGCCTGCACGATCTCGGCACCGTGCGGTGGGGCTCCGCTGTGACTATCGGACACCACCTGGTGACCTCTGCCAATCCCCTCCGGCGATTCACCGCACATGGCGAGGATGACCCGGTCGCGCTCCCTCCCGAGATCGGATTTGTGGCCTCCCTCGCCCGCGCGGGCGGGGGATTGGTGGTGGTGGGAAGAGAACCAAGAGATGACGACGACGACAACGTCAGCACCGGCGAACACTGGATCCGAGACGACCAGCCACTGCGCTATCGACTGGCACTGCATCGAGCTGGCGGATGGACGGTGGGTGAGTCGTTCGGCCTGCCAGTGCCCCCGACCGCCGTGTGGCGCAGCCGGGACGGCTTCCACGTGCAATGTGCCGACCTTCTTCTGCGGCTCACCGAGTCCTTGGAGCGAGGGACCGTCCACCGGCTCCCGTATAGTCCCCGCGCCGCCGGTCCGACCGCCACAGGTATGTGGCTGACTTTGCGTGCAGATCTCATTGCCCTGGAACTCCGCGATCCAGAGGCCACAGACCCGTGGCAGCTCCGAGGGATGCTCGGCGACCTCGGCCCACGAGGTGAGTTCCGCCAGGGACTACTCGTCCGGCTGAATGACGACCTCGAACCCGCAGCAATCGTTCTCACCGCCACCCCAGCCCCCTCAGTTGCCGTGACCCCCGACGACGTCGTCTGGTTCTCCGGGCGGTCGTTGCGAGGGATCACCGCTGCCGGCGAGCTGGTTCACGGGACGCGAGGAGAGGGCGTGTACGGCGCTTGAAAGTGAGTTCCGTTTCGCAACCCCGGATGCTGCCGCACGTGTGAATAGGGTTAGGGCATGGCGTCGCAGCACATCACCGTGGACCTGGCCCCTGCGACCGCCGATGCGCTGCTGGGATCTCCCTACTTTCACGCGGGTTTCCGCGCTTTCGCGGACCCAGAGATCGCGGCCCGTTACCGGCTGGAGCCGACACCGCCGCTGCGGCCTGGCGATACCGTTCATTGGCCGATCCGGCCCGCCCGGGTTCGTCGTCGGCGCGATGCTCCGTCGCCGAGCAACTTCAGCGCGTGGGCACGGTCCGAGATGCGCCGACAGCGTCGGCGGCCCCGCCGGGCCCACGCGTTCTCCGTCGTTGCTCGAGAGCCCATGTACTTGAAACTGCGTGGGCCGGGAGGGGCCAGCGTCTCATTCACGATTGCCTCCGACGACTCTGGTAGCGGCTCAGTGATCGGGATCGAGTCGACTCTTCCGTCACGAACGGTCGGCCTACTTCGGTCCTACCTCGAAGCGGAGGATCGGGACTGGGCACACTTTATGAGCTGCGGGATCCAGCCACTGTCCGGTGATCCGCACAGCAGATGGCTCCGGGACCGCAGGGGACTGGTCAACATGGCATGGCAGGCCTCCGATGCCGTCCCGGATCCGAGCGGCTTTGAGGCATTGCTTCTGATCCGCCACCCGGGGCACGCCGATCAAAGGGAAGTGACCTGGGAAGAAGTGGCCCGAGCCAACGGCGTCGCGATCTCGCCGACGTCGATGTGGTGGGATATCGCGGTCACCAACGGACGACCCCCACCCCAGGATGAGTGTGATGCCTGCGACGATCGCTTCGGACGGCCGCACGACGGTGCCGAAGGGCTCGGTGAAATCGAAGCGCTCTTCGCCGTTCTTGCCCGCAGCACCTCCACACCGGAGGTGGCTTTCGGAGCGATCTTCGACACCGCCAGCCTGGCCTGGGATTCCTACGGGCCGGGCCCGGACCACTCTGTGGCCTACTACTCCACTGATCCGGACGCGGTCATCCACCCCGAACTCGCCGTGGTCCCCGCTTCGCAGATCTGCTCGCCCGAGGTGACGCTGCTGCGCACCATGCCGGTGTTCCAAACGAAGGTCGACAGGGTCACCGACATGGAGAACCTCGCTCGCGGGCGGGCGCACGGCGTCGACGCGCTCTGGCCCGACGGGCGCGAGTGGCTCCTGGCTACCGATGTCGATTGGGGATACTCCGTGCTCGGCTGCAACGGCACAACAGCTGAGGCAGTCCTCGCTGACGACGGGATCGACGCCGTCGCCCTCACCTGAGTGGGGTCGTCGTCTGTCGGTCCGGTGCCCAGGCGCCAGACGCGAGTTCGGTCTCGCGACTACTGTGACACGCTCGCGCGAGATACCCGACTTCTGTCGATCCGCATCGGCGTTTCCTGCCAATCTGGACTCATGGCGATAGGCGCCAGCCGTCGAGAACAGGAGAGTCGACGATGTACCGGGTGTTCTCGAGAACCTCGTGGTTCTTCTGTTCGCTGGTGATTCTGCTCGTGGGCGGGTTGGCGATCGGCCTCGGTCAGCATCGGCAGAACGAAGTCCGCGAGGAACTGGTCATGCTCGACATGGCTAATCACAATCTGGCGCTCGTGGTACAAGCCCGGATCGACCGAGTCCTTGACCGACCAGGCCTGACCAAGACCCCCTCCGAGGATGAGGACGTCGCCGAGCGCGTCGAGGCTGTTCGCTCGCGAACGGACCGAGTCGACGAGGACCTGGATCGCATTCTGGAGTTGCTCAATCGGGTCGACGCCGGCGATCTCAGGGGGACCCTGTTTTCCCTGACTGTGGCGCTGATCAATGTGCGTGACGGCTCCATGACGCCGGTGCGTATGGAGCTCAGCTCGGCGGTGACGCGTACGTGGTGGGCGATCGGACTCACCGGCGCGGCGCTTGCGGCTCTGCTGGTGGTGGAGGTTCGACGCCCGGAGGACTGAAACTGCTCGCGCGGCGGTGATCTCTCGCCTGGCTCGGGAAATGGCGCCCGTCGGGTGAGAGCGAACTTCCCCGAAGTGCCGCTGCGAATCTGCCGGTGACGCCGAATGGGGCGGTGATCTGGACCAGCGCTGCGTCGATGCCCGGCCGTGGCTCGTCGAGTCTTGCGCCGACCGGAAGTCAGGACGGCTCGTTCTCCGCGAAGAAGTCCAGTAGCACCGGTTCCACCGCGCCCGCGGCCTGCATCGGCAGGGAGTGGGTGGTGTCCGGCCACGTCTGCACGGTTGCGGCAGGTAGCTGCTCGGCCCGCCGGGCGGCTGATGTGCCGCCGGCGAGGGAATCGTCAGAGGCGATGGCGACGTAGACCGGCATGGTGAACCGCGACAGTTCCTCGTCAGTCAGGGGGGTGGGCTGCGGTAGGGCCGCCTGGTAGTGCTCCGTCGCCGCCGCGATCATGCGCGCCATCGGATCATCTCCGAGTGTCTCGGCCTCCTCCTCCACGCCCCCGATCTTCCCCAGAGCGGTCTCCCGGATCCCGTCCGGCAGGAGCGGCAGAGACGAGACCATCGCCCAGAAGAAGAGTCCCGCCGGGGGTTGGCTCAAGGTGAGCACCGGCTCCAGTAGCGAGAGGGTGAGGGTCCGCTCGGGATACTGACGCGCGTAGGAGGCGGCGATGGCGCCGCCGAACGAGTGGCCCACCACGTGCACCCCGCCGGGCGCGAGCGCCGCGACCACCTCCTCGATCGGGTGGGCCTGGTCGGCGAACGTCGCGAACGGGACGGACTGCTCCGACATCCCGGAATCCCCGAGCGCATCGAAAGCCAGGACACGGTGGTCGGCGACGAGTGCGGGGAGGTTCTCCGCCCACATCGGCACCCCGGAGGCGCGGCCGGGGACGAGTAGTACCGGGGCCCGGTCCCGGGTTTCCGCGGTGGACCACTCGTAGACCCGGATCGAGCCGTAGTCGGTCTGAATGTCGTGCACGGTGGTCGGTGCGGGGAGCGCCTCCATAGCTTCCATGTACGCATCCATGTAAGCGTTCCGGCCGTCGGCGCTGCGGAAGTGCCCCACCCCCGGAGCGCCGAAGAAGAAGGTCCACGTCGCGCCGATCCCGATCACCGTGAACATGGCGGCCACGACGATCGCGAGCCGGCGCGCGCGCATCGCCCACCGGCCCCGACGAGAGCGGGTCGTCCCGGGCGGCTGATCGTGATGCAATACGTCCATACCGACATGGTTTCGCAAGTTGTCCGTATTTTAAAGGGGGGTGCATGCCGAAAGTCGTCGATCATGATGAGCGACGTGCTGAGCTGGTCCTGGCACTGTGGCAGGTGATCCACGATCAGGGCATTGACGGAGTGACGTTCCGCGCCGTCGCGCAGGCGGCGGGCGTATCCGTGGGGCGTGTCCAGCACTACTTCCCTTCCAAGGACGACCTGGTCCTGCACGGCTGCCGGCAGATGGTGGCGTCGGCGGTGGTCGATCACGGCCCTCCCGAGGCGCCGGGTGATCCGCGGACTGCGGCCGAAGAGCTTCGATCACTCCTGATCGGCGCGATGTCGGAGAGCGTCGACTTCAAGGTCGGGGCCTCGGTGTGGGCTGCCTACCAGTCCAAGGCGGCCTCCAGTCCGGGGATCGGAGCGATAGTCACGGACGCACTGGCCGAACGCGCCCGGGCCCTCACCCGACTCCTGGCCGGCGCACGGGGGAGGGGTGGTCGGGAACAGCCTGCCCCGACCTCTGACGACCGCCGGGATGCTCTCCGGTTGGCGGCGCTGTCCGAGGGCCTCACGCTCCGTGTCGTCGTGGGGGCGGTGCGGGCCGACGAGGCCCGCCGAGTGATCCAAGCCGAAGTGGACCGGTGCGTGAACGACACCTGAAGGGATTCCGACTGGCCGTCACCGGCCAGCTGGTCCCAGACAGGGCCCTCGCAGTCGGTAGGCCTTCGAAGAAACAGGCGGATTCGCCGAGGCGAGGGTAACGTTCCGGGCGCGCACACCCGAGATCAGGAGTCCCATGGTGGATGCAATGAACAGTCATGACGCCGGCGCCCAGAATGCCGGCCGTCGGCATCGAGTCGTCATCATCGGTTCGGGCTTCGGTGGACTGGCCGCCGCGCAGCGCCTGGCAAAGGCAGACGTCGACGTGACGCTGGTCGCCAAGACCGGTCACCACCTCTTCCAGCCGCTGCTCTACCAGGTGGCAACCGGCATCCTGTCCGTCGGCGACATCGCGCCCTCGACCCGGCTCGTCCTGCGGGAGCACAAGAACATCACGGTCACCCTCGGTGAGGTCGACAAGATCGACGTGGCGAACCGGACCGTCCACGCCGTCGCCGGGCACATCGACTTCGATCTCCCCTACGACAGCCTGATCGTCGCGGCCGGCGCCAACCAGTCCTACTTCGGCAACGACCATTTCGAGCGCTGGGCCCCCGGAATGAAGACCATCGACGACGCCCTCGAGCTCCGCGGCCGGATCCTCGGGAGTTTCGAACTGGCTGAGATCACCGAGGACGAGGAAGCTCGCCGGCAGCTGCTCACCTTCATCGTCGTCGGCGCGGGGCCGACCGGAGTCGAGATGGCCGGCCAGATCGGCGAGCTCGCACACCGCACCCTCAAGAACAGCTACCGCCGGATCGACCCGGCCGACGCGCGCATCATCCTGCTCGACGCGGCGCCCGCCGTGCTGCCACCCTTCGGCGAGAAGCTCGGCGAGGCGGCGAAGGCCCGCCTGGAGCAACTCGGCGTGGAAGTGCACCTGAACGCCATGGTCACCGATGTCGACTCGACGGGGATCGAGATCAAGGGCGCGGACGGGACGACGCGACGGATCGGGGCGGCGTGCAAGATCTGGTCCGCCGGAGTACAGGCCAGCCCACTGGGCAAGATGCTCGCCGAGCAGACCGACGCCGAGGTCGACCGTGCCGGGCGGGTCAAGGTGAACAAGGACCTCTCGGTGCCGGGCCACCCCGAGATCTTCGTGATCGGCGACATGATGAGCCTCGACAACCTGCCCGGGGTCTCACCCGTCGCGATCCAGGGCGGCAAGTACGTCGCCAAGCAGATCGACCGCGAGCTGGCGGGCAAACAGAGCCCGACGGGTCGGCCGCCGTTCAAGTACTTCGACAAGGGCTCGATGGCCACCGTGTCCAGGTACAGCGCGGTGGTGAAGATCCGTGGTTTCGAGATCCACGGCTTCATCGCCTGGGTGCTGTGGCTGGTCGTGCACCTGGCCTTCCTCATCGGCTTCCGGAATCGCCTGGCCACGCTCTTCTCGTGGGGGATGCACATCCTCGGCGACAAGCGCTCCCACCTCAGCGCGACGTCCCGGTTCGTGTACGGCAGGCGCGCGATCGACCGCGTCTACGGGGACAGCATCGCCTCGAGTCTGGATGACAGGTCGCCGGGAAGTTAGGCGTGGGTGGCGGTTCAGCTGTTCCGCTTCTGCTTCTCCCGGATGAGGTCGAGCGACAGCACGGCGCCGATGATCGCGAGGCGCTGAGGGGCGGTCAGATGCTCAGCGAGCCGCAGGACATAGGTCGACTTCCCGAAGAAGGCGTTGCCGACGCCCGACCACTCCCGCGAGACCCACGCCATGGCGCCGCCCTGACCGTTCACCTGGAACTCGAATCCCCAGATGTTGCCCGTCAGCTCGAGTTCCTCGCCCTGCAGATCCAGCGTGATCCGGGTCTTGAACAGCGCGAGCCGCTTGACCAGCGAGGCGAGGTGGCCGCCGCCGGCGCCCAGGATCTCCATCCGCTCCCGGCCGAACGAGTAGGTGTCCTTCACCCGGATCACCGGGCGCTCCGGCCCTTCGAACACTGTCAGCTCGCGCGATCCGACCAGCATCCGCCCGAGAGTGCTGCCACCGGTTTCCACATGACCGACCTGGGTCCCCTGGTCGTCCATGATCGCGAAATCGTTCCTGACGAAGTTCGTCGTCTGCTGGAACACGAGAACATGGTTCATGAGACTCGACATGGATCCACCCTAGGGTCCGAGCACACTGATCAGAAGGGGAGCAGATGCCCGACACCACCGACCTCCGGGAGGCCTTCGACGCGGCCCGGGACCAGTTCGAGCAGTACCGCGCCTCGGTGTCCTCGGTGATCGAGGAGCGTCCGCCCGGCGAGTTGTCGCGGGCACTCGACGCGATCCTCCCAGACCTGCTGTTCTACGAGGGCCGGGCGTTCGCGGCCGAGCTCGGCCTGGCGCAGCTGGATTCGGGCGACAGTCCCGAGGAGGTCTCGACGGTTCTGGCGCGTGGGCTCGTCGAGCAGCAGGCGGCGCGCCGCAACGGCGACTACCTCGCGGGATTCGCCGACGTGCTCGCCCGGGCGCATCGGGCGGCGGCACACTAGCCCGTCGCCGCCTCATTCCCGCAGGTTACGACCCCGGGGAGCGGGGGCAGAAAGACGGACGCCCCGGGCCGCTGCGTGCGGCCCGGGGCGTCGGCGTCTGAGAATCTAGGACAGGCCGCCGAGGATGTCAGTCGGCAGCAGGCCGCTCAGCATGTCGCCGCTGCCACCGCCACTGCCCTGCGAGACCAGCGACCCGAGCCCCAGCGAGCCGAGGAGGGGCGCCGCCAGCGACCCGATTGCGAGCGATCCGAGTGAACCCATGGATGAACTCCTTTCGACGGGAGTGAGCAGCCGTGACGCTGATCACAGACGCGAGCGTAATCGTCGGCGGGGTGATGCGCCATGCTCGCCGGCGTGGCAGGGTCGTCGGGGACCGCATCTGGAGGACTCACGGGGGAGTGGGATATGCCATCGATCTTCATCTCGGGCGGCGCGGCGGGCATCGGCCTGGCCACCGCCGAGCGCTTCGGCCGTGAGGGCTGGACCGTCGGCGTGTATGACGTCGACACGGCCGCTCTGGCCGCGGTGCAGGCCGCTCACCCGGACTGGATCACCGGCGAGCTGGACGTGCGCGAGGCCGAGCAGTGGGAGCGGGCACTCGCCGAGTTCACCGCGCACACCGGCGGCACCCTCGATGTGCTCGACAACAACGCGGGCGTCCTCGTGGCCGGCGACCTCGCCGAGATCACGCCTCAGGCGGTCAAGGCGCAGATCGACATCGATGTGCTGGGTGTGACGCTGGGCGCGCAGGCCGCGTTCCCGTTCCTCCGGGCGACTCCGGGGGCGCATCTGGTGAACATCGCCTCGGCCTCGGCGATCTACGGCCAGCCCGGCATCGCCACCTACAGCGCCGCGAAGTTCTACGTCGCGGGTCTGACCGAGGCGCTCGAGCTCGAGTGGGAGAAGGACGACATCCGGGTGGTGGGCATCTGGCCGCTGTGGGCCAAGACCGCCCTGGCGGACAACGACGCCAAGACCACCCAGACCCTCGGCGTGCGGATCACGCCGGCGGAGGTCGCCGACAAGGTGTGGGAGTCGGTCCACCCCACGCCGACGGATCGACGCATGCACCGCACGTCGTACTCGGTGGGAACCCAGACGACGCTGCTGGCGAACCTCTCCAAGTTCTCGCCCAACGCCCTGTCCCGACTGGTCAACAAGTTCCTCGCGCAGTAGCCCCTGCCGTGGCGGGGGTGTCCGGGGTGTACACGGTGCACAGGAAATTCGGTCCGAAGTAGCCGATTCCGTACCATTTGTACGCATCTGGCCGGCAGGTGTGACGGCCGACACAGCATGGTTCTACTGTGGTGTGCGCTCGGCGGCTCACCGCGCCGCCCGGGCCCCAGGCATCACCCGCCATGACAGGCGAACGTCGGCCTTCCGTCACATCGGATCCCGGTCGCCGCCGTCCACGAGGAGGACCATGAGAACGTCGGATTCGCGCACCGATCCCAGGAGGGACGACGACGACGGCGTTGTCGTCGTCGACCCGTCTGTCGGCGATCCCACGGTGGGCACGCCCGCGGCGGCGACCACCGCGCCCGCCCCCCGTAGTCGGATCATCTTCGCGTCCCTCATCGGCACGACGATCGAGTTCTACGACTTCTACATCTTCGCCACGGCCGCGGTCTCGGTCTTCCCGCTGCTGTTCTTCGCAGGCGGCGACTCCGGTACGGCGCTGCTCGCCTCCATGGCGACCTTCGGCACCGCGTTCATCGCGCGGCCCCTCGGCTCGGTGATCTTCGGCCACTATGGCGACCGGCTCGGGCGCAAGGTCACGCTGGTCGGCGCACTGCTGACGATGGGTATCGCCACGTTCCTGATCGGCCTGCTGCCGACGATCCACCAGATCGGGCTGTGGGCGCCGGCGATGCTCACCATCATGCGCTTCTTCCAGGGCATCGGCCTGGGCGGCGAGTGGTCGGGTGCCGCGCTGCTGGCGGCGGAGACCGCCAAGCCCGGCAAGCGCGCGTTCGCCGCGATGTGGCCGCAGCTCGGTGCCCCGTTCGGCTTCATCCTGGCCAACGGCGTGTTCCTGCTGCTCACCACCTGGTTCGCCTACGACTCCACCGCGGCCGAGCTGTCCGACCCGTTCCTCGTGTGGGGCTGGCGCATCCCGTTCCTGCTGTCCATCGTGATGGTCGGCGTGGGCCTGTACGTGCGGCTGCGGATCGAGGAGACGCCGGTCTTCGCCAAGGCGGTCGCGCAGAACGAGCGCGTCAAGGCGCCTGTGTCCGAGGTGTTCCGCAAGAACTGGTGGGAGATCATCCTCGGCACCTTCATCATGCTGGCCACCTACGGCCTATTCTACCTGATGACCACGTGGATCCTGTCGTTCGCGATCGGCGGCGAGGCCACCGGCGGGCTCGGCTACGGCTACCGGTCGTTCCTCATCCTGCAGGTCATCGCGATCCTGCTGTTCGCGGCGTTCATCCCGCTCGCCGGCTACCTCGCGGACCGCTTCGGGCGGCGGCGGATGCTCATCACCACCACTGCCGGGATCATCCTCTTCGGCCTGTCGTTCGGCTGGTGGCTCAGCCCCGAGGCCATGGGCACCGGTGACGGGCTCGACGTGGTCCGCATGCTCGGCTTCCTGTGTGTCGGCATGGCGCTGATGGGCCTGACCTTCGGCCCGATGTCGGCCGTGCTGCCGGAGCTGTTCCCCACCCACACCCGCTACACGGGTTCGGGCGTGGCGTACAACTTCTCCGCGATCCTCGGCGCCGCCCTCACGCCGTTCGTCGCGGTGTGGCTGGTGCAGCACTTCTCCGTGGCGTGGGTGGGCTACTACCTCGTGGGGCTGTCGGTGCTGACCATCATCTCGCTGATCCTGTCCCCGGAGACCAGCAAGAAGTCGCTCTACACCGATGGAGTCCATCACCACTAGAGGCTTGGTACGACTCACGCCCCGGGCAGGCCCCCGGATCCGCACCGCGGACCCGGGGGCCTCTTCGTCGCCTTCGCCGGCGGCTCGTCAGTCCGGCGCGTTGTGCGGCATCACCACGACCGGGCACTTCGCGCGAGCCACCACGTACTGGCTCACCGAGCCGAGCAGCATCCCGGTAAAGGCGCCGCGGCCGCGGCTACCGATCACGAGGAGCCCGGCTCCGTCCGACTGCTCGACCAGCACCTTCCCGGGATGGCCCTGGACGACGCGCTGAACGACCGCCGCGCCCTCGTCCTCGCCGAGCGCCGACTTCACGGTGGCGTCGAGCATGGCCCGCGCGTTCTGCTCGAGATTCGCCGGGTTCTCCCACGCGGCCATCCCGTAGGGACTGAGCATGGCGGGCACCTCGTACACGGCCATGACATGCAGCGGAGCGCCCACGGAGCGGGCGTGGACCACGGCCCACTGCAGGGCCCGAACGGAATCCTCGGCGCCGTCGATACCGACAATGACTGGCTTGGTCTCCATGACTGGATCCACATCCTTGCGACGGTGAACGGTTCCCGCCGGGACCGTCGTCTCCCGACGCCACCCTGATGGTAACGCCGCGTCCGGCGGGGTGCGGGGGATCAGCCCGGGCTGACCCCTGCACCGGTATCGAGGGGCGGAATCGGCGGGTTAGAGAGTGAGGTCCACGGCGAGCTGGCGGGCCAGCGCCGTGATGAGCGCGGATGCCGTTCGGGCGACCGTCGGGCTGTCGAGTTCGGGGGCTGCCGGCTCGGCGTCGTCGTCGTAGTCATGATTTTTGCCGTTGCCACCGGCGTCCCGATCCGCGTCGGGCGGCTCGTCCCCCGCGGCCCCGAACTGCGCGTCGTATCGGGCATTGAGCCACGTCGACAGCAGCTGGGTCACGCCGCCCACGACGAACTGCGCGGCGTGGTCCAGGACGATTCCGGGCACGGGCTCGGCGGCCGCCTCGCGGGCGGTCGCGGCGGTGATGCCCACGAAGAACTGCGTGGATTCCTGGCGCTTGCGGGCGATGAGCGCGTTGGCGATGCGGGTCGAGAAGAGGATGTGTCCCGCCCGGGGGTCCGCTTCGAGCGCGTCGACGAGCGAGGACATCGCGCTGGAGATCTGCTCCTCGACGGTCGGCGGCGCGGCGAATGCGGCGGCCACTTCGGTGGCGATCGTGCTGACGCAGGCATCGTACGCGGCTTCCGCCAGGGCGTCCGTCGAGGCGAAGTTCTCGTAGAAGTAGCGCGAGGTCAGCCCGGTTGTGTGGCAGACGCCCCGAACTGTGAGCGGCTCGCCGGTGATGAGCGTGTCGATTGCGCCGTCGAGCAGGCTTTGTCGGCGCGCGGCCTCCCGGTCGGCCGACGAGCGGCCGCCGTAGACGCGCCCGGGCTTGTCGCCAGCGGTCATGCCCGACCTCCCGTGTCTCGCACTGTCGCAGCTGACCGTATCAATCACGTACCGAGCTCGCCGGATCGAATCTGACTACACCCTTGCTCAGATGGTCCTCGCGGGTTTACGGTGGGCACACAGGTCGCCGGGAGTGCGGAAGCGAGCTCCCCCTACTTTTCGAGGACGGACCGATGACCGCTGCGATGACCGACTCCCACTCCGTACCGACGCCCGGCGGCGTCCACGCCGCCCGCGCCGGACTCGACCGGATGATCGCCGTGCGGCGGCCGGCCGAGCGGGACCTCACCGAGATCGACTCGCTGCTGGACCTGTCGAGCGGGCTGTGGATGTGGCTGGCCGGCGCGAACGTGATCATGCAGCTGGCCAATCCGGCCGTGGGTTACGGCGTGCTCGAGAGCCGCGTCGAGCGCGGCCGCGCCGACACGCACCCCGTCAAGCGGGCGCGCACGACCGCCCTGTACCTCGCCGTGGCGACGATCGGGAACGACGACGACAAGGAGTTCATGCACCGGGAGGTCAAGCGGATCCACGACGAGGTCTTCTCCACCTCGAGCAGTCCCGTGCGCTACTCCGGTAACTCCCGCGAGCTGCAGCTGTGGGTGGCGCTGTGCCTCATCCGGTTCTTCGTGGACCAGTACGAACTGCTGTACCGCGAGCTCGATGCCGCCGAGCGCGAGCACGTCCTGACCCTCGCCTCGCCGCTCGCGACCGTGCTCAACGTCCCCGAGGAGGACTGGCCCGCCACCTGGGCGGAGTACGAGGATCGGTTCGCCGCGGGGATGGCGGACGCGGAGATCGACGACCCGGTCCGGCAGATGCTCGATGACCTGTGCGCTTTCCGGATCCTCGACGGCAAGTTCCGCGGTGCCGGAGACCTGGCACGGCGCGCGCTCGGGCCCACCAACCATTCGTACACCCGCTTCGGCGTCCCGGCTGTGACCCGCGAACAGATGAACTGGGAGATTACGCCCGCCGACCTGCGGCGCAAGCGCAGGATGAACGCCGTTGCCCGCGTCGCCGACAAGGTCCTGCCCATGCCACTCAAGAAGATGTACACCCTCGCGCTGTGGGACATGCGGATCCGCCGCAGGCTCGGGGTTAGCGTCTTCTGAGGCTCACTTCCGGTGTCGAACGCCGAGCAAGGGCAGGGCCTGCCTCTAGCCGACTAAGATGAGACCGTCGTCACACTGAGGTACTGGTGGCGGTCGAACAGGAAGGGCGGGTGAGCGCATGGCAGGCGAGCCGCGCGCGCCGGCACCGGGTCCGCTTCCCGGGACCGTGGACGTCAACGGCGTCACGCTCGCCGTCGAGCACGTCGGTGACAGGTCGATGCCGACGGTCCTCCTCGTAGGTGCCCCGACGATGCTGTCCTGGTCGGATGCGCTCTGTGTGGCGGTGGCGCGGGGAGGTCGGCACGTCGTGCGCTACGACCTGCGGGACAGCGGGCGATCAACCAGGCACGACCCGGCCACGCCCGGGTACACGCTCCGCGACCTCGCCGATGACGCCGCGGCGCTGGCTCGGGATCTGTCCGTATATCCCGTCCATCTGGCGGGCATCGGTGTCGGGGGGATGGTCGCGCAGCTGGCCGCGCTCGACCATCCTGCCGCGTTCTCGGCGCTCACGCTCATCGGCACCCGGGCCGTGGCCCCGGGGCCGGTCGACGAGAACCTTCCGGATCACGATGCAGACGTCAAGCGCCGGGTGTTCTCCCTCACCCCGCCGGACTGGGCCGAGCGGGAGTCCGTCGTCGCATTTGCGACAGCGCGAGCCGAGATCCTCGGCAATGACGCCGTGGCGGCAGGCGAGGTGGCGGGCCGGATTTGGGACCGCACGCCCGGGTCCGATGCGGGGTCCCGTCAGGCCGATCAGCTGGGGATGGCGTTCGCCCGCCTGGACTGCGCCCCGCGGTGGCGCGAACGGCTACCCGGTCTCACACTGCCGACGCTGGTCGTGCACGGCCGCTGCGACCGATTTTTCCCCGTCGGCAATGGCGAGGCGCTCGCACACGAGATCCCCGACGCGCGACTGCTCGTCCTCGACAACGCGGCGTCGGCGATCCCGCCCTCCGCGGTGGGAGAGGTCGCCGCCGCGATGCTCGCGCTGTAGGGCCCAGCCGGGGACCATGCCGGGTCGGACTCCGCGAGCTCGGCGGTGGAGTGCCCGGCGGGATCATGACCGGCTTCGTCGCCTCCGGTCGCCGGATGGGGCCATTCTCACGGAAAATTATGTGTCCGTGCAGGGCTCTATGGGACTACTCTTGCCGCATCGTCGTCGTCGACACACAGGGGTGCCCCATGGGAACGCTGAGCTTTACCGCGACGGTCTCCCTCGACGGGTACGCCGCCGACGCGAGCGGGGACTTCCAGTGGTCCGCGCCGGGCGACGAGGTGTTCCGGTTCCACGTCGAGCGCATGGGCGCGGTGTCCACCGAGGTCCTGGGCCGCAACACCTACCAGCTCATGACGTACTGGAACGCCGAGCCCGAGGACGGCTCCTGGGGCGAGGACGAGCGGGAGTTCGCCCGACGCTGGCAGGGGATCGAGCACGTCGTGGTGTCGTCGACCCTGGAGCCTGAGGACCTCGATTCACCGCGCGATCGGCTGGTGCCCCGTCTCGAACTGTCCGAGCTGGAGCAGATCGTCCGCGATGCGCCCGGCGAGGTGGAGATCTTCGGCCCGACTACCGCCGCCGCCGCGATCCGGGCCGGCATGGTGCGCGACTTCCGGTTCTTCGTGGTCCCGAAGGTCGTCGGCGGTGGCCTCCGTGCCCTACCCGCCGACGCGGCGCTCGACCTGGACCTCGTCGAGCACCGCACCTTCGGCGACACCGCGTACCTCCACTACGCCCGGCGCTGACGGCGACCCGGACGGCCCGGGCGGGGTTGCGACTCAGGAACTGAGGTCCTTCTCGTCGTCGGCAACCGGGCCGCCCAGCTCTCCGGTCCCGTACCGGTCGAGCGTCGCGCGCACCTGGGCGCCCCACCGTGCGTGGGCCGCCTGGCGGGAGATGCCGGCCGCACGCCCGATCACGTCCCAGGTCACCCCCCATCGCCGCAGGCCCACGACGGAGCCGAGCGCGTCGAACCCGGCGGCGTGTTCGATCCGAAACGCGAGTACCTGAACGGCGACGTTCCACTGCTCACCGTCGGCCCCCGGCGGGGGCGTGGTACCGAGTACGGCCTGCGCCTGGGTGAATGCCGCGCCCGCCGCGGCGGCGTGCGCCGCCCGGATGGGCGCGTCGAGATCGGCGGATAGTGCGGTGTCGAGGTGGGTGCTCATGTGTCAACTAATAGTTGACGACGACGGCAACGTCAACCCACACTTGACGGAGATCGGTCTTCTCAGGTGTCCGACCCCGCGCTCGCTTGGGTGGTTCGATCCGGCCCGTGGGAGTTGGAGATGAAGAACGAGCCGATGATCCCCAGCGCGGCCACGACCATGGAGACGAGGAACGCCATGTCGGCTCCGTGGACCATCCCCTCCATACCGTGCACCTGCGGGTCGAGTGCGGTCGAGGTCATGACGGTCACCAGAACGGCGGCCCCGACGGAGGCCGCGATCTGGCGGAAGGTGTTGTTGACCGCCGTTCCGTGCGGGACGAGGTGCTTCGGGAGCTGGTTGAGCGCTGCCGTGGTCACGGGCATCATGACCATCGCCGCGCCGAGCATGCGGACCGCGTTGAATCCCGCCAGGTAGGCGAACGACGTCTCGGTGGTCAGCTGGGTGAACGGGAACGTGGCGGCGGTGAGCAGGGCGAAGCCGATCACGGCGAGCCATCTGGCGCCGACGGCGTCGAAGATCCGGCCGGTGATCGGGGACATCACTCCCATGACCACGGCGCCGGGTAGCAGTGCCATCCCGGACTCCATGGCGGTGAAGCCGGTCATGTTCTGCATGTACAGCGGCAGGACGAGCATGCCGCCGATCAGGGCGATGAAGACGATCATGCCGAGCACCGTGTTGAGCGTGAACATGGGGTACCGGAGAACCCGGAGCTCGAGGAGCGGCTCCGCCAGCGTGAGCTGCCGATGGATGAAGAACGCCAGCGCGACGGCGCCGACCGCCAGCGCGATGAGCACCTCGGGGCTCACCCATCCGGCGTCTCCCGCTGTTCCGAAACCGAAGAGCAGGCCGCCGAAGCCCAGCGACGACAGGATGACGGACACCACGTCGAGCCGCGGGTTGGTTTGTTCCGTGACGTTGGCCAGCAGGAAGTACCCGAAGACCGACGCGATCACGGCGATCGGCAGCATCATGGTGAACAGCGTCTGCCACGGCCAGTGGTCCACGATGAAGCCGGACAGGGTCGGGCCGATCGCCGGCGCGAAGGCGATCACCAGTCCGAATGTGCCCATCGCCTTGCCGCGCTCCCGCACGGGGAAAATCGCGAAGAGGATGGTCTGCATCAACGGCATGATCATGCCGCCGCTCGCGGCCTGGATCACGCGACCGCCCAGCAGGATGGGGTACACGGGGGCGAGCGCGCAGACGGCGGTGCCGACGATGAACAACACCATCGCCGCGAGGAACATCGTCCGGGTGGTGAACTTCTGGATGAGGAACGCCGTGACCGGGATCATGATGCCGTTGACCAGCATGAAGATGGTTGTCATCCACTGGGCGTCACTCGCGCTGATGCCGAAGTCCGCCATGAAGGCCGGGAGCGCGGTGTTGAGAAGGGTCTGGTTGAGGATGATCACGAACGCGCCCGACACCAGCACCGCCAGGAGGAGGTTGCGGTTGACCGGCGCCCGTGCGGTGTCGGGCTGATCGGTGGAGTCTCGGGGTTCGGGGGTCACGGCAGGGGCTCGATTCGTGCGGGGTCGGGTGGTGCGGGCGTCGTGGCGGAGGGCCCGACGGTCGGCCCGGAGCAGCGCGTCGCCTCGCGAGACGCGTCTCGAGTGCCTTCGATTCGCGCAGGCTCGTGGGTGGCGGCGGCACGGTGGGCTCGATCCGTTTTTACACTAGGTGCATGTTTGCACTCGATGCAATTTGATGTGCGGGGCGTCACCGTCAGCCGTGGGGTCAACGCCGTGGTGCCGACTCCGGTCGGCGCCTGTCAGAGGGCGCGCACAGATCCGAGCCTGACCACGCGATCCGCGGCGGCGATGAAGCCGTCGTGGTGTGTCGCGCAGACGACGACGGCACCTCGACGGTCCGCCTGGTCGAGGAGAAGATCGTGAATGCGGCCACGGCTGGCGGCGTCGAGTCCGGCGTCGGGTTCGTCCATCAGCACGATGTCCGCCCGGCGTGCGAGTGCCTGGGCGAGGAGAGTTCTCTGTCGCTGCCCCCCGGACAGGTCGGTCAGGGGGCGGGAGTCGTAGCCGGTCAGGCCGACCACGTCGATCATCTCCGCGACGACTTCCCGCGTTCGCCTCCTCCCGAGGCGGCGGCCCCACGTCCCCATCGCGACGGTGTCACGCACGGTGAGTGGGAGGGTCTCCGGCGCGGCTGGGCGCTGCACCACCAATGACACCGTGCCCAGCCGGCGCACCTCACCCTTCTGTGGAGTGCGTACCCCGGCGAGGATCTCGAGCAGTGTCGATTTGCCGACGCCGTTGGGTCCGGCGATGGCGGTGACCGTCCCCCGGCCCAGTTCGAGATCGACATCGTGGATCACTTCGTGTCCTGCGTAACCGAAGCACACGCCGTGGGCGCTCAGTGCGGGGCCATTCGAAGGCGTCAAGGCGAATCTCCTCCTTGTTGAAAATGATTATCAGTACCGTTACCGTACTACCTCGTGTCCTGGTTCCTTGATCCGTTCAGCACGGTGTTCGTCGCGCGTGCTGCGCTCGGTGGTGTGCTCGTGGCGGCCATATGCGGCGTCGTGGGCACCTGGGTGGTCATCCGCGGGATGGCGTTCTTCGGGGAGGCGATCGGGCACGGGATGCTGCCGGGGGTCGCGCTGGCCACAGTGCTCGGCCTGCCCGCCCTGGCCGGCGGAGCCGCCAGCGCGGTGACGATGAGCGTGGCGATCGGCGCACTGCAGCGGCGCGGGCGGCTGTCCTACGACACGACCATCGGTTTGCTGTTCGTCACGATGCTGTCGGTCGGGGTGATCATCGTGTCGCACTCGGGCAGCTTCGCCACGGACGCGACGGCCATCCTCTTCGGTGACATCCTCGCGGTAGGCACTCCCGAACTCGTCACCCTGGCGATCGCCCTGGCGGTCACGGTCGCGCTCGGGGTGGTCTTCCACCGGGCCTTCGTGGCCGCGGCATTCGACCCGCGCATCGCCCAGACTCTCGGGCTCCGTCCGGCGCTGGCCCACGTGGTGCTCATCGGCCTGGTGACCCTCGCGGTGGTGGCCTCGTACCAGGCCGTCGGCACCCTGCTCGTGGTGGCGCTGCTGCTCGCACCGGTGGTCGCCGCGAACCGGTGGACGCGTCGTATCCCCTCCACGATGGCGCTCGCTGCCGTCTTCGGCAGCGCTGCCGTGGTGGTCGGCCTGCTGGCGTCCTGGCATGCGGGAACGGCCGCCGGCTCCTCCATCGCCTTCTCCGCCATCGCGCTCGCCGGGGCCTCAGCGCTGGTCAGAGCCGCGTACGACATCCCGCGAGCCCGCCGGTTGACGCACCACCCGTCTTCCCGCCGGTAGCCGCAGACCCCGTCACCCCCGGCCCGACCCGAATGACTATCCGAAAGCAGGTCATGCAGAATTCCAGAACGATCGTGCCCCTCGCCGTGGCCCTGGCGCTCTCACTCGCGGCGTGCGCCGGTGCCGATGACGAGGGCACCGACGCAACCGGCGCCGCGCCGGCTGCCGAGGTGCCCACCGCGCAGGGCCCCGCCGCTGGGAGTCCCGCCGGAGCGGAAGCCTCCGGAGCCGGACACGGAGCCATCGACGGCGCCGAGGAGGTGGCCGAGCCGCAGCTGCACCTCGTGAGCATCGATTCGGACGGCGCCGTGGGAATGGTGAACCTGCTGGACGGGACCGTCTCCGAACCGGGGGTCATCGCCCCGCCGTCGGCGGTCACCTCCGACGGGCGCTACCTGTTCGCCGAGACGGTCGAGGGCGTCGAGATCGTCGACAGCGGCGTGTGGACGTGGGATCACGTCGACCACTTCCACTTCTACCGGACCTCGCCGCGGGTGCTGGGGCCCGTGGCGGGCAGCGGTCCGGTGGTCGTGTCGACCTCGGCCAACGCGACCACCGGCGGCACCGGGCTGTTCTTCCCGGAGTCGGGCGAGGCGGTGCTGTTGGACAACCAGGCACTCTCCAAGGGGCGGATCGAGGAGGTCTTCCGTCTGGAGACCGAACCACACGAGGGGGTGGCCGCCCCGCTGGGCGGCGGCGCGCTCGTCAGCTCCGTCGACGACTCGGGCGCCGTGACCGGGGTGCGGTTCCACGACTCGGCCGGCGCACCCGTGGACGGCGCGGCGGCCCCGTGCCCCGATGCGCAGGGCACCATCACCACCCGCGTGGGCGTGGTCGTCGGCTGCGCTGACGGAGCCGTCCTCGCCACGCTTGACGGCGACGAGCCGACCCTGGAGCACGTGCCCTACCCCGAGGGCACGGACGCACCGCGCGCCACCGACTTCCGGAACCGCAAGGGGCGCCCCACCACGGCCGCGCTCGCCGGCGAGACCGGATTCTGGCTGCTCGACACCCGCGAGAAGCAGTGGCGGCACGTGCCGACGGCGGAGCCGCTCGTCCAGGTCTCGGCGTCCGACGACGCGGACCGACACGTCGTCGCACTGGACCACGAGGGTAGGATCCGCGTCTACGACGGCGCCGCCGGAGCCGAGATCGCCGCAACGGAACCCCTGCTGGCCGCAGCTCTCGCGGACCCGGAAACGCGGAAGGGGGTCGACCTCACCGTCGACCGGGAACGCGCCTACGTCAACGACCCCGCCGGGGGCGTAGTCCACGAGATCGACTATCGCGGCGGGGCGCGCGTCGCCCGCTCTCTCGACACCCCGACCGCGCCCGACTTCTTCGCGGAGACGGGGCGATGAGGCGGCGGCGGACACCCGTGGTCGGCGTCCCTCAGGGGCCGGTAGCCGCGGTCCTCGTGGCCGTGCTGACCCTGGCCGGGTGTACGGGCGCCGACGCGTCATCGGACCGGCCCGTGGTCGTCGTCACCACCAACATCCTCGGCGACGTGGTGGAGAACCTGGTCGGCGAGAGCGCCGACGTGACGACGCTGATGAAGCCCAACGCCGATCCGCACTCCTTCGAGATCTCCGTCCAGGAAGCGAGTCTCCTGGACCGCGCGGATCTCGTGGTTTCCAACGGACTGGGCCTGGAGGAGGGCCTGCAACAGCACCTGGACCGCGTGGCCGACGCGGGCGTGGAGACGTTCACGGCGGGGGAGCAGATCGAGGTCATCTCCTACTCGCAGGAGGAGGCCGGCGGCGCCCCGGATCCACATTTCTGGACCGATCCGCGCCGGGTCGTCGACGTCGTGGACGCGCTGGAGGCCGAGTTGCTCGAGGTCGAGGGGATCGACCGCGCGACCGTCGAGGCGGGCGCCGAGCGATACCGCGCGGAACTCGCCGAACTCGACGAGGAGATGACGACCGCGTTCGCCGAGATTCCCGACCACGCGCGCGCCCTCGTCACCAACCACCACGTGTTCGGCTATCTGGCCGAGCGCTTCGACTTCCGCGTCATCGGCGCGGCCATCCCCGGGGGCACCACCCTGGCGTCCCCGAGCGCCGCCGATCTCGATGACCTCGCCTCGGCGATCACCGAGGCCGACGTTCCCGCGATCTTCGCCGAATCGTCCCAGCCCGACCGGCTGGTGCAGGTGCTGGCGAGCGAGGCCGGGATCGACGTCGAGGTGATCGAACTGTTCACCGAGTCGCTCACCGAACCGGGCCGGGGCGCGGACACCTACCTGACGATGATGCGCGCCAACACCACGCGCATCGCCGACAGGCTTTCGAATCACCCATAGGAGAGGAACACCGAATGACAACACGGATCACACGCGGCGCCGGAGCGCTCGCGATGCTCGCGACGGCGTCGCTGCTGGCGACGGCGTGCGGGGGCGGCAGCGGCGCCGGGGACAGCGCGGAATCCCAGGACTCGGCGACCACGAGCGCCACCGCGGCGGCTGACGCCGGCGCCACGGAGAACCGCCTCGCGGTGGCCTACGAGAACGGGATCGCGGTCCTCGACGGCGACACCCTCGAGGTGGTCGAGGAGTTCGAGTCTGAGGAGTTCACCCGACTCAACGCGGTCGGTGACGGCCGGAACGTTCTGGTGACCATGTCGGACGGCTTCCAGGTCCTTGACACCGCCGAACCCGCCCTGACCGACCTGGTATTCGAGGCTGAGACCCCCGCGCACGTCGTGCGACACGACGGAAAAACGGTTCTCTACGACGACGGCACCAGCGACACCACCATCTTCGCCACCAGCGCGCTGCTCGACGGTGGCGGACAGCTCCCGGAGACCGAGACGGTTCCCGGTGACCGGGCCCACCACGGGGTGTCCATCGTGTTGTCGGACGGCACCTTCCTCACCACGATCGGCGACGACGCCGGCCGCTCGGGAGTGCGCGCCATGGACGCCGACGGCACCGAGGTGAGTCGCAGCGAGGAGTGCCCCGGCGTCCACGGCGAGGGCACCGCCGCCGACGAGACCGTGGTCTTCGGCTGCGAGGACGGCGCGCTGCTGTTCCACGACGGCGAGTTCGAGAAGCTCACCGCCGCCGACGACTACGGGCGGATGGGCAACGCGTACGTCTCCGAGACCAGCCCGCTCATCGTCGGCGACTACAAGGACGACCCGGACGCCGAGGGCGTGCTCCTCGATCAGGTCGCGCTCATCGATCCCGAGGCCGGCACCCACGAGGTCGTGGATCTGCCGGAGGGCGTCGAGTACACGTGGCGGGGCGTCGCCCGCGGGCCCGGCGACCTGGCGTACATCCTCGCCACCGACGGGTCCATCCACGTGATGGATCCCGCCACCGGCGAGATCTCCGAGAGTCACGAGGTGATCGAGTCGTGGGACGGGCCGGCGGAGTGGCAGAACCCACACCCGGCCATGACCGTCCGCGGGGACATCGCCTACGTGACCGAGCCTGCGACGCGCTCCGTGCACGCCGTCGATCTCCGGACCGGTGAGGTCGTCGCCTCCGGCCAGATCCCCGGCGAACCGAACGAGATCGCTGTGGCTCTGGGGTAATCGAGCCCGGCAGTGGGAACCGGCGGGCCGCTACGACTCCCGCGCCCGCCGGTTCCACAGCTGATGCGTGCGTCCACCCGGGGTCGAGAAGACCTCCACGTCGAACCGGTCCGTCAGCGCAGCGCCGTGGGGGAACGCGCGCTGGCCCTCGCCCAGGACCACCGGCACCACCACGACGTGCATGAAGTCCACGAGGTCGGCCTCGAGAAACTGGCGGCAGACCGTCGGACCTCCCCCGATGCGCACGTCGGTGCCCGGCGCGAGCTCGCGGGCGCGCTGCAGGGCCTCGGCGGGGTCGGCGTCGAGGAAGTGGAAGACTGTGCCGTTGGCGAACTCGATTGGCTCCCGCGCGTGATGAGTGAGCACGATGACGGGCGTGCGGAACGGCGGTTCATCGCCCCACCAGCCGCGCCACCCGTCGTCGGCCCACGGCCCGGACTGTGGCCCGAATTTGCGCCTCCCCATGATCTCCACGCCGATGCCCTGCCCCCACAGGCTGGTCAGGGCGCGGTCGAGGGTGATCGGCGCATCCACGCCGTCGATCCCGTGGATCACCCGGCCGTCGAAGCCCGCGAAGAGCGCCGCGGCGTCGCCGATGGGGTGGTCGGTGGTGACGTAGGTGCCGGCGGCGAAGCCGTCCAGCGAGACGAACATGTTGTGGATCCGGACTCTGGACATATCGTCCCCTGCCGTGCGGGCTGCGGTGTGTCCGGAAGAGTAGGACTGTCGGCCGCCGGGCACAAGGCCCCCGCGTCGTGGTCGGTGCGGCGCGGCGGCCGTCGCGGTCAGCCCGCCGGTCGGATCTCGCTCTCGGTGACCCACTTGTGGTTGGTCATGGTCATGTTCTCGGAGTGGACGTCGACCATGTAGACGGTCTCCTGGGTCGAGCTGTCGATGGTCGCCGTCGCCCCGTCCATGCCGGGCATGTGGGCGGCGCGCAGGACGACCTCGGTGCCGTCGGGCAGCGGTGCCGGGCCCGGGTTCTCCAGTTCCTCGTGGACGACCCATTTGTGGTCGACGACAGGCTCACCGCCGTCGGTCGGGGTGTAGCTGACCGAGTAGGTGGTGGTGTCGAACGCGCCGGAGACGGTGGCGGCGGCGCCGTCCATCCCGGGCATGTGGTCGGCGGACAGGATGACGTCCGTCCCGACCGGGAAGGCGGGATCGCCGGCCTCCGCGATCCCCTCGGGCGCCGGCCCGCCGTCCGCGGGATGCTGATGGGCGTCGTGCTCGGTGCCGTCGGAGGGCGCGGCGTCGGTGCCGTGCCCGGTGTCGGAGGGGCCGTCGGCGTCGGTGCCGTGCCCGGTATGGTCCGACGACGACGAGCTCTCCGTCGCGGTGGCCTCGCCCGTCTCCGCGGTGTCACTCCCGCAGGCGCTCAGTGCCAGTGCGGAGGCCAGTGCGACTGCTGCGAGGGCGGTCTGACGATTCATGGTGTGTGTCCTCTCGTCGGTTTCGCTGACCGTGAGGATATACCCGCAGGGGGTATCCGTGCCACGACGGAGGGTGTGCGGACGCTCCCGCGACCGACATCTGTCTGCGGGGCGCCGGTGGGCGGTTATGCCAGAAGCTGCGAACCGGGGGTGGGCGCCGCCATGGTGTACTGCCGCGCCCTCTCGGAGATGGGCGCCCCGTGACGGAGCGCGCTGGCGGTGTCGAGTGAATACCAGAGCTGGCGGACGAGGTCGATGGCCGGTCGGATGGGTGCCATGAGGGGTTCCCTCCCTACGAGGTGAATGTGGGTGCAGCTATACAGATCTGTATAGCTAACTTCAGATTAGCTATACAGGGTTGTAAATTCAAGGGCGTTATGGCTACTGAATTCCCCGACCTGTCCGACCTGACCCCGGGGGCGCAACGCATCCTCGACGAGGCGTCGACCCTGTTCTACGAGCAGGGCATCCATGCGGTCGGTGTCGACATGATCGCCGCCGAATCCGGGGTGACCAAGCCGGTCCTGTACACCAACTTCGGCTCGAAGGACGGCCTCGTCGTGGCATATCTACTGAATCGGCACAGGTGGTGGTGGCACCTGCTCGAGGAGGAGGTCGAGCGCGCGGAGAGTCCCCGGGTTCTGGCCTTCTTCGACGTCTACGCGGCCGATCCCGGGAACAGCCGACGCGGCGACGCGTTCCTCAACGCCGCCGCCGAACTGCCGGACGATCATCCCGCCCACGAGGTCATCCGCTACCACAAGCAGGCGATCTACGACCGGCTCGTCGAGCTCGTCCGCGAGGACACGCCGCCCGAGGACGATCACCGGATGCTGGCCAGGCACCTCTTCCTCCTCCTGGAAGGGGCGTTCGCGCACCGTCGGATCTACGGCACGTCGCTGCTGACCGACGGCCGCGAGATGGCCGCGCGTCTGATGTCGGAGGCCGCGGCGACGTGACGCCGGTGATAATCGAGATGATCGTGCCGGCGGTCCTCGCGCTCGTGGCCTGGGTGGTCACGTTATGGCGGATCGCAGCGGAGCCGCGGCGCTCGGGCCACGGACTGCCGCTGTACGGCGGCCTGGGATGACCGGCGACGAGTGACCGGCTACGCGTGACAGGCCGCTCGTGTCAGTCGCTGCCCGGCGGCGTCGCAGGGTTGAACACGCAGTACATGCGGAGCTGGTCGTGCGCGACGATCGTGTGCCGCTCGTGGCCGTCGAGCAGGTACATGGTGCCCGGGGCCAGTGGGTGCGTCGTGCCGTTCTCGCGGTTGATCAGCTCGCCGTGCCCCTCGATCAGCCAGACGGCCTCGATGTAGTCGGGGTAGTGCAGCGGCGTCTCGGTGCCGGCCTGCACCGTGGTCTCGTGGAACGAGAAACCCACGTTGTCGTCCGACAGAATGATCCGCTTGGACGTCCACGTGTCACCGCTGACCTGACGATCGGTCCCGGTGATCTCGTCGGTGGTGCGCACGATCACTGCTTTACCTCCATCTGGTCGAGAAACTCGCACAGCTGTCGGCGGGCGCGGCGGCCCTCCGGGATGGGCTGCATGGTCCAGTTGTGGAACATGCCGGGGTACTCGTGGAAGTCCACGCGCACGCCGCATTTCCGCGCGGCGTCGCGGACCCGGCGGGCGTCGGGATTGAGGATGTCGCGGGTCCCCGTGAACACGATCATCGGAGGGAAGTCGGTGTAGTCCGCGTAGACGGGACTGATTTCCGGGGCGTTGGGGTCGTCGCCGTCGGCGTACCACTCGCCGGCCTGCCGCAGCCCGTCGATGTCCAGCTCCGGGTCCGCGGCGTCGATCTCCTCGGAGCGCGGGTCGGAGACCTCCATGTCCAGCCACGGCGAGAGCAGCGCGAGCGCGGTGGGCAGCCCGTCGCCACGCTCCCGCAGGGTCTCGGTGAGGTACACGGTGAGCGCGCCCCCGGCGGAGTCGCCGAACACGAATCGGTGGCCCGGGTGATCGGACAGGTAGTGCTCGTAGACGGACATCGCGCAGTCGCGGATCTTCTCGTGCCCGACCGACGGGGCGAGCGGGTAGATCGGGAACACCACCTCGGCGCCGGTACTCAGCACGACGTCGCGGACGAAATCCCAGTGGTGGTTGTCGGGCTCGGAGACGAACGCCCCGCCGTGAAGGTGGAGGATCTGGGTGCCGGAGCGCTGTGCGGCGTGCTCGGGGGTGAACACGTGGACGCCGACCCCCGCGACCTGGTCGGTGCGCACGTTCAGGCCCTTGCAGGACGACGCGCGGGGCACTGTCTTGCGGGGGTCCTGCGCCTGGGGCAGTGAATGTCGCATGGATGAGGGATCCGCGTAGAACCGTTTGCTTCGGCGCGCACGCAGCGACGCCATCACCATTCGAGCTCGTAGGGAGACCATGGTCGCCGACCGTACGTGGCCGTCCGTCGATCGACTACCGATCGCGGGTGCCCGTGCGCGCTCACGGAATCCCCCTGCAGCGTCATGATGGCCAGGGCCCTTGAGGTGCGCACCCTCTTTGCAGCATTCCGGGTGCGTAGATCGGCTGAAAATGTGCATTCTGGGCGCGTAGGTCAGACCGCCTCCGGCGCGCACGCGAGGGGCGTCGGCGGGCCGACTAGGATCGATGCCCGTGGCCGCCTCTCTGCTCATCGCCGGTACGACCTCCGATGCGGGCAAGACCGTCGTGGTGACCGCACTGTGCCGAGCGTTCGCTCGCCGCGGCCTCAAGGTGGCGCCGTTCAAGGCGCAGAACATGTCCAACAACTCGATGGTCGTCAGCAATCCGGGCAGCCCCGGAGACCCGGGCACGCCAGCCGGCTCGGACGGCTCCTCGGCCACTGGCGAGATCGGGCGCGCCCAGTGGATCCAGGCCGTCGCGGCGGGGGCCGCCCCGGAACCCGCGATGAACCCGGTGCTCCTCAAACCCGGCGGCGACCGGCGCAGCCACGTGGTGGTGATGGGGCAGCCGGCCGGATCGGTGTCCTCGCGCGACTTCGTCGACGGTCGCGCGCATCTGGCCGAGGCCGCTTTCGCCGCCTACGACGACCTCGCCTCCCGCCACGACCTCGTGATCTGCGAGGGCGCCGGCAGCCCCACCGAGATCAACCTGCGCGCGAGCGACTACGTCAACATGGGTCTCGCCCGACACGGCGACATGCCTGTCGTGGTGGTGGGTGACATCGACCGCGGAGGGGTGTTCGCCGCCCTCTACGGCACCGTCGCGCTGCTCGAGGCCGCCGACCAGCGCCTGCTCGCCGGCTTCGTGCTCAACAAGTTCCGCGGCGATGCCTCTCTGCTCACCCCGGGTCTTCGCGAGCTCGAGGCGCTGTCCGGCCGGCCCACGCTGGGGGTGTTCCCCTGGCATCCCGACCTCTGGCTCGATTCGGAGGACGCGCTCGCCGTGCCCGCCCCTGTCGGTGCCGCGTCCGCCGGCGCTGCGACGGCCGCTCTGCGCGTCGCGGTGATCCGGTTGCCGCGAATAAGCAACTTCACCGACGTCGACGCGCTCGGCCTCGAACCGGATGTCGAGCTGCGATTCGTCACGGAGCCCCGCGACCTCGCCGGGGCCGACCTCGTCGTCGTCCCCGGGACCCGCGCCACCCTCGACGACCTGGCCTGGCTCCGCGCCCGGGGGCTCGACCGCGCGATCTCTACACATGTCGAGCGCGGCGGTGCGGTCCTCGGGATCTGTGGTGGATGCCAGATGCTCGGCCGAGAGATCACCGACCCGGACGGCACCGAGGGGCGCCCCGGCGCGCGCGTCGACGGCCTCGGGCTGGTCGGCCTGACCACCCGCTTCGCCGCAGATAAGGCGCTACGCCTGCCGGTCGGGCGAGAGTTCGGCGAGGACGTGACAGGGTACGAGATCCACCACGGGCGGATCACTCGGGGCGACGACGACGAGTTCATCGGCGGAGCCCGGCGGGGTCGGGTGTTCGGCACCATGTGGCACGGCACGCTGGAATCGGACGGGTTCCGCAGCGCGTTCCTGGCCGAGGTGGCCCGCGGTGGGAGTGCAGGGGCAGCGGGGGACGGGCGGGCCGGATGGGTGCGCGAGGCGTCGGGCGTGAGCTTCGGCCGGGCCCGGGAGTCGCGGCTGGATCTGCTCGCCGACCTCGCCGAGGAGCACCTCGACCTCGACGCGCTGCTCGGGCTGGCTCAGGCCGGTGCACCCGCGATGCCGCTGCTCGAGCCGGGGGCGAGCCGATGAGCGGCCCCTCCGCGGCCGCCGGATCCGGCCCAGCCAGTGATGCCCATGCGGGCGGGGCCGTGCTCATCCTCGGCGGGACGGGAGAGGCTCGTGCGCTTGCTGCGCTACTCGTCGACCGTGGGATTCCGGTGGTGTCGTCGCTGGCCGGACGGGTCTCGAAGCCGCGGCTGCCGGTGGGGGAGGTGCGTGTCGGGGGCTTCGGCGGGGTCGACGGGCTCGCGGCGTACCTGCGGGAGGCGGGCGTGCGCGCGGTCGTCGACGCCACCCACCCGTTCGCGCGGGTCATCTCCGGAAACGCCGCCGCTGCGTGCGCCGCGGCCGGGGTCCCGCTGCTGCGGCTGGAGCGTCCGGGCTGGTCGCAGGCACCGGGGGCGGAAAGTTGGCACTGGGTCGACAGCCACGACGCCGCCGCCGTCACCGCCGCCCGCCTGGGTAGGCGCCCCCTGCTGACGGTGGGCCGGCAGTCGCTGGATCGCTTCACCGGACCGCTAGCCGACGTGCCGGCGGTCGTGCGCGTGGTGGATCCGCCGGATCAGCAGCTGCCCGAGCAGTGGCTCGTGCTGCGCGCGCGGGGCCCGTACACCGAGGACGGCGAGCGCGAGTTGATCGACCGGCACGGCATCGATGTGCTGGTCACCAAGGATTCCGGCGGGGCGTTGACCTGGCCGAAGTTGGCGGTCGCGTCGGCCGCCGGCATCCCGGTGGTCGTGGTCCGCAGGCCTGGCCCGCCGCCCGGAGTGCGGGTGGTGGACACCGCGGAGGACGCCGCCGACTGGGCCACCCACCCGCGGTTGCAAGACATGACCACCGCGTCGCAAGACATCTCTAGCGAGATCTAGCCGAGTTTCGCCACTGAGGTCGTGCTACTGCGAGTGCATGTCTTGCAACCGCGGGTGGGTGGCGAAGCGGTGCGCGTGGTCGGCGAAACGGCGCGCGAGTGCGGGGTGGCCCGCCCAGTGCGTGTGCAGGTAGGACGCATGCAGCGACGCACCCGCGAACCCCTCCGCCCCGGCGGTACTCGTCCACGCCGGAGCCATCTCGCGGACACCTTCGGCAGACGGGACCCCCGCAGAAGGGGCGACCGCGGTGCGGTGGAACTCGTGGCCCGTGACCTCGGTGCCCGCGGCGGCCAGGACGCTATCGGCGGGCGCGGTCGACCGGCGGTACGCCAGCGTGAGCCGTGGGGCCATCGCGGCATCCGCGGGCACGGCCCCGACCATGGGCGAGCCGTCGACGGTGCGACAGAGATACAGCAGCCCGGCGCACTCGGCGACCGTCGGCGTGCCGGCCGCGATCGCCGCGCCCAGCGCGGACAACATCGGCCCGTTGGCACTGAGTTCGGAGGCGTGCACCTCCGGGAACCCGCCCCCCAGGTAGATTCCTGCGGTCCCCTCGGGCAGCGCCTCGTCGGCCAGCGGGTCGAACGCCGCAACCGAGCAACCGGCCGCCTCCAGTAGTTCGACCGTCTCGGCGTAGCGGAAGGTGAAGGCCCGGCCGCCGGCCACGGCGATGCGAGGGCGGGCCGTGTCGTCGTCGTTGTCGTCGACTCCGGCGCCTCCGACCCCCATCCGCACGTCGGCCCCACCGCCACCGACCCCCGCCAGCGCCTCGGCCGCGTCCCACGGCCCTCCCACCAGCGGCGGGGCGCTCCGCGCGATGCGCATGACGATGTCCAGGTCGAGCGATGTCGCCACCCGCTCGGCCAGGTGATCCAGCGACCGCGCGGCCTCGGGGCGCTCGGCGGCGGGCACGAGGCCGAGGTGGCGGGAGGGGGCGGTGACGTTGTCGTCGCGGTGCAGGACGCCCAGCACCGGGATGCCCAGGGGCGCCAGCGCGCGGCGGACCTCGTCGGAGTGCCGCTCGGAGCCGGCTTTGTTGAGCACGACCCCCGCGATCCGGATACCCGGCTCATATGTCGCCATGCCCAGCACCACGGCCGCGATACTGCGAGAGGCGTGCGAGATGTCGACCACGAGGATCACCGGGCTGCCGGTCAGCGCGGCGACATGCGCGGTGGAGGCGAACCCGTCGCCGCCGATGTGGCCGTCGTAGAGGCCCATCACACCCTCGATCACCGCGACGTCGGCCGGGCCCGCGCCCGCGGGAGCCCCGGAGCTCGCACCGACGCCGGCCGCGGGCCCGCCAGCCTCCGCCGACGCCCCGTGGCGGAGCAGCGGCACGATCCGGTCCTCGCCGACGAGGTGCGGGTCGAGATTGCGGCCGGGCCGCCCCGTGGCGAGGGCGTGGTAGCCGGGGTCGATGTAGTCGGGGCCCACCTTGTGGCCCGAGACCCGCAGGCCAGCGCGGCGCAGCGCGAGCATCAGCCCCGTGGCGACGGTGGTCTTGCCGTGGCCCGACGCGGGCGCCGCCACGACGAATCGGGGCAGGTCAGCGCTCACCGCGCGTCACCGTGCGCGTCGGGGCCGCGGTGGCCGCTGTCGCGGTGGCCGCGCCGGCCCGGCTCACCACTCAATGCCCCGCTGCCCCTTCTGCCCCGCATCCATCGGGTGCTTGACCTTGCCCATCTCGGTCACCAGATCGGCCACCTCGAGCACGCGCGGGTCGGCGTCGCGGCCGGTGATCACCACGTGCTGGCGTCCGGGCCGGGCCGCGAGGGTCTCGGCCACGTCCGCCGCATCCACCCATCCCCACTTGATGGGATAGGTGAACTCGTCGAGCAGGTACAGGTCGTGCTGCTCGGCGGCAAGGCGGCGCTTGATCTCGGCCCAGCCCTCGGCGGCGTCGGCGGCGTGGTCCTCCTCGGTGCCGTCCTTGCGCGACCACGACCAGCCCGACCCCATCTTGTGCCACTCGACGGGCCCGCCCTCGCCGGTCTCGGTGTGCAACTGCCCGAGCCGTTCCATGACGCTCTGCTCGCCGATCTTCCACTTGGCGGATTTCACGAACTGGAACACGCCGATGTCCCAGCCCTGGTTCCAGGCGCGCATCGCCAGGCCGAACGCGGCGGTCGACTTCCCCTTGCCGGGCCCGGTGTGGACCATGACGAGTGGCCGGTTGCGCCGCTGGCGGGTGCTGAGCCCGTCGTCGGCCACGGTCGTGGGCTGTCCCTTGGGCATCAGGCCACCTCGTTTCGGGGAGAGCGTGAGTGGGTGCGGGCGCGGACGGTGTCGGTGAGCCCCTCGGCGGTGACCTCGCCCAGGGGCACGTGCTCGGCGCCCAATTGTGCGGCGAGTTCGGCGGCCAGCCCCATGCGGAATCGGCCGGTCTCGCAGTCCACCACAACGGATGTAGTGCCCAGCGACGCCAGCCCGGCCGCCGCGGCGCGGGACCGTGCGAGGGCGTCCGGGCCGTGGGTGGCGCGGCCATCGGTGACGACGACGACGAGCGGCCGCCGCCGCGGATCCCGGACCCGCTCCCGGCGCACGACCTCTGCGGTCGCGAGCAGACCCTCCGCCAGCGGAGTGCGGCCGCCCGCGGGGAGCTCCGCCAGGCGTGTCGCGGCGATGTCGACCGAGGAGGTGGGCGGCAGGGCGACCTGCGCGCCGGACCCGCGGAAGGTCACCAGACCCACGGTGTCGCGGCGGCGGTAGGCGTCCAGTAGCAGCGAGAGGATGGCGGTCTTGACCTGCTCCATCCGGCTCCGGGCGGCCATGGACCCGGAGGCGTCCACGCAGAAGAGCACCAGGTTGGATTCGCGGCCCTCGCGCACGGCCGAGCGCAGGTCCTCGGGGGCCAGCAGCAGCCGGCCGCCGTGCAGGCCACCCGTACGGCCGCGGCCCGCCTGCCACCTGGCGGCGGCGCGGATGGTGGCGGGAAGATGCAGGTCCGAGCCGGTGAAGTCGCCCGATCCGATCCGTCGTCCCGAGCTGGTGAGCGCGCGCGATCGGCGGCCGGCCGCGCCGTGGCCGGTGCCCGCGACGGACAGCAGCCGGGTGCGGTACGGGCCCGCGGCGGAGGCCACGGTGCCGGGCGGGACGCCGCCGGGAGCCCCGGCCGGGGCGTCACCCCGGTCGGCCTCCTCAACGGTGTCGGGGCCCTGCTCCGCGTCGGGGCGCTGTGGGGCTGCGGCGTTGGTGCGGGTGTCTGACTCCTCGGTGCCGCGGTCGGCGCGGGTGTCGTCGGTGGCACTCGGCGCGGCTGCATCGGCTGTGTCCGCATCCCTGGGGGCGTCCGCCTCGGGGGCCCCGTCGGTGCCCGGCTGCCCGTCCGGGGTCTCGGCGCGATCCGTGGACTCGGTGTCCGGATCCCCGTCGGGCTCGGGGTCGGGCTCGTCGTCGTCGCCCAACAACCTCTCCAACAGGTCCTCGTCGAGGCCCGGCGCATCGAAGGGGGCGCGCCGACGGCGGTGGGGTAGCGCCATGCGCGCGGCGACGCGGATGTCCTCGCGCGTGATCCGCGCCCGGCCCTGCCAGGCGGCGTGCGCGGCGGCGGTGCGGGCGGTGACGATGTCGGCGCGCATGCCGTCCACGTCGAACCCGGCGCAGACCCGCGCGATGGTGGCCAGTGCCCACGGCGACATCGGCACGCGGTCGACCAGCTCGCGCGCGGCGACGATCCGCTCGGCCAGCGCGGCCTCGTCGGCGGCGAAGCTCGAGGCGAACCCGGTCGGGTCGGATTCGAACGCGATGCGACGGCGCACCACCTCGGCCCGGAGTTCGGGGTCGCGCGGGGCGGCCACCTCCACGGTGAGGCCGAATCGGTCCAGCAGCTGGGGCCGGAGCTCGCCCTCCTCGGGGTTCATGGTGCCGATCAGCACGAAGCGCGCGGCGTGGTCCACCGAGACGCCGTCGCGCTCGACGGTCACGCGGCCCATCGCGGCGGCGTCCAGGAGAAGGTCCACCACGTGGTCGTGCAGGAGGTTGACCTCGTCCACGTACAGCAGGCCGCGGTGGGCCCGCGCGAGCAGGCCGGGCTCGAAGACGGTGACGCCGTCACTGAGCGCGCTCTCCAGATGGAGAGAGCCGGTGATGCGGTCCTCGGACACGCCGATCGGCAGCTCGACCAGGCGGACGGCACGCTGCTCGACAGGGGCGTCGGCGGGGATCCGGCCGTCGGGGGTCTCGGTGCCGCGGTCGGTGGGCGCGGAGGAGAAGCGATCGCCGGCCACCACGTCGATGGGCGGTAGGACGCCGGTGAGCGCGCGCACCATCGTGGACTTGGCGGTGCCCTTCTCGCCGCGGATGAGGACACCACCCACCGACGGCGACACCGCGGTGAGGATGAGGGCGAGCGCCATGTCATCGGATCCGACGACGGCGCTGAAAGGGTAGTGCTGTGGCATGGGGGCTCCCGCTCTCGTCTGCCAGTGGCGGTCAGCGCGAGGCCGGTCTCCGGACTTCCCGGCTCATCTCGGAACGTGCGCACTGTGCGCGATCGTCTGAGAGGCCGGGTCACCGTAGCGGGCCCTGTGCCGGATTCTCACCGGCTTCCCTGATTCTCCCCTCCGCACCGCCTGGGCGGGTCGTGGGGCACCTCGTGCTGTGGGGTTGTTCAGTTGACTGCATGCCAGGCTACCCACCATCTCCGGCACCGTGGCTCCCGGCCTCGGCTGTAGTCTTCCGGCTCATGAACGCACAGGTGGTCGTGGTGGGCATCGGCGGCGACGGCTGGGACGGTCTCGACGAGGCCCGCCGTCGCGCCGTCCGTGACGCCGATGTGCTGCTCGGCGGGGAGCGTCATCTCGCGATGATCCCGGGGGAGGTGGCGGCCATACGGGAGCCCTGGCCGCGGCCGCTTCTGCCTGGTCTGCCCACGCTCCTCGAGCGCCACCGCGACCGCCGGATAGTGGCTCTGGCCTCGGGCGACCCGCTGGTCGCGGGCATCGGGGCAACACTCATCAACGCACTCGGTCGCGACGCGGTGACGGTGCTCCCCGCCGTCTCGTCGGTGGCACTGGCGCGTGCGCGGATGGGCTGGTCGGCCGAATCAGTGGCGGTGCTCCGGGACCATCGCACGATCGCCCGCGAACTGTCCCCCGGGCGTCGGATCCTGATCCTCTCGGCGGACCGCCACACGCCCGCCGAGGTCGCCGCGATGCTCACCGCCGCCGGCTTCGGCGCGAGTGAAATGACCGTGCTGGCCGACCTGGGCGCCCCCGCGGAGGCGAGCGAGCGCAGTCGAGCGAGCGAGTGGTCGCCGGGCGACGAGGCCCCGGCCCTGCACGTGCTGGCCGTGGAGTGCGGGGTCGGAACGGGGCAGGACGGGCGCCCCGACAACGACGACGACAACGCCGGCCCCACGGCCCCACACCCGGCGCGATGCCTGGGCATGGTGCCCGGGCTTCCCGACGACGCCTTCGAATCCGACGGCCAGCTCACGCGCCGCGACCTGCGGGCGTCGGCTCTGTCCCGGCTGGCCCCGGGGTACGGGGAGTTGCTCTGGGACGTGGGAGCCGGTGCCGGCTCGGTGGGGATCGAGTGGATGCGGGCCCACCCGAGCTGCCGGACGATCGCGGTCGAGGCGAACCACGCCCGCGCCGAGCGGATCGGTCGCAACGCAGCCCGCCTCGGGGTGCCCGCGCTCGAGGTCGTCCGGGGACGTGCGCCCGAGGCTCTGGAGGGGTGCCCCCGTCCGGACGCCGTCTTCATCGGCGGCGGTGGCACTGCTCCGGGACTGGTCGACCTGTGCTGGGATGCGCTCCGGCCGGGCGGTCGGCTGGTCGCACACGCGGTCACCGTCGAGACCGAGCGCGTGCTGCTCGACGCCCGCGCCGAACTCGGCGGCGAACTGACCAGGTTCCACGTGGAACACGCGGACGCGATCGGTGGATTCACCGGCTGGGCGCCCGCGCGCGCGGTGGTGCAGTGGGCCGCCGTCAAACCGCTGGAGACATCTGTAGAGGAGATCTCGTGACCGTTCATTTCGTGGGTGCCGGCCCCGGCGCCGCTGACCTGCTCACACTGCGCGCGGCGGCCGCGCTTCGGGCGGCCGACGTCTGCCTCTACGCCGGCACCTACCTCGACGAGGGCGTGCTCGATCACTGCCGGCCCGATGCCCGCCTGGTCGACACCCAGCACCTGGACCTGGACGGGATCATCGCCGAGATCGCCGCCGCTCACGCCGAGGGGTTGGACGTGGTGCGGCTGTGCTCGGGCGATCCGTCGCTGTACTCGGCGCTGGCCGAGCAGACGCGCCGCCTCGACACCGCCGGGGTGCCGTGGGACGTGGTCCCGGGCGTGCCCGCGTACGCGGCGGCCGCCGCCGAGCTGGGCGTGGAGCTCACCGTGCCGGAGGTGGTGCAGTCGGTGGTGCTCACCCGCGTTCAGGCCCGCTCCACAGCGATGCCGCCCGCGGAGGCGCTGGAGCACTTCGCCGCCACCGGAGCGACGTTGGTGCTGCACCTGGCCATCACGCGGATCCGCGAGCTCGCCGAGCGGTTGGTGCCGACGCACGGCGCAGACTGCCCGGTTGCGGTGGTCGCCAACGCCAGCCGCCCGCACCGCGTGGAACTGCGGGGCACGCTCGCCGACATCGCGGACTCCGTCGAGGCGGCGGGACTACGACAGGCCGCGGTCATTCTGGTCGGCCGCGCGCTGGACCGGCCCGGCTCGGCCGAGTCGTGGCTCTATGCCTCCGACCCGGAGCGGGAGTCGAAGCGGCGGCGAGCCGGGCGGTAGATAGCGCGGGAGGCGACCGGCCCGCACGGGGCGCGAGGTCACTCGATCTCAGCCGATATCGCGGCGGCGGTAGCCCGCGAACCCGACGGCGAGCAGGGCGGCGGCGACCAGCAGGAGCCAGCCGAGCCCGCTCCAGTGCGGGGCCGCTGCGTCGACTGTCGGGACGTGCCGGAGCGGGCTGACGTCGAGCGCCCAGTCGGGCAGCCTGAAGGTCGGGCCGAGCAGGGTGAGCGCGAAGGTCGCGACCAGCCCCAACCAACCGACCAGTCGGATCCGCGGCGCCGCCCCGACGGCCGCGACCGCGAGTGCGACGAGCACCCAGCCCCCCGGTGTGGTTGCCACCGCCTGCCCGAGGACCGTCGCCACGGAGAGATCGGTGGAGCGTGCCGCGACCAGGCCGAGGGCGAGTCCGGCCAGGGTCATCCCGATCGCGGTCCCGAGCAGCGCCACCACGACATTGGACGCCAGGTAGACCCACCGACGCAGCGCGGTCGCGTACAACGGTTCCGTGCGCAGTGCGACCTCGTCGGCGTGGATACGCATGACGACCTGCACGCCCATGATGCCCGCGACGATCGCGACGATCTGCAGAATGGTCGCCACGAACGCCATGGTCAGGTCGGTCGCACCCGAACCTCCCGAGACGATCACCCTCGCCATCTCCGGGTTCGCGGTGAAGAGCGTCCCGAGGGACCCGGTGAGACTGCCGAGCAGGGCGCCGAGTCCCGCCAGCCCGATCAGCCAGGACACGACCGTGGCGCGGTGGAGGCGCACGGCCAGGCCCCACACCGAGGTCACGACACCGCCGGTCTCCGGGCCGGGCCGCGGGGGGATCAGACCCTGGCCGAAGTCCCGGCGGCTCTGCAGGGCGAACGCCGCTGTCACCAGGGCGACGGACAGTGCCAGCGCGGCGAGCAGCGGCCACCAGTTGTTCGCACCACCGGGGTCGGTGCGCTCCAACCACCCGAGAGGGGTCAACCAGACCGTCCACGCCGGGGCGTCGCCGGCGTCGAAGTAACCGCGCAGCGCGAAGCAGACCGCCAGGGTCGCGATCGCCAGGCTGCTCGAGGTGCGGGCATCCGATCCCAGCTGCGCCGTGACCGCCGCTACGGCACCGAAGATCAGACCCGATGCGGAGAAGGTGGCGGCCAGCGTCAGGGTGGCGACCGCGCCGCCCCCGCAGGCGACGGTGAGCAGGAAACACACCACCCCGACCGCAACCGACGCCGCCGCGGCCAGGAGCACCGCGACCATGAGACGTGAGTGGCGACCGGTGACACCGGAGGCGATCAGTTCCGCCTGGCCGGAGTCCTCGTGCTCGCGACTGTTCCGTACGACCGTCAGGATCGCCATGATGCCGGCGAAGAGTGCGCCGAGCTGACCGGCGCGCCACGCATTGAACCCGTCGGCTGTCATCAGGTCGCGCGCCGGGCCGAAAACCAGTGCCAGCGCGGGATTGGCGCCGAGGGTCGCGGCCAGCTCCTGTCGTTCGGCGGCGGTCGGGAAGATCCAGGTATAGGCGAGGACGGAGGTCGCGGACAGCGCGGAGATGAGCACGACCCACGGTGCGATGTTGCGGACGTCCAGGCGCAGTGCCACCCGCAGCAGCGGGCGGGTGCCGGTGAGTGTCGAGGTCATCGCGACGCGGTCCGTCCGCGGGAGTCCTGCCGGCCCTCGTACTGGCGGAGGAACAGGTCCTCCAGTGATGGCGGGGAGACCGTGAGCGCCGACATCTCGTAGGCGATCAGCCCGGCCATGGCGTCGTTGATCCGGCCGGGCGGTACCCATGCCGTGAGGCGGTCGCCCTCCAGTGCGGGCTCGTGCAGGAATGTCAGTTCCCCGAGGTCCCGGGGCGCCCGACCGAGCGTGGCGCGGAGCGTGACGAGGCTGTTCACCCGCAGCTGCTCGAGCGTCCCACGTTCGACGATCCGGCCGTCGCGGATGATGCTGACCCGGTCGGCCAGAGACTCCACCTCACTCATGATGTGACTGGAGAGCAGGAAGGTGCGGCCCTGTGCCTTCTCCGCCGCGATCTCCTCCTGGAACACCTTCTCCATGAGCGGGTCGAGGCCAGAGGTGGGTTCGTCCAGGATGAGGAGGTCGACGTCGGAGGACAGAGCGGCGATGATGGCGACCTTCTGCCTGTTCCCCTTGGAATAGGTGCGGCCGCGCTTCGTGGGGTCCAGCTCGAACCGCTCGAGGAGGGCGGCACGTCTCGCGTCGTCGAGTCCGCCGCGCATGCGGCCGAGGAGATCGATGGCCTCACCACCGGACAGGGACGGCCAGAGCACCACGTCGCCGGGGACGTAGGCGAGGCGACGATGGAGTGTCACGACATCTCGCCACGGGTCGCCGCCCAACAGCTCCGCGGTGCCGCCGTTGGCGCGCAGCAGTCCCAGCAGCACTCTGATCGCGGTGGATTTCCCCGCACCGTTCGGGCCGAGAAACCCGTGGACCTCGCCACGCTCGACCTCGAGATCGAGTCCGTCGAGCGCTCGGACCGCGCCGAAGGCCTTCACAAGACCTGAGGTGCGGATGGCCAGTTCGACGGTCGGACTCATGTCGGCCCCTCGTGTTGCAGCGATGGAAAGGGCGACATGCTCGGTGAGGTCGCCGGGTACGTGCCGGACGATGGTGGGCGCCGCAGTGGCCAGCATCATCGCCCGGAGGGTGAGTCGGAGACTAGGTGTGCTGCCCATCAGATTCCATCGATTGTCGAAATTCGACGTTCTGCTCGCCGGCCCGGTGCGACATCGGAGGCCAGCGATCGCGCTGTGCGAGGTGACCGATCAGTCACAATCACGTCCGTCGCCGCGGTATGCTGGGCGGAATGACCTGCTGGAGGTGCATCGATGACTGACCTGAACCCGACGGGAGAAGGCGGGGTCATCAGCGCCCTCTACAGTGATGCCGGACTCGAGGCCGATGGCCCCGCGAAGCGGACGAACAAGCGCGGGCAGCAGACCCGTGAACGTCTCGTCCAGGCGGCCACGGAGTGCTTCACCGAGTACGGATACACGCGCACCCGAGTCTCGGACGTCGTCCGGCGCGCCGGGAACTCGCAGGGCAACTTCTACCGGCACTTCACGTCACTCGATGACATCTTCCTGGCGGTGCTCCGCCCGGGACTCGAGGGTCTGTCCGCGGTGTCCCCCAAGCGCTCGGGAGACAGCGCCGAGCTGGCCAGCCTGATCGAGACCAACACCGCCTACCTGCACACATATGCCCGCCATCGGCACATCCTCCGGCTGCTCCGAGAGGCGGCGGCCTCGAGCCCCAACGACGGATTCCAGGCACTGTGGCTCCGTGTCCGAGGGGACTTCGTGGCCAGAACGCACCGGTGGTTGGTGCGGTTGCACGAGGCCGGGAAGATCGAGGGGGACGGTCTCGAACTGCTCGCCGAGAGCCTGGGGTGCCTCACCGAGCAGCTGGCCTACGTCAACGTCGGGCTGCCGGCGGTGACGCCGCGCCCTGAGCGGATCGACGAACTGGGGGAGTCGCTCGGTCGGTCCTGGTACCGACTGGTCTCGCCCGCCGAATGACCTGAGCCCACGACGTCGAGCAATCGGCGACACCGTGGGCTCAGTCGGGGCAGCGGTGGGCCCAGGCGCGGCAGCGGTCAGAACTCGACCTTGGCGACCTTCGAGAGAGGGGTCGCCTGGCAGCCGAGGATGTAGCCCTCGTCGATGTCCTCGGGCTCGAGTGCGTCGGTCCGCCCGCGATGGACCTCACCCTGGGCGAGGTGGCACGTACACGCACCGCACTTGCCCTCTCGGCACGCGTAGGGGGTGTCGATGCCGGCCAGCACCATGATGTCCACGAGCGTGTGCGTCGCCGGCCAGGGGAGCGTGTGGGTCTCGTCATCGATGATCACCTCGAGCATCGCGGCGTCCGACAGATTCTCCTCGTCGACAGTGGCGATCGGCTGGAATGGGTCGCCGGTGAGTGACCGGTACTCCTCGGTCTGGATCCGGAACACGTCGAACCCGGCCTGCTCGGCGCCGTCCCGCACCATCTGCATGAACGGCGCCGGCCCACACGTGAAGATCTCCCGCTCGGTGTACCCGGCGGCCCAGGCGGCGAAACTCTCCACGTCAGGCAGTCCACGTTCGGCCTCCAACCAGTGGTGGACCACGAGGCGATCACCGTGCTCCTCGCGCAGTGCCTCGAGTTCGCTGCGGAAGATGATCGACTCCTCGTCCCGGTTGGCGTAGAAGAACGCGATGCGTCCCGTGATCGAGTCGAGCACCGTCCGCAGGATCGACATCGCCGGCGTCACCCCCGAGCCCGCCGCGCACAACAGAAGATCCGCCTCCGGGCTGCGCGGGGTGAACAGGCCGCTCGGCGCCAACACCCGGAGCCTTGAGCCCTCGGTGACGTTGTCGCAGAGCCAGTTCGAGGCGTACCCACCGGCGGTGCGTTTGACCGTGACGGCGATCCCGGGCTGCGACGGCGAGCTGGAGATCGAGTAGCAACGCGCGACCCATCCCGTGCGGTCGCTCGGGATGGCGAGTGTGAGGAACTGTCCCGGGGTGAACGCGTAGTCCGCCCGCAGTTCCCCGGGGATCCCGAAACGGAACGTCTTGGCCTCGGCGGTCTCGTCGATGATCTCCTCGACGCGCAGGACGTGGCCCAGCAGGTCGGCGCCCGGGTCGAGCAGATCCTTTTTCGTGGGGGTGGTCATGGCTGTACTCCGTTCACCTGTCACCGGGCTGCCGCCGCGAGGCGGTGCACCGGGTGGCCGGTCGCTCCCGTGTCGATCGCGTACCGGATGAGCGCACGCACGTGGTCGTCGTCCGCTGCCCGCGATGTGGTGACCGAGCCCTCGGCGTAGACCTTGCCGGTCGAGCCGTCGATCGTGATCTTCTTGCCGACCAACTGCCCGACCAGGCCCTCGCCGGCGCCGACCACGCAGGGAAGGCCGATCTCCCGGCATACGAGCGCGGCATGGGAGGTGGTCCCGCCGACCTCCGTGAGCACGCCGACGGACTGGAACATGGCGGGGACGTCGTCCGGGGCGGTGAACGTGCGCACGAGGATCACGTCCTCGCCGTTGCCGGTCAGCTCCATGACCTCGTCGAAGTCTCGGGCCACGACGCCCGTCGCGACGCCGGGGCTGGCGCCCAGCCCGGTGGCCAGCGCCGTGGCGGCGCCCTCCGCGGAGTCCTCGACGGCCTCGGCCCCGCCGAGCGAGTCGACGTGGTCGTCGGTGATCCGCTGAAGAGCCTCGTCCGTGGTGATCACACCGGACTCGGCCAGGTCGACGGCGATGCGGACCGCCGCGCGCGGTGACCGCTTACCGGCGCGGCACTGGAGCATGTACAGGCGGCCGCTCTCGACGGTGAACTCGATATCGACCAGGTCCCGGTGCTCGGCCTCGAGAATGCCTGCGATCCGGGTCAGTTCACCGTGGAGCCCGGGGGCGTCGGTGGCCAGCGCGGCGAGCGGGGTCGGGGTCGTTTCGCCCGACACCACGTCCTCGCCCTGGGCGTTGGTCAGCCACTCCCCGAACAGGACGGGCTCGCCGGAGCTGGGATCGCGACTGAACATCACGCCGGTGCCGGAGTTGTCGTCCCGGTTGCCGAACACCATCGCCTGGACCGTCACGGCGGTGCCACCGCCTGCTCCGAGACCGTGGCGTTCCCGGTAGGTGCGGACGCGCTCGTTGGTCCAGGAGTCGAACACCGCGCCGATGGCCTGACGAAGCTGCTCCCAGGGGTCAGACGGCGGGGCCGGCTCCGCGGATTGCTCGCCCAGGACGATCTCGGCGTAGGACCGGCAGAACCGGGCCCAGGTGTCCTCGGCCCACCGTGCGTCCCCGCTCTCGGCGGCGAGCATCTCCGAGAGTTCGGGGGTCAGTCCGAGGTTGAGGACGGTGTCCATCATTCCCGGCATGCTCTGGGCGGCACCGGAACGGACGGAGACCAGAAGTGGCGACGGGCCCGTGCCGAACGTCCGACCGGTGTCGGACTCGAGGGCGCGGACGGCCTCCACCACGGCCTCCCACACCTCGTCGGGGAGGGCGCGGCCGTTGCCGTGGTACAGCCCGCACACGTGCGTCGGCAACGCGAACGCGGGCGGCACGGGAAGCCCGAGCCCCTGCATGCGGTTCACGCTGTAGGCCTTACCTCCGAGGATCTCGCGGTCTCCCGGCTGCGATCCGTCGAGAAGAACAACGCTGGGTACGGTCATGACTGCATTCCTTCGTGGGTGCTGGTGGTCGAAGCGTGTTGTGCGGCGAAGCGGGAGGCCATCAGGCCTCCCTCGGCGAGGATGTCGATGCCGTTGAGCCAGGAAGCGGCGGGGGAGAGGGCGAACCCGACGATGGCCGCGACCTCGTCCGGCCTGCCGTGCCTGCCGACCGCGGCCACGGAGCGGTCCATGGAGTCCCGGCCCATGCTGGTCGTGAAGTCGGAGAGGATCGGGGTCTCGACCGGTCCCGGACTGACGCTCAGTGCGCGGACTCCGGTGCCGATGAGCTCGGCGGCCAGCAGTGCGGTCCAGTCCACGAGCGCACGCTTCGAGGTGTCGTACGCGGCCGGCCCGTCGAGCGGGTGTGCTGAGAGCCACTCGAGGAGCGTCTCGGGATCGCCGGCGTCGATGAGCTGCGCGACGGACTCCGGGGGCTGGGTGTTGCGGTGCGCCGCGACGGAGGCCACGTTGACGATCGCCGCCGCGCCGGGCAGGCGCGGGAGGACACCGCGGGTGAGCAGCTTCGGGGCGAGGACGTTGACGCGCAGTACGGTCTCGGCGTCCGCGGTTCCGGGGACGCCCGCCACGTTGGCCAGCCCGCCCAGCTCGTCCGGCAGGGAGTCGAGGATCGTCCGGATGGAGTCCGGGTCGGCCAGGTCGCAGCCGATGATCCCGTCGGCGGGGGCCCTGTCGAGGCCGATCACCTCGCGGCCCTGCCGCCGCAGGAGTGCGACCAGCGCGGCGCCGATCCCGGAGGCCGCGCCGGTGACGAGGACGGGGGCGGTACTCACGCCATCACCGCCGTCACGTCGGTGAACTCCTCGATGCCCAGTGGGCCGAGCTCGCGGCCGTACCCGGAGTGGCGCATGCCGCCGAACGGCACGAGCGGCCGGTTCCGGGTGCGGACCCCGTTGATCTTGACCTGGCCCACCGACAGTCGCTCGCCCACCCGGCGGGCGCGATCGGTGTCCGCGGACCAGACCTCGGCGGAGAGCCCGTAGTCGCTGTCGTTGGCCACGCGAACGGCGTCCTCGACGTCGCGGTAGGTCTGGAGCACCACCACCGGGCCGAAGATCTCCTCGCGCACCGCGCGGGCGTTCTCGGGCAGGCCCGCGATCACCGTCGGTTCGACGAAGTAGCCGGTCCCGCTCGCGGGTGTGTGGGCGGATCCGCCTGTCACGACCGCGCCTCCTTCGGTACGCGCGTGTTCGATGTGGTCCAGTACGACGCGTTGCTGCGCCGCGGTGACCAGCGGGCCCTGCGTGGTGTCGGGGTCGGCCGGGTCGCCGAGGACGAAGGTCGCGGCGGCCTCGCGGATCAGGTCCACGACGTCGCCCGCGCTCTGCTCGGGGATGAGCATGCGGGTGGTCGCGTTGCAGGCCTGGCCGGAGTTGACCAGCCCCGACCTCAGTGCCGCCGGTACGGCGGTGGCGAGATCAGCGTCCGGGAGTACCAGGGCGGGGGACTTGCCGCCGAGCTCCAGGGAGCACTTGACGAGATTCCGCGCGGCGAGGCCGGCCACCTCCTTACCCGCCCGGACGCTGCCGGTGAAGGAGAGCCTGGCCAGGCCCGGATGGGAGGCCAGCGCGGCCCCGGTGACCGGTCCGGTGCCGGTCACGACGTTGACGAGACCGGCGGGCGCGCCCGCCTCCATGAAGAGTTCGGCGATCCGCAGCGCGTCGTACGGCGTCTGTTCCGACGCCTTGAGGACGACCGGGCTGCCGGCCGCGACGGCCGCGGAGACCTTGGCGACGATCTGGTGCACCGGCATGTTCCAGGGGGTGATGGCTCCGACCACTCCCGCACCGGAACGGGCCAGGGTGGCCCCTTCGATCTCCTCACGCCACGGGAACCCGTTGCGCGCGACCTCGGCGGTGGCGCGGAGGACCCGGGACGGGAGCTGGGCCTGGGTGACGCGGGCCAGCGTGACGGGCATCCCCATCTCTCGGCTGACGAGCGCTGCCATGGAGTCCTCGTCGGCGGCCAGCAGGTCCGCCACGGCGTCGAGCAGCGTCGCGCGTTCGGCCACCCCTGTGTCCCGCCAGGTGGGGTGGGCGCGGGCGGCGGCGTCGACGGCCCTGGCGACGAGGTCCGGGCCGGCCTCCGGTGCGCCGCCCATCGGCGCCTCCGTGTAGGGGTCGACGACGACGTGCTCCGGACCGTCGGCGACGACGAGCTCGCCGTCGACGAGGCATGCCGCGGGTTCGAGACGCTCAACCATTGCTCGTCTCCAGACGCACGTCGAGCCGCTTGATGCCGCGGAAGAAGTTGCTCCGCAGACGCGCGGGCTCGCCGAGGACCTCGATCTCCAGTCCCCGTTCGGCGAGCCGCGAGTAGAAGAGCTTCGCTTCCAGTCGCGCGAGGTTCGAACCGAGGCACGCGTGCTCGCCCCAGCCGAAGCCGAGGTGCTCGTTGGGGTCGCGGGCGCCGATGAACTGGTCGGCGCGCTCGAACGCCCGGGGGTCGCGGTTCGCGGAGGTGAACCACATGACGACCTTGTCGCCCGCCCGGATCGTCCTGCCGTGGAGCTCGACGTCCCGGGTGGCGTTGCGCCGCATGCAGATGATCGGGCTGACCCACCGGATCATCTCCTCGACGGCCAGGCGCGATCTTGCGGGTTGCTGCCGGATCGCGGACCAGGCCTCGGGGTTCTGGTGCAGCGCGTAGGTGCCGCCGGACAGCAGGTTCCGGGTGGTCTCGTTCCCCGCGACCATGAGGATCAGGTAATAGGCGTCGAGTTCGCCGCGGTTGAGGGGCTGGCCGCCCGCGGTGCCGTTGGCCAGGGTGGAGATGAGGTCGTCCTGGGGAGCCCGTCGACGCTCCTCCTCGAGGCCGCGGAAGTAGTCGAAGATCTCGTCGCGGGCGGCTGCGGAGTCCTCGGGGCCCGAGGAGTGGTCCGGGTCGTCCGGCGACATCCGGTTGGTCCACTGGATGATCCGATCGGTGTCCGCCAGGGGCGCGCCCAGCAGACGGCTGATCATCACGACGGGCAGGCGTGCCGAGATCTCGTGCACGAAGTTGAAGGTGCCCTGCCCGACGTGCTTGTCCAGCAGGTCGTCGATCACGGACGTGATGTCGGCTTCGAGCTGCTTGACCTTCACCGGGCGGACGTGCGGGGTGGACACGCGCCGCAGCGGGCCGTGCTCCGGCGGGTCGACGTGGTGGATGCTGCGGGCCCCCTCGCCCTCCGCCCGGCGACTCGGGATCTGGGTGCCCTCGACGACCGTGAACGCGGCGTGGTTGTTGGCCACCGCCACGACGTCCGCGTAGCGCGTGACGGACCAGAATCCCTGGCCGCCGTCGGGTTCGTCGTTCCAGTGCAACGGATCCGATTCGCGGAGCTCGTCGAAGAGTTGGTGGTCGTAACCGCCCTCGAACGAGTCGAGGTCCATCAGATCGATGTCTGTCGCAGGGGGCATGGTGTACTCCTTGGGCCGGTTTGTGACGCCGGTTCCACTAAACGGGCCGTGTCGCCCGGGCCGAGTCCGTTGATTTCCAGTCGGGCGGTGGCTAATGTGATCCCCACCATAGTGACTCGCGGGTCGCATTTAAAGCCCCTTCCGGAAATGAGTCACGAGAACCCACCACGAGGAGGGCGCCATGTCCGTCACCTTTGATCTCCTGCACTCCCTGCGAGTGAAGGGGCTAGCGAAGCCCGAGGTCCTCAGCGACCTGTCCGGGGTGCCGTCGGCCGAGCTCGAGGCGGCGTGCGCACCCCTTGTCGAGGACGGGCTCGTCATGCTCCGCGGCGGTGCGGTCGGTGGGTACATGTTGACGCCGAAGGGGCGGGAGGAGGCGGCGCGCCTCCTGGTCGACGACGACGAGACGACCGCGGCCACCGGGGCGCTCGCGGATTTCGACGAGGCGTTCCTGCCGCACAACACCGAGTTCAAGAAGATCTGTCATCGCTGGCAGATGCGCACCGATGACGAGCCGAATGACCACACGGACGCGGAATACGACGCCGCGGTGATCGGTGAGCTCGCCGAGTTCCATGCCGGCTTCCTGCCGGTGCTCGAGAGCATCGAGGGGCCGCTACCCCGGTTCGGCCGGTACCGCGGCCGACTGGAGGCCACGTTGCGTCGCCTGCAGTCGGGAGACGCGGCGTCGTTCGCCAGGCCGATGGCGGACAGCTACCACGACATCTGGATGGAGCTGCACAACGACGTGGTGTTGAGTCTCCGGCGCGAGCGGACATCGGCCGACGAGAGCTGACCTCCGCGCACACATGCCGATTCCCGGCGAGGAGAACCTCGCCGGGCATCGGTGTCCGTGTCCGTGTTGCGCCGGGCGGCCTACATGGCTGCCACCGGGTCGGCGGCGGGTGCGTCCTCGAGGACCGTCACCTTGCCGGAGGTGCCGTCGACCTCGATGAGTGCTCCGTCGGGGATGCGCCGGGTGGCGTTGGTCGCGGAGACGACGCACGGGATGCCGAGCTCGCGGCTGACGATCGCCGCGTGGGAGAACGGCGCGCCGACGTCGACGACGACACCCGCCGCGGCCACGAACAGCGGCGTCCAGGACGGGTCGGTGATCGGAGCGACAAGGATGTCGCCGGCCTCGAGTGCGCCCGGATCGTTGGGCGAGAGCAGCACCCGTGCGCGACCGCGGGCGACACCGTTGCATCCGCCGACCCCGGGGAGCTCGCCGCCGGCGCCGACGGCCGGCGCGGACTGGGCGTCCACGCGCTCCCAGGTCGAGAGCTCGGGAGCCTCGCCGGTCACGACGAACGGCGGGACGTAGTTGAACAGGTCGAGGTAAGAGGCCTCCCGCTCGGCGAGGAGGTCGGTGAACGCAGAGGGGTTCGCCAGGTAGTCGTCGAGCTCCTCCGCGAACAGCATGAAGGCGTGATCCGCACTCTTCAGGTGTCCGGCCTCGACGCCGCGACGCCCGAGCTCGAGCGCAGGCAGGCGGATCTCGTGCATCGCCATCGCGGCGGTGGTACGGCCGCGCTCTCTGCCTCGCATCCACAGGGCGGCCGCGCCCAGCACCACGTCGAGCTGGGCTGCCGCATCAGGATCGCCCTGAAGGGCCTGCCGAACCTCGGCGGTGGCGGTCTCGCGCTCGGCGGCCCGCTCTGCGTTCTTGGTGTACGGGCTCTGGTCGTCCCCGAGGCGGCGCATCCGGTCGATGGTGCCCAGGGGGATCTCGGGGACCTGGGACCAGGTCCGGGCACGGATCTCCCACTCGGCGGGGCCGCGGAAGTCCCATGCGGACAGGAACTCGTCGAACTCGGCGAAGAAGGCCGAGACCGTGGGGTCGGTGCCGGCGGCCAGCCGCTCGTACAGTCCGGCTACGCCCTCGTCGAACAGCGCGGCCACGGCGGGCTCCCGAGCCGTACGGCTGAGGTCCCACATCATGTTGGACGGGATGGCCGAGTCGACGTTGCCGAGGCCACTGACCAGGGTCAGCGAGAGCTCCGGCTTGCCGACCGCCTCGGCCAGCTGGGCGACGGCGCCCAGGCCGACGCCGCACTTGAGGCTGGCCTCGATGTGCCGCTTGAACAGCGGGCGCAGGATGTAGTCGAACGACGTGATGCGCTCCCGTAGTTCGGCGTCGGACATCTGGCGGACATCCGGCCGGGTACGCCGGATCTCCATGACCTCCTCGCGGTCCCGGTCGTACAGCGGCAGGCCGGTCGCGCCGAGGACCTCCTCGTTGAGCCACGCGCCGGCCGAGGCCTCGAAGGCCGGATCCTCGTCGAAGTCCCGCTTCTCGCTCTCGTAGCTCGGGATGCCGGGCATGTCGCCGAAGTACTGCAGGTCAACCGCCTCGGCGGACATCCCGGGCACCCGGATTCCGAACAGTCGCATGAGTGACATGTTGATGTACAGGTAGCTGCCGAAACCGGGGAGGACGCTGATGGGCACGCCGGACTTCTCGTACAGGCTGTCGTCCCACACGCCGCACGCGACGAACGCATCGCGCCAGCCGGGCTCCAGGTTGTGCTGGAACCCCGCAGACGCGTTGAGCGGGCTGATCGGGTCCGGGAAGATCTCGCCGACGTTCGCTCGTGAGTAGAGCGGGAAGACGGGGGAGACCGCGTCGTTGATAGGCCACTGGGACATGAATGCTCCTTGCTGAGGGAACCGCGCCAGGTAGTGACGGACTGGTCACATCATCTTGTGAGCGTCGTCACTTGTCAAGGGGGTTGTCTGCTGGGAAGTTCGCAGTTAAGAGGGGGCGATCGCGGAATCGATGGCAGGTGTCCTAGACAAAACAGTGACTCATCGATCACACTCGTGGAACATCTTCTTTCCAGCGGAGGAGCGCCACGTGCGGATTCTGGTGACCAACGACGACGGCGTCGACGCCCCCGGGCTGATCGCGCTCGCCCGGGCACTCTGCACTGCAGGGCACCACATCGAGATCGCGGTGCCGGCGAGCGACCGGAGCGGTACCGGTTCCGGCGTGGGGTCGATCGAGCACGGTACCGAAGTCTCGCTCGAGGAGCGCGAGCTGCCGGGACTGCCGGGGATCCGCACCCACGTGATCGACGCGCCACCCTCCTTCGCGGTTCTCGCGAGCTGCACCGGAGTGCTGGGCGATCGGCCGGATCTGGTGGTCAGCGGGATCAACGACGGCTTCAACACCGGTCGCTTCCTCCTGGCCTCGAGTACGGTCGGCGCCGCGCTCGCCGCCGGCTCGCTCGGCGTCCGCGGGATCGCGATCAGTGCGGGGTTCGCGCCGAACCACCGCTTCGACACGGCCGCGCACGTCGCGGTGGAGGCCGTGGGGTGGATGATCGAGAGCAGCCGCCCCCGTACCGTGCTCAACATCAACGTTCCGGACCGGGACATCGAGGATCTCCGGGGCGCGCGGATGGCGAAGCTGGCACCCCGCGGGCTCATGGGACTGCGTGTCAGCCGGGGTGACCGCGTCCTGCGCATGGAGCGCTACGAAAATGCCGAGGGTCTGGGCGTGGAAACGGACGCAGCGCTGGTGAACGAGGGTTTCGTCTCCGTCACGGCGCTTCCCAGTATCTCGGATCCGGGTCGTGAGCCCGGCGCGTCCACCCCGGCCGAGTACCTCGGTCGTGCTCTCCGACTCCGGGGCGAGCGATCGGCCGTGACCGGCTGAGGGCCCCGCGGGGCGTCGTCCGGTTTGTCGCGCCGCGGGAGCCCCGGCGGCTAGGACGGCCCCCGGCGGACGAGCCGGGACGCGTACTCGCTCTGCAGGGCGCGCTTGTTGAGCTTGCCGGTGGGCAGCCGCGGTAGATCGTCCACGAACTCGAACCGTCGCGGGGACTTGAAGCGTGCGAGCCGCGCTCGACAGTGCTCCGTGAGCATGGCGGCGAGCCGGGCGTCCGGCGAACTTCCTGCCGCGGGCTCGACGACCGCCACGACCTCCTCGCCGAAGTCCGCGTGGGGGACGCCGAACACGGCGACGTCGGAGACCGCCGGGTGTGCGGAGAGTACGGCCTCGATCTCCTCCGGATGGATGTTCACTCCGCCGGAGATGATCATGAACGACGACCGGCCACTGAGATACAGGTAGCCGTCGTCGTCGAGGTGTCCCAGGTCCCCCATGCCCTTGAGTGACGTGGCGCCGTCCGCGGAGGTGGCCTCGAAACACACGGATCCGTCGGTGCCGACAGGCACGTCCCGACCGGACCGGTCGACGACCCGGACCCGGGCCGCGCCCAACGGTCGGCCCACTGAACCACGACGCTCACGTGCTTCGCCGGGGGAGATGTAGGTGTGCCCGTATCCCTCGGAGGCGCCGTAGTACTCGTGCAGGATGTCGCCCCACCAGTCGTTGATCCGGTCCTTGAGCTCGGGAGGGCAGGGTGCGCCCGAGGTGACGGCGACCCGGTGGGAGCGCGCGGGTGGGACCTCGTCACGATACTCCACTGTCAGCAGGCGGCTCAGCATGGTCGGTACCCACTGGGAGTGCGTGATCTCTGCATCGTGGAGCGTCCGCAATGCCCGCGCGGCGTCGAACGACTCCATGCAGACGACCGTCCCACCCGCAGCGAGGACCATCAGCTGGAAGGTGAACGGGGCGGCGTGATAGTTCGGGGCCGGGGACAGGAATCGGATCCCGTCGGTGATGCCGAGTTCGGTCGCCAGGCCCGGGTGGCGCGTCGGGGCATCCAGGGGGTGGATGCCCAGCAGGGGCTGTCGGTAGGCCTTCGGAGTGCCCGTGGTGCCGCCGCTGAAGAGGGTGCGGGCGCCGAGGAGCTCATTCTCGACAGGAGTGGTCGGGAACCCGTCGAGCGCCGACCAGAAGTCCGTGGCGCCGGGCGTTCCGGAATCGACCGACAGGATCAGTGGGGGCCGTTCCATGTCGGCGGTCGCCTGCCGGACGAGCGGAGCCATCTCGGCGTTGGTGACGACAGCGCCGGGCGCCGCCGCCCCCAGGATGGGCGTGAGATCGGACGACTTCAGGTGCCAGTTCACCGGTGTGACCTGTAGGCCCGTCCGCATTCCCGCGGCCACGGCGATCGGCCAGGGCAGGCTGTTCGGCAGCAGGATGGCGAGGGCGTCTCCGGGGTTCACCTCGTGGCTGCGTAGCAGGTGCGCGACTTGATTCGAGCGTTCGTCGAGTTCGCGGTAGGTGAGGCGCGCTCCGGAGCCGGCCATCTCATAGGCGATGGCGTCGGGTTCGTTGCCGGCGATCGTGGGCGGGTACATCGTGGACCTTTCCTGCACTGTGTGACCGGTCGATCACGCAAAGGAGGCGCGAAACTGATCGTTCCCTTGACCCGCCGGGGAGGTGGGCGGATAAGATGTGACGCAAGAATCGCAAACTTGCCGCGGTTCGTCAATGCCCCCGCCGAGAGAGGCCGTTGTGGAACTGCTCATCGTTCGTCACGCCCAGCCCGTGCGTGCGTCAGGGGGAAACGTGCCCGCCGACCCCGCACTGACCGAGCTCGGCCGTGGGCAGGCCGCTGCCCTCGCCGAGTGGGTGGGCCGCGGCGAGGGCAAGCGCCCCGCGAGGATCGTGAGCAGTCCGATGCGGCGCGCGTTCGAAACGGCCACCGCGATCGCGGAGAGAACCGGGGTGCAGGTGGCGGTCGACGAGCGGCTCGCCGAGTTCGACCTGGGCGCCTCCGAGTACATCCCGCTGGAACAGCTCGGCCATGACGTCTTTGCCGCAGCCGCGACTGCGCTGACCACAGGGGTCTGGGGAAACCACCGGTTCGATCCGCAGGAGTTCCGCGATCGGGTGTGGTCAGCGTTCGACGAGATCGCCGCTGTACAGACGGAGGGCCGCGTCGTCGTGGTCTGTCACGGAGGCGTGCTCAACTCCTATCTGAGCCGGGTCGTCGGACGCGAGTACGGAGCGTTCTTCATGCCGCGCTACACCTCGGTGAGCCGGGTGTTCGTCAGCACCGGAGGCGAACTCCGACTCGGCTCCCTGAACGAGCTGCCGCACGCACGAGCCCGAGCGGGACTGACGTTCTAGGTCGCCTGTCGACGAGCAGACGGTCGGGCGGGTCGCGGTCAGGTGGCCGCGACCCGTCCGGTCAGGGCCTGAGCTCGGTGGCCGCGGCGAGTTCGGACTTGGCGATAGTGCGCAGATGCACCTCGTCCGGCCCGTCGAAGATGCGCATGGCGCGATGCCAGCCGTACATCGCGGCGAGTGGGACGTCGTCACTGACGCCCATGCCCCCGTGCACCTGGATCGCCCGGTCGATCACGTTCAGGGCGATTCGCGGCGTGGTGATCTTGGCCATCGATACATACGGGGCAGCGGCCTTGTTGCCCTGGGCGTCGATGATCGCGGAGGCGTGCTGGCACAGCAGGCGGGCCTGCTCGATCTCGAGGCGGGATTCGGCGATGCCGGCCTGGATCATTCCCTGCTCCGCGAGAGGCTTGCCGAACGCGATGCGTTCCTGGACCCGGGTCGTCATCAACTGGAGGGCGCGCTCGGCTGCACCGAGGGCGCGCATGCAGTGGTGGATCCGGCCGGGCCCGAGGCGGGCCTGGGCCAGCGCGAATCCCGACCCCTCCTCGTCGAGGATGTTGGTGACCGGGACGCGCACGTCCTCGAACAACATCTCGCAGTGTCCGTGCTGGTCATGCCGCCCGAACACCGGTACGTCCCGCACCAGGGTCACGCCGGGGGTGTCCCGGGGGACGATGATCATCGACTGCTGCAGGTGCCGCGCCGCGGTCGGGTCGGTCTTGCCCATGACGATGAAGAACGCACAGCGCGGGTCCGCGGCGCCGGATGTCCACCACTTGCGGCCGTTGATCACGTACTCGTCGCCGTCACGCACGATGGAGGTCTCGATGTTGGTGGCGTCCGAGGACGCGACGTTCTTCTCGGTCATCGCGAACGCGGACCGGATCTCGCCCCGCAGGAGGGGTTCGAGCCACTGCTCCCGCTGCTCATCGGTCGCGAACAGGTGCAGCAGCTCCATGTTCCCGGTGTCGGGGGCCTGACAATTGAGGGCCTCGGGCGCGAGCTCGAGAGACCAGCCGGTCACCTCGGCGAGGCTCGCGTAGTCGAGCTGGGAGATGCCCGACTCGGCCGGGAGGAAGAGGTTCCACAGCCCCCGGGCCCGGGCCTTGGTCTTGAGTTCCTCCACGACGGGCGGGAGCGTGTGATCGTCCTGACCGCGTTCGGCGCGATAGGCGTGGTAGGCGGCCTCCGCGGGGAAGACCTCGGTGTTCATGAAGTCGACGAGCGTGGCGCGCAGCTCCTGCGCTTTCGGCGACGGGGTCAGTTGGAGCCCGGAGATGTCCTGCATGTCAGTGTCCGTTCTGTGGTGAGGGGCGGGTGGATCTAGAGTTCCGACTGAGTAGCGCGGTCGTGGGCGCGGTCCAGGATCGGCGCGACCATGCCGCCGATGTCGTCGTACCAGTCGCCCACTGTCGTCCCTGCGAGATGCCGGGCGTGGATCTGCTCGAGGATCACCGCGAGCTTGAGATCGGCGAAGATGATGTACCAGTCGAGACTGTCGATCGAGATGGTGCGGAGGTCGGCGTACTTCCTCACCACCTCTTTCGCGGTGGGGAAGCCCTCGAGGGCGGTCGCCCCGGCGGTGATCGGGTTGTGGAACGTACCGACCTCGTCCCAGAAGCTGATGAGCATGCCCAGGTCGGCTAGGGTGTCTCCCAGGGTGGACATCTCCCAGTCGAGCACCCCGAGGATCTGCGTGGGGTCCTCGTGGGCGACCAGGAGATTATCGATCTTGTAGTCGCCGTGAACGATCCCCGGGAGCGTCGTCTCGGGCATGGACCGACGCAGCATGCCGATCACCTCGTCCACCCGGGGCCTCTCGGAGGTCTTGATGGCGTGCCATTGGCGCTCCCACCGGTTGAGCTGCCGTTCGAGGTAACCCTGGGGCCGCCCCCAGTCCTCCAGGCCGACGTCGGCCGGATCGATCTCGTGGAGAGCGACCAGGGTCCTGATCATCGTGTCGGTGAGCCGGCCTCGCTGGTCCGGGGTCAGGGACCGGGTGTCCTCTGCGGTACGCAGGGTGCGCCCGACCAGCTTGTCCATCACGTAGAACTCGGCGCCGAGCACCTCCGGGTCCCGGCACACACCCACCACGTGGGGGACGGGCACGGCGGATCCGGCCAGGGCGCCCATCACCGTCGCTTCACGCGACATGTCGTGAGCGGACTGGAGGACTTCGCCGTAGGGCGGACGTCGCAGGATCCAGTGCTGGGTGCCGTCGGACACCTCGTAGGTCGGATTGCTGCGGCCTCCGGCGATCAGGCGGGCCGTCAGGGGCCCTGCCAGACCGTCGGGCCGAACCTCGTGCATCCATGTTCGTAGCGCGGGGATGTTCACCGTGCCCGCGGAGGAATCACTCTCTGCCATTGCAGCCCCTCATCTAAACGATCGTTTGGATACACCATAGCGTCGGCGGAGGGATCCCGGAGGGAAGTCGGCTCTAGCTCTCTGTGGCCCCGCCCGGTGCGGCCGGGGCCGAGGCGCCTGTGAATCCCACGGTGCCGAGCGCCAATTCCACATACCTGTCCGCCATCTCGCCTGGTGAGACATCGCCCGAGCTCCGGTACCAGGAAGCCACCGCGTAACCCATGTTGATCACCGCGCGCGCGGCCTCGCGCGGGTGGTTGGTGGTGAACGCTCCCTCGTTGATCCCCCGGTCGACCACGTCCTGGAACATCCGTTCCTGCTCATCGCGCAGTGTCACGATCAGCTTGCGTCCCGGTCCGTCGAGACTGCGCAGTTCGGATGCGCCGATCAGTGCTTCAGCCTGGCGATCGGTATGGAAGAGGATCCAGGCGTGGACCAGTGCGCCCAGTTGCGCGGCCGGGTCCGTGCCGGCACCCATCAGTGCCGTTCTGGTCGACGAGAGCACGTCGCTCAATGTCTGAACCATGATCGCCTGCAGCATGTCCTGCTTGGAGGCGAAGTGGTGATAGATCGAGGCGACGGTGACCCCCGCGTCTCCGGCGATGTCCCGCATCGACGTTCCGTGGAAGCCCCGCTCGGTGAAGTTGCGGATCGCCGAGGCCAGTACCGGCACCTTGCCGCGCCGTTGTCGGCTCTCGCTGCGTGCATCATCACGGGTGGGGCCAGCCATCTCCACGCTCCCGGTAAGTAGTGATCGTTTGTTCGGATGATATTCGTCTCGGGCGCCTACAGCGCTACCCGGTGGGAGTTCGCGTGTTCTCCTGGAACCCGCGCTGCAGTGTCATGATCACCAGGCGGCTGCCGATCACGTAGGCGATGAGCAGGAGGGCCATCCCGATGTAGGTGGTCATCAGCAGGTCGTCCGACCACCGCGGCCCCTCTTCGGACAGCACCAGGGCGATACCGCTGAACGCCGCCACGACAGTGAGCACGGACAGGGAGATGACCTGCGCGAAGTGGTTGGCCACCGCCCTGCTCGTCGGGTCGGCGAGCGGAGAGAAGCTCAGCCCCAGGTTGTCGCGGTCGAGGCGTCCCAGGATCGACGACAGTCGGGCGGGCGCTCGCTCGGCGATCGGCGCCACCAGCGCCGCCTGCTCGATGCCCGTGCGCACGGAGTGGCCGGGCGAGAGGCTCTCCCGGAACACCGACGAGGCGATCGACCGGGTGGTGGCGATGACGTCCATATCCGGGGCCAGAAGGGACAGCGTGCCCTCCAGTGCGCCCAGGCAACGGAAGGCCGCGGCGATGGATGACGGGACCTTGAACCCGGCGGAGACGACCGCCCGCAGCAGGTCGTTGAACAGGACGTCGGCCGGCATGCCCTCGATGCGCATGATCAGGTCGCCGATGAGCCACTGCGTGGTCACGAGGTCCAGGTCCGCCGGCGGGATGAGGATGTGGCACAGGGCGGTGGTCGCGGCGGCGCCGTCTTGGCGGTCTATGGCGATGAGCAGCGATCTCAGTCCCAGACGGGCCTGGCGGTCCAGTCGGCCGACCGAGCCGAAGTCGAGAAGGGCGAACGACCCGTCGGGGGTGAGCAGGATGTTCCCGCCGTGCAGGTCGGCGTGGAAGACGCCGTCGACCAGGATCTGCCGCAGGACCACCTCGAGGATCGTGCGGGTGAGGTCCTCGCGCTCTGTGGCGGACAGCGCGTCGATCTGGTCCGCGGCGCGGGACAGGGGGATGCCGTCGATGCGGTCCATCGTGAGGATCCGCCTGGTGGAGAACCGCCGGTGCGCACCGGGGATGATCACACCATCGGTTCCCTCCAGGGCCGCGAGGTTGCGCAGCTCCGTCCGGTAGTCCAGCTCCTCGGACAGGGAGGCCCCGAATCCCTCCGCCAGGTCGATCGCGCCGAGCTGGCGAGCCCACGCGGCCCGCTTCTCCAACAACCGGGCCAACCGGGTGATGATGTCGAGATCGGCGCGCACGGTCGCGTCGGCCGACGGGCGCTGGATCTTGACCACCACTTCCTCACCGGTCGTCAGCGTGGCCTTGTGCACCTGTCCGAGGGAGGCCGCGGCCAGCGGTTCGGGATCGAACTCCGAGAACAGCTCCTCGGGCGGACCGCCCAGCTCGGCGGTGAGGGACTGCCGGACGGTCTCCCACGGATCCGGCGGGACCTGGCTGTGTAGCTGCGACAACTCGCTCATGTATGCAGGCGGGAGGAGATCGGGGCGGGTCGAGAGCATCTGCCCCAGCTTGATGAACGTCACCCCGCCCTCGGTGAGCGCCGTACGCAGCGCGACAGCGGTGCCGGGTCGGTTCAGGCGGTCCACGGCTGAACGGGACCGACCGAGGTAGCCGATGAGTCCCTGACGGGCGGCGATGGCGAAGATCTGCCGGAACCGGCGGGCGCGCCGGAACCAGCCGGGCGTCCCGCGCACGAACTCGATCGGACCCGGCAGGCTCCCCGTGGGCACGAGGATCTCGGTCACGACCAGGATGCTGATCTCGAACGCGATGACCCAGGCGACGAAGAGCACCGAGATGGCGACCGTGCTCCAGACGTGTTCCGGGGCGGACGGGTCGTCGATACCCGTGTGTTCGAGTGTGGTGAGCAGGAGGGGGTTGGCGACGAGGGCGACGATGAACGAGAACACGAAGATCCGCGGCCACCCCACGGGTCCGCCCATCAGCCGCCGGACCGTCCAGGCGACCAGAACCGTGTTGATGACAACGGAGATGACAATGAACAAGGTCTGCACGCCTTCACTGTAGGGTCGCGCCCCTGTTGGGAGGGGCGCTGCGGCAGATGCGCACGGGCGTGACGGGGACCGACCCGCAGCGCGGCAGGTGCCGCACCGCGGGTCGGTCACGCGACCGGGGTTACGAGCGGGGGCCGGACGGGGCGGTGGCCCCGGTGTCAGGGGCCGTGACTGTGGCGCGGCGGGTGACCAGGATGTCGACGACGACGAAGACCGCCAAGGAGATCCCCAGCAGCGGCATGAATATCCCGAGCCCCACTGCCACGGTTGTCGCGATTGCGTAGACCTGCCAGGAGAGTCCGGAGGTCCTCCCCAGGGGTGCGGGTAGTCCACCTCGGGTCGGGCGGCGCTTCCACCACATCCGATATCCCGTGATCGCGAGCGCCACGACCGTCAGCGCCGTCGCGGCGAGGGCGATCTGTAGGGGAAGCCCGAACATGATCCCCATGTGCAGGTAGATGCCCCAGGACGAGAGTTTGGAGTACGGCGACAGGTCCCCGAAGTCGAGCCGGTCGACGATCCGCCCGTCGTCCCCCGAGACGGCGACCGAGTCCGAGCTGAACACCCACGGTCCCCACAGCTGGCTGACCGTCCATGCCGAGTCGGCGTCGGCGGGTGCGCTCATCCGGAGCGGGCCGTCCAGTCCGGCGTAGCGGGCCGCGTCGAGGACCGCGGGGGCCTGTTCGGCGGGGGATCGCTGCCCTGCGTGCTGGGCGGAGTGCCCCCGGTGTTCCGCGTGTGCGTCGGCCGTGGCGACATCACCGTTGATCGAGGTCTGCAGGGGGGCGGATCGCCAGTTCATCGCCGAGACCACGGAATCGATGTTGCCGCCGGTGTAGGTCGACCAGGTCAGGCCCGTCGTGGCGATGCCGATGAGGATCACGGCGAACCAGGTGCCGAGGGTCGCGTGTAGAGACATCGTCTTGCGGCGCGAGCCCGGTCGCGCGGGAACGCCCCGCAGCATCGCGGCCCGACGCGCGGACCTGGCGGCACGAGTCCTGCGCCACCACAGGAACAGCCCGCTCAGCGTGAGGATGAGCAGCCAGGAGGCGGCGAGTTCCGAGTAGATCTCGCCCGCGGCGCCGAGGTGCAGGTCGCTGTGCAGGCCGGAGATCCAGCTGCGCAAGGGGAGTTCGCCGATGCCCGAGTAGCTGGTCAGCACACCGTTCACGGAAGCATCCGCGGGGTCCACGAAGACGGCACGGTTCACGCCTTCGGGCAGCGAGTCGTCGGCGAAGAGGATGCGGGTGGCGGTCCCGGGTTCGTCGGCGGGCCAGACCTCGACCAGATCGAGCCCGGGCTGGCGGTCCCGGGCGGCCGCGATCTGCTCGGCCAAGGGCGTGCTCGTTGTCGTCGTCGTTGTCGTCGCGGAGATCTGCTCCTGGTAGGCGAGTTTCTCCAGCGTGGGGGACAGCGCGTAGAGCGCGCCGGACAGCGCGGCGACGATGAGGAACGGGGCCACGAACAGCCCCGCGTAGAAGTGGATCCGGACCAGGATCGCCCTGAGTTGCTCGGCGACGGGTCTGGCTGTTCGCGCCGGTCGGGTGGGTTTCGGTGGTCGGGTGTGCTCGGCAGTCGTGGGTGCCACAGACATGGCTGATACCTCTCGCAGATGCCGGTGTCCTGCGCGCGTGTGGCCGGGCCGGGGCGGGCGGAATCGCGCCGCGGCCTCACGGCATACGCGACGGCGGGATCACCGGTGATGAGCCCCCGCGGGTCAGGCGGGGGTTGATGAGATCTGCAGGGGAGCGCGGGTGGCCGGCGGCATGGTCGTCACCATGGTGAGGATGGTCGTCGTCTCGTCGACGACGCGTCTCGTCCACCGCACTCGTGGCGACCAACGCGGAGGTGCGAACGGGAGCCGCTCGGGGATGGGGTCAGCTCCGCGCGCCCCGGGCGACGGGCGGCCCGCGAAGGAGCCCGCGAGAGAGCAGGAACCGGTCGGCTGCCGCGCGGGGCGTGCTCGCCGGTGGCGCGGTCCGGGCCCGGTCGACTGCGCAGAGGCGTCCGATGGTCAGCTGCTCGGCGCGGGCGGCCAGCCACCCCAGCACGCCGGCCACCAGTGCGAGGGCCCCGGCGGCGACCACCGTGGCCACGGCGTGGGCGGCGAGCATCGACCAACTCGGGGCGCCGTGGCCTGCTGCACCGGCGCCGGCGATGTGGGCGCCCGCGGTCATCGCCTCGCGGGCCATCGCGGACTGTTCCGCCGGTGTGTACAGCAGGTGCGCGGCGTGCCCGGAGACGCCGTCGGCCCCGTGTGCATGGCCGTGGAGCCGGTGCGACCATGCGAGTGCGTGGTGCACGGACCCCTGCGCCGCGACGAGCCCGGCGGGCACGACCAGGGCGGGATGGAATCTGCCCACCCCGGCGGCGGTGAGGATCCCGACCCCGGCGCACGCGGCGACGGTGGCGATGACCGCGTCCACGGTGACGGGCATCGGGCCGGTCGAGGCGAGCCAGTGCGCGACGACTCCCGTCGCGCCGCTGACGATCGCCACGACGAACCCGCACAACGACGCCACTACCCAGGGAAAGCCCTGGGCGGTGCGGGTCGGGGACACCGGCTGAGCGTACCGCCCGGCTCTTACGACAGGGCCGGGGACCTGATCGGGCTGAGCGCCATGGCCGCCGCGCTCGGACCGGAGAGCAGCGCGTCCCACAGCAGTTTCGCGCCGAAGCCGACCAGGACGAGCCCCGTCCCGCGATCGATCATCGTCAGGGTCCGCGGATTCATGAGCCGCCGGCGCGCGAACGACCCCGCGGTGATGAGCAGAGCGAACCAGGTCAGGGTGAGCAGACCGTGGACGCCCGCCAGGGTGGCGCCCATCGGCAGCGGTGCGACGCCGTCGGGGAGGAACTGAGGGATGGTGGCGATGTAGAACACGCCGACCTTGGGGTTGAGGAGGTTGGTGCCGGTCCCGACGAGATAACCCCGCCAGGGCGATCCCTCCGCCACCTCGCCCGTGTCGGCGGTGGGAAAGGACACTGCGCCGTCGCGGATCGACCGCCGGATCATCGAGACGCCGAGCCAGCACATGTACACCGCGCCGGCGGTGGTGAGCACGCGATACGCCAGCTCGGAGGCGGTGAGTAGCGCCGAGACCCCCACGGCGGCAGCGATGCCCCAGGCCATCGCGCCGGTGGCGATCCCCGCGGCGGTGGCCCAGGCGTACGGGCGGGTGCGGGTCAGTGAGGAACGGAGGACCAGCGCCGTATCGAGCCCGGGCACCAGCGTGATCAGGCCCGCGACCAGGGCAAACGCGAGTACCGCATCGAGGGGGGTCATGGATCCAGGTTAGAGCGGAGGAGGCTTGGCGGCGGCGTCGTTACCCCCGTCGGCCCTCGCCGGTGGCGGGCACTGCAGGTGTGGGTGCCGCCCACGTGCGCGCGTCGTGCGGAGCCCGGAGAATCCCTGGAACCCGGCTTGCCCACCCGTGTTTTGATGGCACCACTGCGAGGAATTCGGCTCATAGCCGCAGTGGTGCCGACGAGCTTCGCGATGGTGGCGACGAAACGGCAGCGAGGTCCGGAACGTCTCGGGGGCAGGCGACGTCAAGACGGTGGGGGCTACGGCTCGGGCTCGCCCGCGAACACGGACATCACCGCGGCAAGGAACATCGCGGGCACGTTCACCACGGTCAGTGGCTGTGCCCGCGGCACCGGCCGATGACCCTCACACCCAGTCGACCGGCAGAGGCTTGCGCCGACCCCAGCCGACGGATTGCAGCAGCGGCTCGTCCAGGTCGAGCGACGGGTAGCCGATACACAGGTACGCCAGCGGCCGGGCGCCGTCGGGGATCGGCACGGATCCGCTGAGGTGCTCGGGGTCGAGCAGGCTCACCCAGCCCATGCCCAGGCCCTCGGCGGTGGCCGCCAGCCACAGCAGCGTGATGGCCGAGATGACGCTGTACTCCGACGCGGCGGGCATCGCCGTCGTCCCCAACACCGGCCCGTCCGGCGGCAGGTGGCTCACCACCAGGCCGACCGGAGCCTGGAGGATGCCCTCGAGCCGCAGTGTGTTGTACAGCTCGCGCCGCTCGCCGGAGAAGCGCTCGGCCTCGGCGGCGCGTACGTCCCGGAAACCGGCATGGACGGCCTCTCGAACAGCGCGGTCCTGCACCACGGTCACGTGCCACGGCTGGCTGAGCCCCACGCTCGGGGCGACCGAGAAGACCGAGAGCAGCCGCTCGATCAGCTCCTGCGGCACCGGCGTCGGGTGGAAATGTCGGTGGTCGCGGCGGGTGGCGAGCACCCGCCACAGCGCGTCCGCGTCGGCCGCTTCGAGCTCTTCGTGGTTCACGAGCGTCATGCTCGCACGAAACGCGGACTCCACACGTGGCCGGAGTCGGTCACCCGGGTCCCGGACGCGCCCACGATGAGCAGGCACTTCATGTCGATCGAGTCGCAGTCGAGCTCACCCAGTGTGGTGACGGTCAGCGATTCCTCGGCGCGACCGACGTCCCGACCCACCACGACCGGCGTGGCGGAATCACGATGGCGCAGGAGCACGTCCCGGGCATCGGCGACCTGGTGGGTTCGCGAGCGGGACGCGGGGTTGTAGACGGCCAGGACCAGGTCGGCGGCGGCGATCGCGTCGAGCCGGCGGGCGATCACCTCCCACGGCTTGAGTCGGTCCGACAGGCTCACTACCGCGAAGTCCGCGCCGATCGGCGCCCCGGCCCGTGCGGCCACCGCCTGCACCGCGGAGACGCCGGGCACCACGCGGATGTCGACCCCGTCGTGCCGCGGGTCCTCGGCGGCCTCGAACACCGCCGACGCCATCCCGAACACGCCCGCGTCACCGCCGGAGACCACGGCCACCTGCTCGCCCGCGGCTGCCAACTCCAGGGCGAGACCCGCCCGGTCGACCTCCACGGTGTTGCCGGAGCTGTGCCGCCGCAGCCCGGGCCGCTGCGGCACCCGGTTGACGTACGGCGCGTAGCCCACGACGTGGTCCACCTCGGCGAGTACCCGCGCTGCCTCCGGTGTGAGCCAGTCGTCCGGCCCGGGTCCGAGCCCCACCACGTGCACGACGCCGAGGGCGCCGGGAGCGGCGGGGTCGGAGGCCGACGCGGTCAGTGTTGCGGGCCGGCGGCCGGTGGGGTGGTGGTGGTGGGAGTCCCCGGGGACGACGACGAGGGAGAAGTACGGCACGGTCTCCGGGTCGACCTCGCGAACCGGGTGGTGCGCCTCTGCATCCGTCGAGGCGCGCTCGACGTACACCGCGCCGTCGAGCCGCCCTGCGGATTCGAGCGCCCGGCGCACGGCGGGGAAGTTGCGGCCGAGCTTCATGATGATCGCGCCGTCGGTGTCGGCCAGTCGCCGGGCGAGCTCGGGCTCCGGCAGCGTGCCGGGTAGCACGGTGAGTACATCGGTCTGCCTGACCAGCGGGGTCGCGGCCGCGGCGGTGGCGGCCGCGAAGGCCGGCACGCCGGGGACGATCTCGGTGAGGAACCGCTCCGCGAGCCGGTCGTGCATGTACATGAACGAGCCGTAGAACAGCGGGTCACCCTCGGCCAGCAGGACCACGTTGCTGCCCGCGGCGAGGTGCTCGGCGAGACGCTGAGCGCTGCGCTCGTAGAAGTCGGCGATCGCGCCCGCGTACCCGCCCGGATGCTCGGTCAGGCCCGTGGTGACCGGGTACTCGAGCACCTCCTCGATCGCGCCGGCGGGGATGAGGTCGGCGGCGATGCGCCGGGCGTTGGACTGCTTGCCGCGCCCGGCGTGGAAGGCCACCACGTCGGCGGCACCGATCAGTCGGGCGGCCTTGAGGGTCATGAGCTCGGGGTCTCCCGGCCCCACGCCGACGCCGTAGAGACGACCCGCGCCAGCACCCGCTTCTGCGCCTACGTCAGCGTCGCCGGCCACACCGGGGGCATCCGCGCCGGTCATCCCGCCGCTCACTCGGCGTCCTGCGCCAGGGCGTTGACGGCGGAGGCGGTCATCGCCGAGCCGCCGCGGCGGCCGTGCACGGTGACGAACGGGATGTCGATCCCGTGGTCGCTGGCGAAATCGGCTAATGCCGCCTTGGATTCGGCCGCTCCGATGAAGCCGACCGGGCAGCCGATGACCGCCGCGGGCCGGGGCGCGCCGTCGAGGAGCATCTCGAGCAGGTGGAACAGGGCGGTGGGGGCGTTGCCGATCGACACCACGGCGCCGTCGAGCCGGTCACCCCACAGGGCCAACGCGGCCGCGGAGCGGGTGGTGCCCATCTGCCGGGCCAACTCGGGGACCTGCGGGTCGTTCAGTGTGCACACCACGTCGTTGTCCCGCGGCAGCCGTGCGCGGGTAACGCCCGAGGCGACCATGTGGGCGTCACAGAGGATCGGCGCTCCGGCGTCGAGGGCCGAGCGGGCGGCACCGACGAGACCGGGATGCACCTGCAGGTCCTCGGTCAGATCCGTCTGACCCGTACCGTGCACCATGCGGACCGCGAGCTTCTCGGCGTCCCCGGGGATCCGCGAGAGGTCGGTCTCCCGCCGGATGGTGGCGAAGGAATCCAGGTAGATGGCGGGGCCGTCGTCGATGTAGTCATAGCGACGCGGCGGCCGGACAGCACCAGGCATGGGTCCTCCTCGGGGTTCTCGCCCCGGTCAGAAGTCGAAGTCGGCGCGGGAGTGACCGCACGTCCATCCCCCGGCCAGTATCTGGCTGACGGCCCTGGTCAGGGCCTCACAGTGGCGGAACCGCCCCGGAATCGCACCGGGTTCCTCGCCGTGGGATGCCCCTGGAGCCTACGCGGACGCCGTCGAACCCAGGGCGGCGGGCCGGGCTCCGGAGGCGGCCGATAGTCTCGGCGGTGCCGTGGTGTTCGGGAAGCCGGAGGAGAAGCCGGCGCGGCCCTCGCCACTGTAGTCGCGGAGTTCCGCGACCCTCGTCCGTCCCTCACGGGGCGGAGGCCACTGGGCTCACCAGCCCGGGAAGGTCGGTCGCGTGGCGTCGATGCGAAAGCCAGGAGACCGGCCACGGCGACATGTTCCACGAGGGTTTGGAGAAGAACATGCGCCAAGACCGGCGTTCGGCGTCCCCTGACGACGCCGCGGCAACACCCGGGTCATCCGATTCGCGTGCTCCCCGCATCGCACTGCTGTCCACGTCCGACACGGACCTGCTCTCCGCGCGGGAATCCGGGGCGGCGTTCACGCTCGGCAACCCGTCACGCATCGACGTGGAGACCGACCTCCCGCACCTGCTCACCCGGGCCGACCTCGTCGTCGTCAGGATCCTCGGATCCAGGCGCTCGTGGGACCACGGCTTCGAGGCGGTGCTGGGCGCCGGCGTGCCCGTCGTCGTCCTGGGCGGCGAACAGTCCCCGGACGCGGACCTCATGGAGGTCTCCACCGTCCCCATCGGCACCGCCGCCGAGGCGCACCGCTACCTCGCCGAGGGCGGGCCCGCCAACCTCGCGCAGCTGCACGCCTTCCTCTCGGACACCGTCCTGCTCACCGGAACCGGGTTCGAACCGCCTGTGGCTGTACCAGTGTGGGGGCTCCCAGAGCGGGCTGGCGCCCCGGCGGGCGACCTGCCGCGCGTCGGCGTGCTCTACTACCGCGCCCACGAGGTGAGCGGCAACGCGGGCTTCGCGCACGCGCTGGCGGACGCGATCGACGCCACCGGCGAGGCCGTGGGCGTACCGGTGTTCGCCGGCTCGCTGCGGTCGGCGCCGGACGAGCTGTTCGACGCGCTCGGCACGCTCGACGCGCTGGTCGTGACGGTGCTCGCCGCCGGCGGGACCACGCCCGGCGCCGCGGGGGCCGGGGGCGACGACGAGAGCTGGGACGTCGAACGCATCGCCGCGCTGGACATCCCGATCCTGCAGGGGCTGTGCCTGACCTGGGGGCGCGACGACTGGGAGGGCTCCGACGACGGCGTCAACCCGCTCGACTCGGCCAACCAGATCGCGATTCCCGAGTTCGACGGCCGCATCATCACCGCCCCGTTCTCGTTCAAGGAGATCGACGCCGATGGCCTGCCCCGCTACGTCGCCGACCCCGAACGCTGCGCGCGCGTGGCCGGGATCGCTGTGGCCCACGCCCGGCTGCGGCACATCCCGCGGGCCGAGCGCCGGATCGCGCTCGTGCTCTCGGCGTACCCCACCAAGCACTCGCGCATCGGTAACGCCGTCGGCCTGGACACGCCCGTCTCCACCATCCGGCTATTGCGTCGCATGCGCGAGGAGGGCTACGACCTGGGCCCGGACGACGGCCCGATCGCCCGCTTCCTCACCCGCTGCGGCGAGGGCGGGAGCGTGGCCACCGGCGGTGCCGCGGACGGCGCTGACAGCGAGGCGGACGCCGGTTTCGCCGACGACACCGCCGCCGGCGACGCCCTCATCCACGCGCTCATCGAGGCCGGCGGCCAGGACGAGGAGTGGCTGACCACCGCTCAGCTCACCGACTCCCACGTGCGGATCAGCACCTCCGACTACCTGCGCTGGACCGAGGACCTGTCAGACGCGCTGCGCGACGAGATGGTCGAGGCGTGGGGTGAGGCACCCGGCGAGCTGTTCGTCAACGACGCCGGCGAGATCGTCCTCGCGACGCTGCAGGCCGGCAACGTGGTGCTGCTCATCCAGCCGCCCCGCGGGTTCGGCGAGAACCCTGTGGCGATCTACCACGACCCCGAGCTCGCGCCGTCGCATCACTACCTGGCCGCCTACCGCTGGCTGTCCCGCGGCTTCGGCGCGCACGCGCTGGTCCACCTGGGCAAGCACGGCTCGCTGGAGTGGCTGCCGGGTAAGAACGCGGCGCTGTCGGCGGACTGCGCGACCGACGCGGCGATCGCCGAGATGCCGCTGATCTACCCGTTCCTCGTCAACGATCCCGGTGAGGGCGCGCAGGCCAAGCGCCGGGCGCACGCCACGATCGTCGACCACCTGGTGCCGCCGATGGCCCGCGCGGAGTCGTACGGCGACATCGCCCGGCTCGAGCAACTGCTGGACGAGTACGGCAACATCGCCGCGATGGACCCGGGCAAGCTCGGCGCCATCCGCGACCAGATCTGGACCCTCATGCGCTCGGCTCACATGCACGAGGACCTGGGCCTGGAGCAGCAGCCGGGCGACGAGGAGTTCGACGACTTCCTCCTCCACGTCGACGGCTGGCTGTGCGAGATCAAGGACGTCCAGATCCGCGACGGCCTCCACGTACTCGGCCAGGCGCCCGAGGGCCAGGCACGCGTCAACCTGGTGCTGGCGATCCTGCGGGCCTCGCAGGTGTGGGGCGGCGAGTCCGCCGCGGTTCCGGGCCTTCGCCGCGCGCTGGGGCTGGCCGAGGGCGCACCCACCGAGGAGGTGGACCGCATCGAGGCGCTGGCCCGCGAGCTGGTCGTGGCGATGGACGCGCGCGACTGGGACGAGGCCACAGTGTCCGAGGTGCTCGCCGCCGCGGGGCTCGGTGAGGACAACGACGACAACGAGGTCGGTCGCGTTCTGGAGTTCGCCGCCCGCGAGGTCGTCCCGCGCCTGGCCGCCACGGTGGACGAGATGGACGCGGTCCTGCACGCCCTCGACGGGGGCTTCATCCCGGCCGGGCCGTCGGGCTCGCCGCTGCGTGGCCTGGTCAACGTGCTGCCCACGGGCCGCAACTTCTACACCGTTGACCCGAGGGCCATCCCCTCGCGCCTGGCCTGGGAGACGGGTCAGCTCATGGCCGACTCGCTGCTCGAGCGCCACGTGTCCGAGACCGGCGGGTACCCGGCCTCGGTGGGATTGTCGATCTGGGGTACCTCCGCCATGCGCACTTCGGGCGACGACATCGCAGAGGTGCTGGCCCTGCTCGGCGTGCGGCCGCAGTGGGACGAGGCCTCCCGGCGGGTCAACGGCCTCGAGGTGATCCCGGCCGACGAGCTGGGACGCCCGCGTATCGACGTGACCGTCCGCATCTCGGGTTTCTTCCGGGACGCATTCCCGCACGTCATCGCCATGATCGACGACGCGGTGCAGCTGGTCGCCGGTCTGGACGAGCCCGACGAGCAGAACTTCGTGGCCGCCCACGCCCGCGCCGATCTGGCCGAGCACACCGATCAGCGGCGGGCCACCACACGGATCTTCGGCTCCGCTCCCGGTTCGTACGGGGCGGGCCTGTTGCAGACCATCGAGGCCGGCAACTGGCGCGACGACCGTGACCTGGCGGAGGTGTACACCCGCTGGGGCGGGTACGCCTACGGCCGCGACCTCGACGGCGTGCCGGCGGCCGACGACATGCGGACGAACTACCGGCGCATCGCCGTGGCCGCGAAGAACATCGACACCCGCGAGCACGACATCGCCGATTCGGACGACTACTTCCAGTACCACGGCGGCATGATCGCCACCGTGCGCGCGCTCACCGGGGCCGAGCCGAGGGCGTATGTGGGCGACTCCACCACGCCCGACGCGGTACGCACCCGCACGCTGGCCGAGGAGACCGTCCGGGTGTTCCGCGCCCGGGTGGTCAATCCGCGGTGGATCGCGGCCATGCAGCGGCACGGGTACAAGGGGGCCTTCGAGCTGGCCGCGACCGTGGACTACCTGTTCGGGTTCGACGCCACCGCCGGCGTGGTGCACGACTGGATGTACGAGACGCTGACCCGCGAGTACGTGCTGGACGAGACCAACCAGGACTTCTTGAGACGGTCCAACCCGTGGGCGCTGCGCGGGATGATCGAGAGGCTGACCGAGGCCGCCGACCGCGGCCTGTGGGCCGAGCCCGACGCCGCGCTCATGGATCAGATGCGACAGCTCTACCTGGACGTCGAGGGCGACCTCGAGGATGCCCACGGTGACTGACCGACCCGCGGCCGCCGCGGACTCGCCGACGCGGCGGATCCACGTGGTGGGTATCGGCTCCGGCGGACTCGATCAGATCACCGTCGAGGCGGTACATGCTCTACAGGCGTCCGACTATGCGGTGGCCGCCCTCAAGCGTCCGGGCGATCCGCTGTTCACCAGGCGCGTCGAGCTCCTGGGCCGGCACGCCCCGGGGCTCGAGCTGGTGGGGGTACAGGATCCGGAGAGGGACCGCTCGTCGTCGTCGACCTCCACCCACGGTGACTACCGCGGCGTGGTCCTGGACTGGCACGAGGCCCGCGCACTGGCCTGGGAGCAGATCCTCACCGAACGGCCCGGGGACGTGGCGATCCCCGTGTGGGGAGACCCCGCGTTCTACGACTCGACGCTGCGGATTCTCGACCGGATCGCCGAGCGCGGGCGCCTGGACCTCGACGTCCGGGTGCTGCCGGGCATCTCCGCGCTGCAGGTCCTGGCCGCGCGACATCGGCTCGTCCTGCACGAGATCGGCGCCACGATCACCGTCACCACCGGCCGGTGGCTGCGCGAGGTCGTGGCCGCGGGCGCCGACAACGTGGTGGTGATGCTCAACTCCGACCTGCCGCTCGACGGCCTGGACGACTGGCGCATCTGGTGGGGCGGCAATCTCGGCGATGTCGGCGAGACGCTGGCCGCCGGGCGGGTCGGCGACGTGCTCGATGAGCTGCGGGCCGAACGCGACCGGCTGCGCGCCGAGCACGGTTGGGTGATGGACGTGTACCTGCTCCGACGTGGAGACGGGCGCGAGACAGAACGTGACGAGAGGACGACGACGTGACGACTCCGACGGAGGCGATCACCGGTCAGGTGGTGCTGGTGGGCGGTGGACCCGGAGACCCCGGGCTGATGACCGTCGCCGGGCGGGAGGCGCTCTTCGCCGCCGACGTGGTGGTGACCGACCGCCTGGGCCCGGTCGCGGTGCTCGAGGAGTTGGACGCACGCATCGAGGTGATCGACGTGGGCAAGATCCCCTTCGGCCGGGCCACCCCGCAGGAGGAGATCAACCGGATCCTCGTCGACCAGGCACGGCGCGGCCGGACGGTCGTGCGCCTCAAAGGCGGCGACAGCTTCCTGTTCGGCCGCGGCGGCGAGGAGTACCTCGCGTGCACGGCCGCCGGGGTGCCGGTGAGAGTGATCCCGGGCGTCACCTCGGCGCTGGCGGTCCCGGCCCTCGCCGGCGTTCCCGCGACCCATCGCGGCCTGTCGCAGGGGGTGTCGGTCATCTCCGGGCACGTCCCGCCGGGCAGCCCGCAGTCGACCCTCGACTACGGCGCGCTGGCCCGGTCGGGGACCACCCTGGTGCTGCTCATGGCCGTGACGAACCTCGAGGCGATCACCGCCGAACTCCTCGCACAGGGCCTGCCAGCCGACACCCCGGCGGTGACCGTCGCCGACGGCTCGATGCCCACGCAGCGGATCCTGCACGGGACGGCGGCCACGATCGCCGCGGCCTGCACCGAGGCGGGGATCGAGCCGCCGGCGATCACGGTGATCGGAGCGGTCGCCGGGTTGTCGGACCTGCTCACAGCCGGGGTCGGCTGAACCAGTCACCGGCGGCCGGTCGCGGGCCGCAGGCACCGTGCCTACGCTGGCGCTCCCGACACATGGAGGTGCACGATGGGATTTCTGAGCAAGGCCATCAAGAGCGGGATCGCCCTCAAGGCCGTTGACGTGGTCCGACGCGAGGCCGCGAAGCCCGAGAACCAGCGCAAGGCGAAGGAACTTCTGCAGAAGGCGAGAAACAGCGCCCGCAAACGCTGACCGGCTACCCTGGCCGGGCGGCTTGACGGCGACGCCCGGCCGGGCCGGCTTCAGGCCAGGTCTGCGTGACCGGTGGGCATGGCGGTACCGCTCACGACCGGGAGATCAGCTGATGTTGCCGATCCTGCGGAGTCCGGCGAGGGCAGCTCACGCATTTGTCCCCGCCCGTGGCCACATAGATGAGGCAGCAGGAACTGCGGCGGACGAAACGTCGGGAGCGCTGCGGCCCGTCGACGTCCACGTACCGCACCGGCAGGAGGGGTGGGCGGCAGATCTCCCGGGCCAGGGCGGCACCTCGGTCTGTGCCCGCTTCTGCGTCGGCGGCCGAGCCCGCGTCTGACCCGTCGACCGAACCGCCGGGTGTGCCTGCGCCAGCGCGGCCCGCCTCGAGTGCCCGGTTCCCGATGGAGTCCGTGGCGATGGCCCACAGGGCCCGCGGCGTCGCCCCGGAAACCTCCGCCAGCGCGATGATCACCTCGGCGTGCGCCTGGCAGAGCGCGTCCGCGAACTCCTCGACAGAGGCGAGCAGCCGGTCTGACCTGGCGGCCTCGAGGTAGCCGTTGGGCTGCAGTGACACGGTGAGCCGCTCCGGCCGCGGATCCGGGGCGAGGCCGGCGGTCAGCAGCATCGTCAGCGGCGCCGCGACCAGTGATGAGCTGGCCGAATACCACCACAGGGTGCCGTTGACCCGCGGATCGTCGTGACTCCATCGTCGGCCGGTGTCGGCCACCCGCCGGGCGAGCCACCGCGGGTCCGTCAGCACCGATCCGGGTAGGACCCGCGGCCCGTGCTCGATCGTGCGGGCAAAATCCCCGAGCGGGCCCGAGACGCGCTCGTACGCCGAGGCCACGGCCCCGGGCGCGCGGCCCTCGTCGTCGTGACCACCGTGGTCTCCTCGCGCGCGGCGGCCGGGCACGTCACTCATCGGCGAGCCCCCATACGTCGAGGGTGCGGCCACCGGCGCGTCCGGGGCGTACCTCGCCGCGGACGCCGAACACGTCGGCCAACAGAGCGGGGGAGAGCACCTTCTCGGGCAGGCCGTCGGCCACCACCCGGCCGCGCTGGAGGACCGCCATCGCGTCGCAGTACTCGGTGGCCATCCGCAGGTCGTGCAGGGTCAACAACACGGCCAGGCCGTCGGCGGCCAGCCTGCGCAGTAGCGTCAGGACGGACAGTTGCTGGTGCAGATCCAGATGATTGGTGGGCTCGTCGAGCAGGAGGACCTCCGGTTGCTGGGCCAGGGCGCGCGCGATCGAGACCCGCTGCCGCTCGCCGCCCGACAGGGCCAGCACATCGCGCTCGGCCAGCTCCGTCATCCCGACCTGCGCCAGGACGGTGTCCACCACAGCGGAGTCGTCGGTGCCGAACGGTTCGAACATGCCCCGCTTGACGGTGCGGCCGAGTCGGACTGATTCGCGGACCGTGATCCCGCCGAGCGAGACCGGCTCCTGCGTGCTCACCCCCACCGTCCGGGCCAGGGCGCGGCGGCGCAGTGAGGTGATGTCCGCGCCGTCGATCGTGACGAGACCGGCCGTGGTGGGCAGCGCCCGGTAGCAGGTGCGCAGCAGGGTCGTCTTGCCGCTGCCGTTGGGGCCGACCAGGGCGGTGACCCGGCCGGGTGTGACGGTCAGGCCCACCCCGTCGAGGATCTGTCGACCCCCGAGGCGGGCGTCGACATCGAGCGCGGTCAACGTGGTCATACCGAGGCCTTCCCGTAGCGGCGCCACAACATCAGCAGGAACACCGGGCCACCGATCACCCCGGTCACCACGCCGACCGGGAGCTCGGCCCCGTCGGACACGGACCGGGCGGCCAGGTCCGCCAGCACCAGCGCCACGGCGCCGAGCACGGCGGCCGTGGGCAGCAGCCGTACCGACGTGCGCCCGGTGAGGTAGCCGGCCAGGTGCGGGATCAGCAGGCCGATGAAGCCGATGGTCCCGGACACGGCCACGGCGCCCGCGGTCAGCAGCGAGACCAGCAGCAGCATGAGGATGCGGAAGCGAGGCACGTTGACGCCCATCGCGGTGGCGCCGTCGTCGCCGGTCAGGAGCAGATCCAGGTGGCGGCTGCAGAGCAGGACCACCGTCCCGGCCACCGCGAGGATGCCGAGCGGGGCCCACAGCATGGTCCAGCCGGCGTCCCCGAATCCGCCGGCCAGCCAGCGCATGACGGTGCCGAGCTGGTGATCGTCACCCAGCACCAGGAGCACGAATGTGTTGAGCGCGCCGAACACCATGGTCATGGCCGCGCCCACCAGGACGATCGCGGTGGTGTCATGCGCGCGGCGCGCGACCAGGATGACGCCGGCCAGCGGCAGAAGCGCGCCGAGAAAGGCGGCCATCGGGAGCGTGAACACGCCCCATACGCCGGCGCCGATCCCGAGCACGGTGAGCACCACCACGCCGAACCCGGCGCCCGAGGACACCCCCAGCAGATATGGGTCGGCCAGCGGGTTGCGGGTGACAGACTGGGCCACGCCACCGGCCACCGCCAGCGACGCTCCGACAGCGGCGGCCATGAGCGATCGGGGCAGCCGGGACTCGATGACGATCGCCTCGCGCGCCTGGGTCCACCACGGTTCGAACGCGCCGGGGGCGATGCGGTGGGCGACGATCGCCCACACGTCGCCGATCGGGATCGACACCGACCCCAGCGAGACGCCGGCGGCGATCGACATCAGCAGGAGCACCACCAGTGGGACCAGGATGAGCCACAGCGGGCGTCGGCGCGGCGGCGCTGGTGGTGCGGCGGAACCGGGCCGGGAGGCGCGGCCGGCGGCGTCGGCCACGGGTTCGGCGACGGTGGTCATCACCGGCCCCCGAACGCCTGCGGATGTAGTGCGCGGGCGATGGTCTCCACCGAGGTCACCATCCGCGAGCTCTGGAACAGATCGTCGAGCGGGATCACCATGAACCGGTCCTCACGCACCGCGGGCGTGGTGGACATGATGGGCTGCTGCTTGAGATACGCGATCTTGTCCTCCGCGCTGGTGGCGCCGTAGTCCAGCACCACGACCGCCTCCGGCTGACGCTCGCCGAGGATCTCCCACGTCGTCTTGACGTACGGCTTCTCGCCCTCGGTGAAGATGTTGTCAGCGCCGGCGGCCTCGCCGACCAACTGGCCGATCCCGACGCCTCCGATGGTCATCGGCACGTCCTCGCCGCTGTCGTAGAAGAAGGTCGGCGTGCTCTCGACCCCCGCCTCGTCCAGGGCCAGCCGCACGTCCTCGATGCCGCTGGTGATCCGGTCGGTCAGCGCGTCGGCCTGTTCCTCGACCCCGAGGACCCGGCCGAGCTGGTCGAAGTCCGTTTCCAGCATCCCCAGGTCGGGAAAGCCCTCGCCGCAGTACTCGGAGAACAGGAACGTGGAGATCCCCTCGGCCTCCAGGGCGTCGCGGCCACGACCCTCCTTCTCGTTGAAGGCGCTGCTCATCCCGCCCACCACCATGTCCGGCTCGAGGTCGATGATCTGCTCCCAGGTCGGGTACTCGTCGGCCAGTCCGGGGATGGCCTCGACCTCGTCGGCGACCTCCGGCAGGACCTCGGAGTCGCGGTCGACGTAGGCGCGACCGATGATCCGGTCACCGACCCCCATCTGGACGAGCGTTTCGGTCACGTGGTGATTCATCGTGATGATGCGCTGCGGCGGCGCCTCAAAGGTGGCCTCGCGCTCGCAGTTGGTGATGGTCACCGGCTCGGCGAACGACTCGCCCCCGCCGCTGCTCTCGATCGCCTCCCCGCGGGAGCAGCCGGTGAGGGCGACGCCGGCCACGACGAGTGTGGACAGGGTGATTCGGGACTTGCGAGGGAACATGATCAGACCTCGGATCGTGTCATGAGGTCAGACGACACGAGAGACCTGTGGGTGGGTAGGCGTCAGCGACGCCGCATCACCTGCAGGACTCCGGTTCGCAGACCTCGGCGATGTACTCGGAGTCGCGGACATCCGGGCAGGTAATCGGGCTCGCGGCCACCTTGGTGGCCACACACCGTTGCGGGTCAGCGCCGGAGTCTCACCGGTCTTCCCCTGCGTGTTCCGGATGTCAGCAGTACAGGGACAGGGTAAGCACAGGGCTCTCACCGGAGGGTCGTCACCCCCTTGTCCGAGACCGTCTGCGCCTGATCCCGGGCACCCTCCCACGCGGTGATGAGACGACTCACGGTGTCGGCGTCGCGGACGGCCAGGCGCACGTGCCGCGGGTCGAGCCCCGGGAAGGTGTCGCAGCGGCGGACGGCGACGCCGCGTTCGCCGAGCCGGGCCCGGAAGTCGTGGGGATCGTGCCCCTCCGGCGTCTTGACCAGGATGAACGGGGCCACGGGTGGGACGGCGATCTCGATCCCCGCGCCGGTGAGGGCCTCGCACATCGCCGCGCGGTCGGCGGCGAGTCGCCGCCGGATCCGATCGAGGTGGGCCGACGCCTCGCCCGAGCAGCAGGCGGCCACGGCCTCCAGTTGGAGGGTGCCGAGCGGCCAGTGGACCCGGTGCGCGGCCAGGTCGGCGAGGACCGCCGCGTCCCCCACCGCGTATCCGGCGCGCAGTCCGGCCAGCGCCCAGGTCTTGGTCACCGAGCGCAGGACCACGAGCCCGGGCAGGTCGGCGCCGGCGAGCGACGAGCCGTCCTCGGCGTCGACCACGTCGCAGAACGCCTCGTCCACCACCGTGACCCGCCCGGGGCGGCACAGCGCCGCGATGGTCGCCCGTGGGTGGAGGACGGACGTGGGGTTGGTGGGATTGCCGACGACGACGAGGTCGGCCGACTCCGGAACGAGTCCGGGGTCGAAGATGTACGGCTCGCGCAGGATCACCCGGGTGACGGGCACCCCGGCCCGCCGGAGTTCCACCTCGGGTTCGGTGAACGACGGGTGCACCACGGCGGCGCGCAGACCCCGGCGCGCGGCATGGTCGGCCAGCAGATGGAAGCCCTCCGCGGATCCGGCGAGCGGGAGCACCCGGCCGGGGTCGGCCCCGTGCCTCTCGGCCACAGCCCGGCGGGCCCGGTCCTCGTCGGCCGCGGTCGGGTAGGCGGCCAGATCGTCGATGCGTTGCCGCAGCCGGTCGGCCAGCCATGCGGGCGGGCGGTCCCCGTGGACGTTCACCGCGAAGTCGATCGCGCCCGGGCCGACCTGGGTGTCGCCGTGGATACGAAGCTTGTCGAGGTCCTCAGCCATCGCGCCGCACCGTCCTCGCGTGGGCGACGAGCAGACCGGCGATCATCAGGCCGGCGGTAACCAGCTGGACCCGGTCGTGGAGGCGAACGGCCCGGCCGATGTCCTCGGCGCGGACCGGCCGCCCGTCCCCGAGGACCGCGCGCTGCTGCACGCCGTACGGGTAGGGGGTCGGGCCGCCGAGCCGGACCCCGAGCGCGCCGGCGCACACCGACTCCACCACTCCGGCATTCGGGCTGGGGTGCGTGCGGGCGTCCCGACGCCAGGTCCGTAGGGCGCCGGAGGGGCTGCCGCCGATGGTGCCGGCGACCGCGACGCCGATGAGCCCGGCGAGGCGGGCCGGAACGAATCCCAGGACGTCGTCGAGCCTGGCCGAGGCGGTGCCGAAGTGCTGGTACCGCGGTGAGCGGTGACCGACCATCGCGTCCAGTGTGTTGGCGGTCCGGTGCATCGCGGCGCCGGCCGGGCCCGCGATCGCGGCCCAGAACAGCGTGCACACGGCCGCGTCGGAGGTGTTCTCCGCGACCGATTCCACGACCGCGCGGGCCAGGTCGTCGGGGTCGAGGGCGTCCGGGTCGCGGCCGCACAGCCACGGCAGGAGGGCCCGGGAACCGTCGTGATCGCCGGAGCGCAGGAGAGCGTCCTGTCGGCGTGCCACCGAGAGCAACGAGCTCCCGCCGAGGCAGGCCCACGCGACGGCGGCGTTCCACGCGACGGTCCCGGCGGTGCTGCGGGACAGGAGGCGGCCCACGGTATGAGTGGCCGCGGCGCTCCCGCCGACGAGGACCCCGGTGAACAGCACACCCGCCGCCCGCTGCCCGGCTGCGGATCGGCGGGGGTCCAGAAGCCGGTGCTCGACTGCCATCGCGACCCCTCCGAATCCGGCGACGGGGTGCCACCGCCGGGGATCCCCCACCACGCGGTCCAGCGCGACGCCCAGGCCGAGCCCGGCGGACCGGGCGGGTAGTCCGGAAGGGGAGGCCCGGACGCGAACGCGCCGGCGGGCGGCCCGGGCGCGGTCAGCGACGGCCTCGCCGCAGTCAGCCGGAGCGGGTGCGCGCATCGTGGTGCTTTCGAGGTCGCGGGCCTTGAAACGCGAAGCCCGATCTTGACCTGGCGGTGGTCACCGCGAGGGCCAGCCGGTATTCGGACTCGGGATCACCTGGCCGGGAGCGCCTTCCCGGGTCTACCGACCCAGTGGCATCGTGCCCCTGCCATCTCCCTCACCGCTGCGCGTCAGTTCCGGATTCGCACCGGATTCCCGCGACCTGTTGGTCTCGCTGGCCAGGACAACGTAACACGACTGGTGACAACCCATTTCGGGCCACACCGGCAGCGCCCCGGGCTGGACGGGGTCGCGCGGAGCGTCACCGGGCGAGCGGCCACCCGCCGCCGCCCACCTGGCCGAATGCTGACCGAAGTGACGGCTCGCAGTTCGCTGGAGGTTCGCTCCCGGCCTGCTGGCGGGTTTCGAGGCATTCCCCGGTACGAGAGGGCCTCGAGATAACCCTGGTTGACCGCGGCCGGTCGGCGCGTCAGGCCTTGATCGAGAAGCCTCGGATCACGTTGAGCACGCCCAGGACGAGAAGTGCGATGCCGGCGAGCCACCACAGGAAGCCGGCTCCCCACAGGGGCGTGCTCACCAGCGAGATGCCGGCGAGCACGGAGATGATCGCGAAGAAGATCGTGATGCCCTTCGAGCTGGCTTCGCCGAGGTTGAACAGGGCAGTGAAGCCCTCGAAGATCCACATGACGCCGATCAACACGGTGGCGAAGATCGCGAGGAAGGCCGCCGACTGCTGCAGTGAGACGAAGGCGTAGATGCCCGCGACGATGTAGAGCACGCCGAGCAGGCCGTGGCCCACCCGACTGCCGGTGGAATGGCCGGTGGTGGCGAACGACACAGCGATGTAGATGAGCCCGGCCACGATGGCCCAGACCGCGATGACGCCGGTGATGACGACGGCGGTCTTGCCCGGCCAGACGAGCACGGCGATGCCGAAGGCGATCGCGATGAGACCGCCGGCTATCAGGGCCAGGCGCATGCCCTTGGCGACAGGGGTGAAGGTGGAAGTGGTCATGTGGGGAACCTCGTTTGTGGAAGCAGGCGAGAACGATCGTGTTCAATAAGAACTTAATCACTTCGGTCGCGAGAAGTGCCCGATCGAGCTCTTTGCCCGCGTGACGCTGCTCACCCGTCGGTGGGCCGGCAGTAGGTGCAGCGGCAGATGCTGGGACCTACGCAGCGACGGAGCCGAGGTGCGCCCGGGTGGGCGCGTGGTCGGTCATGCAGTACACGCGGGCCCGCTCGGAGACGGGCTTGCCATGACGGACAGCACTGGCGGTGTCGAGGGCGAACCACAGCTGGGCGAGAAGGTCGATGAAGGGACGGAACGGCGACATGATTTCCCTCCTTGAGGGGTCGGGCTAGGAGGTGGGTATACAGGTCTGTAAACCTCGGCTTCAGACTATGTATACAGACCTGTCAAGTCAAGGGGTGTACGACTACCGAATTTCCCGGTCTCAGTGGTCGTCCGCGGCCACGCTCGTCGCCGCTGCGAGGCCGTCTCGCACCGCCCGATCCACCGGGCCCCGGACTGGCCGACCCCGGATCAGGACTGCGGCGCGCGCAGCGGTGCCTCGTGCTCCTCGCGGATGAACTCGGGCAGGGGGCCGGCGGAGCGCAGGATCCCGGCGAGAGCCGGGTCGGCCAGGTGCAGGCGGCCCACGGAGATGAGATCGAACTCCCCGCGGTTCATGAGCTCCACGACCGAATCCACGTTGTCCGACATCCGGACCTCGGCCCCGGACTTCTGCTCGCGTAGCGAGGTGCCGATGCCCACCCCGCCCACGGCTCCGGACGCCTTGCCCGTGAGCCGGCGGGCCCAACCGGCCAGGGTGACCTTGCCGTCGTCACCCTCGAGGTCGGGGAACGCCGGATCGCTGAACCGGCGCGTCGACGCGTCGAACAGATCCACGCCGGCCTCCGCGAGCGCGCCCAGGTAGATGCCCAGCTCCTCGGGGTTCTCGGCCTTGCGGGCCGTGTAGTCCTGCTGCGTGTGCTGGGAGAAGCGGTAGAACAGCGGCGCGTCGGGGCCGATCGCCTCGCGGACCGCCGCCACCACGGCCGCCGGGTAGCGGACGCGCGCGGCCAGATCGCCACCCCAGGAGTCGGTGCGGCGGTTGGTGTCGGCCCAGACGAACGCGTCCAGCAGGTAGCCGTGGCCGCCGTGGAGGGTCACGCCGTCGAAGCCCGCCTCCATCGCCAGCTTCGCCGACCGCGCGTACGCCTCGATCGTCTCGGCGATCTCGGCCTCGGTCATCGGCTCGATCTCCGGCGACCACCGTGCGACGCTGCGCTCGGAGTAGGTGGTCACGCCCGGGGTGCCCCACAGTCCCGACGGCCGCATCGGCCGCATCTCCATCAGGCGGTCGCGGTTCGGCTTGTCGAACCGGGCGTTGGCTCCCCAGAGCGGCCCCACGTGCCAGAGCTGGGCGATGATGCTGCCGCCCGCCGCATGCACCGCGTCCGTCACCAGTCGCCAGGCCTCGACCGACTCCGGCGTGTCCAGGCGCGGAATCCAGGAATGGTCCACCGAGGTCGGGTGGTCCACGCCGATGCCCTCCGTGACCACGAGCCCGGTCCCACCGGCCGCGCGGGAGGCGTAGTACGCGCGGTTGACCTCGTCCGGCAGTGCGTCGGGGCAGCCCATGCGGGTCATCGGCGACATCGCCAGGCGGTTGGCGAGCTGCAGGGAACGGATCTCGAGCGGCTGGAACAGTGCTTCCCGACCTGGGGCGACCGACTGGGTCATCGCGCGACCTCTCATCTCTTCGTGCGGCGACGGTTCCGGAGCTCGGCGCCGGTCCGTCGTCAGCGGTGTGCCGTCTCCGTCGAGCATAGGTTTGTCCACCTAACCAAGCAAATGCTTGATTGGCGTGGGGTATGGCCGCGGCGCGGCCCGACCGGTTGCGGGGTTCCTGTCCGGGGGAGGAGGGTGGCGCCACACGACGACGACGAGGCGCCGCCCGCAGGGTCGGCCCCGTGACAGGTGTGGAGGGCCCATGGACCGATCTGTGAACCTGGTGGTCGACGGCCACGAACACTCGCTGAGCGTGGACCCACGGACCACCCTGCTCGACGCCCTCCGCGACCACCTGCAGAACTTCTCCCCGAAGAAGGGCTGCGACCACGGTCAGTGTGGAGCGTGCACGGTCCTGGTGGACGGTCGGCGGCTCAACTCCTGCCTACTGCTGGTGCTGAGCCAGGACGGCGCGGAGATCACCACCTCCGACGGCCTCGCCGCCGAGGGCGACCTCGCCCCGGTGCACCGCGCCTTCCTGGACCGCGACGCCTTCCAGTGCGGATACTGCACGCCCGGCCAGGTCTGCTCCGCGGTGGGCGCGATCCGCGAGGCGGCCGACGGCGCGCCCAGCGTGGTCACCGAGAACCTCGAGGCGCGTGTCGACCTGTCCGACGACGACGACGAGATCCGCGAACGCATGAGCGGAAACCTGTGCCGGTGCGGCGCCTACGTCAACATCTTGGCCGCCGTACGCGATGCCGCCCGGGAGGACCGATGAAGCAATTCGAGTACGAACGGGCCACCGATCCCGGCCACGCCGTGGCCGCCGTCGCCGACCGACCCGGGGCCGTGTTCCTCGCCGGCGGCACCAACCTCGTCGACCACCTCAAGCTCGGGATCGCCGCGCCGGACACGGTCGTGGACATCGGGCGTCTGGAGCTGGACGCGGTCGAGGACTCCGGCGACGGCGGGGTCCGCGTGGGCGCCATGGTCCGCAACAGCGATCTGGCCGCCCACCCACGGATCCGCCACGACTACCCGGTGCTGTCGCGCGCCCTGCTCTCCGGCGCCTCCGGCCAGCTGCGCAACGCCGCCACGACGGGCGGGAACCTCCTGCAGCGCACGCGCTGCGTCTACTTCCAGGACGTCACCACGCCCTGCAACAAGCGCGAGCCCGGGTCGGGCTGCTCGGCGATCGGCGGATATGTGCGCTATCACGCGATACTCGGCGCATCCGAGGCCTGTGTGGCCACCCATCCCTCGGATATGGCGGTAGCGCTCGCGGCACTCGACGCCGTCGTCGTCGTCCTCACCTCCGACGGGGAGCGCCGGATACCCGTGACGGACCTGCACAGACTGCCCGACGACCGGCCGGACAAGGACACGGTGCTGGGCCACGGCGACCTCATCTCCGCGGTCGAGCTCCCGCCGCCGCCGGCGGGCCGGTCGACGTACCGCAAGATCCGCGATCGCGCCTCGTACGCGTTCGCGCTGGCCTCCGTGGCCGCGGTGGTCGACCTCGACGACTCGGGGCCCGAGCCCGTGATCCGCGAGGCGTCGATCGCACTCGGCGGGGTCGCGCACAAACCGTGGCGCGCACGCCGCGCCGAGGCCGAGCTGCGCGGCGCACGGCCCTCACCGGAGACCTTCCGCCGGGCGGCCGACGCCGAGCTCGAGGCCGCCGCGCCGCTGGAGGGCAACGAGTTCAAGGTGCCGATGACGCGCGGGGCGATCATGACCGTGCTCGGCGAGCTCACGGACACGAAGGTGTAGACGATGGCCGAACTCCTGCCCGCCTCCGCGATCGGCACCGACCGGGTCCGGTCCGACGGCGCCGACAAGGTGCGTGGCCGGGCCCGCTACGCCTACGAACACCCCGGGCCCGACCCGCTGTACCTCTTTCCCCTCCAGGCGACGATCGCGCGCGGCCGGGCCCTGGTGCTGGACACGTCCGCGGCCGAGGCGATGGACGGGGTCGTCCACGTCCTCACACCGGACAACGCCCCGCCGCTGGCGGAGACCGACGACCGGGAACTCGCGATCCTCCGCGACGCCGAGATCGGGTTCCGGGGGCAGTACCTGGGTGCGGTCGTCGCCACCACGCCCGAACAGGCACGGCGCGCCGCGGACCTGGTCGAGGTGACCTACGAGACCGAGCCACACGACACGGACTTCCGGCGTGACCACCCGTCCGCCCGGCTCCCCGAGGACCCGGACTCGGCCGAGTACATCCTCGGGGACGTCGACGCGGCACTGGCGGACGCGGACATCGTGGTGGACGCCGTGTACGGCACCCCCATGGAGCACAACAACCCCATGGAGCCGCACACCACCGTCGCCCGATGGGACGACGACGAGCTCACGCTCTGGCTCTCGACCCAGGGTGCGCACCCCGCCCGCGACATGATCGCGCCGATCCTCGGCCTCGACCGCGAGCAGATCCGCATCATCAACCCTCATGTGGGCGGCGGGTTCGGATCCAAGGGGATGCCCCACGCCGATCTCATGCTCACCGCACTCGCGGCCCGGGCCGTCCCGGGGCGTCGGGTCGCCTATGCGGTCTCCCGGCAGCAGATGTTCGCCCTCACGGGGCACCGCCCCGCCACCTCGCAGCACGTGCGGCTGGGGGCGGATCGCGACGGTCGGCTCACCGCCATCGGGTTCGACGCCGTGTCCATGTCCTCCCACACCAAGGAGTTCCCGGAGCTGGCGATCAAGCCGGTCCGGATGATGTACGCCGCCGAGCACCGGCGGCTCACGCAGAAGGTGGTCCCGCTCGACGCCCCGGTGCCGTCCTGGATGCGCGCGCCGGGGGAGGCGGCCGGCATGGTGGGCCTGGAGATCGCGATGGACGAGCTCGCCGTGGCCACGGGCCTCGACCCGATCGAGGTGCGCGTCCGCAACGAGCCCGCCCGGCACCCGGACACCGGGCTGCCCTTCAACCAGCGACGGCTGATCGACTGCCTGCGCTCGGGCGCCGACCGTTTCGGGTGGTCAGGCCGCGACCCGGCGCCGCGGTCCCGCCGGGAGAACGGGTGGCTGATCGGCACGGGCGTCGCGGCCGCCACCTACCCGGCCCTGCGGCAGCCGGGCTCCATCGCGCGCATCCGCCGCACCGACGACGGCTACCGGGTCGACATCGGCGCCGCGGACATCGGCACCGGCACCTGGACCGTGCTCGCCCAGGTGGCGGCGGACGGGCTGGGGGTGCCGGTCGAGCAGATCGATCTGGGGATCGGCGACACGGACCTGCCGAACGCCACCGTCGCCGGCGGATCGACCGGTCTGGCGAGCTGGGGCGCCGCGATCCTCCTGGCCGCCGAGGAGTTCCGTCGCGAGCACGGCGCCGACCCCGCGCCCGGGGCCGAGTCGCAGGCCGAGGCGGGGGAGAACCCCGCCGAGAAGGAGGTCGCGATGCACTCGTTCGGCGCGCACTTCGCGCAGGTCAGCATCAACGAGCTGACCGGGGAGATCCGGCTCGATCGCATGCTCGGGGTCTTCTCCGCCGGGCGCATCGTCAACCCCCGTACGGCGCGCTCGCAGTTCATCGGCGGAATGACGATGGGTGTGGGGATGGCGTTGCACGAGAAGGGCGAGATGGATCCGCGGTTCGGCCACGTGGTCAACCACGACCTCGCCGAGTACCACGTGCCGGTCAACGCCGACATCCCCGAGATCGAGGTGGAGTGGCTCGACGAGTCCGATCCCCACGCCGGGCCCCTCGGCGCGCGCGGCATCGGCGAGATCGGGATCGTCGGCGCGGCCGCGTCGATCGTGAACGCCGCCTATCACGCGACCGGGGTGCGGGTGCGGGAGCTGCCCGCGTTCGGGGACGCGTTCCTGCGGGCGTGAGCTCCCAGCCCGAGCCGGGCCCGGCCCGGCGTGAGCAGCTGGAGGGACTTCTCCTCGCCGCCGGTGAAGGCCGCCGCCTCGGCCGGGGACCCAAGGCACTGTTGCAGCACGGCGGCGTGACGCTGGTCGAGCACGTCGCCGACGCGATGCTCGCCGGCGGGTGCGGCCGCGTGACCGTGGTGACCGGGGCGGGCGCTCGCGAGGTCGCGGAGGCGCTCGGCCCGCTCCGGGACGTGCGGTGCATCGAGAACCCGGACTGGCCCGCGGGGATGGGCACATCGCTCAGGTGTGGTCTCGAGGCCCTCGGCGCCGGGGTGGACGTGCTGGTGATGCCGGTCGACCAGCCGGGAGTCAGCGCCGCCGCCATCGAGCGGGTGATTCACGCACACCACCCGGGTGGCATCACCGCGGCCGCCCACCGCGAGCCCGGCGGGCGCCTGCGACGCGGGCACCCGGTGCTGTTCGACGCCCGCTGGACCGGCGACGCGGCTGCCGCCGCGCACGGCGACGTCGGGGCGCGCGGGTTGCTCAGCACGCAGCACGAACTCGTCCGGTTGGTGGACTGCTCGGACCACGATGACGGCGCCGACGTGGACACCCCCGACGATCTGACGCGACTGGCGCCCTGACCCGGGCCCTGATCAGCTCTCCGGCGAATGCAGAGGCGCGTCGTCGTCGCTCAGTGAAGTGACGCGGGGCCGGCGCTCGCGGACGGCGATGACCTCCGCGAGGATCGAGACCGCGACCTCGGCGGGAGTCACGGCGCCCAGCCCCAGGCCGATGGGGGAGCGCAGCCGGGCCAGCGCCTCGTCGTCGACCCCGGCATCGCGGAGCGCGGCCCGGCGGTCGCGGTCACTGCGCCTCGACCCCATGGCGCCGACGTAGGCCACGTCGAGTTGCAGCGCCAGACTGAGCGTCGGTATGTCGATCTTCGGGTCGTGGGTGAGCACGCAGATGATGGTGCGTGAGTCGACGTCGCCGGACTCCGCGGCGTCGGCGAGATAGCGGTGGGGCCAGGCGCGGACGACCTCGGCGCCCGGGAACGCGCCGGGGTCGGCAAAAGCGGGCCGCGGGTCACACAGCGTGAGGCGGTGTCCCAGCGGACGGGCGGCCTCGACGAGCGCCTGACCGAAGGCGTTCGCGCCGCAGATCACCAGGTGCGCAGGTGGGCGGTGCGACTCGACGAACAACTCGACCGGCTCCGCTGACTCGCCGGCCGCCGCGACCCGCACGAGGCCGGTGTCCCCGCGCCGCACCATCGCGGCGACCTGGCGGGTGGCGTTGGCGAGCACGGTCCGCGGCACGAGGGGGGTCAGCGCCGCTGCGACGGCGTCGTCCTCGCAGGTGTCGATAGCGGCGACGCCGGGCAGGCGGGCGGGCGACGGTCCGGGAACGCGGGCAACCATTGCTGCGGGCGAAGCGGTCGCCGAGGCGGCAGGTGATTCGGCCGGGGCAAGGGCCTGGCCCGGGGTCGGCGTTGGTGCCGCAGGAGCCGACGTCGCGAAGCGCGGGTCGAGCGGCTGCACCAGGACGTCGATCGTGCCGCCGCACATGAGACCGACCGCGAAGGCGTCGTCGTCGCTGTATCCGAACCGGTGGACGGCGGAGCGCCCCGTCTCGAGGGCCTCCTGACAGGCCACGAGCACGGCGCCCTCAACACACCCGCCGGTGAGCGATCCCCGCATCCTGCCACCGGACTCGACCAACATCGACGTGCCGACGGGCAGGGGCGCCGACCCGTCTGCCGCGATGATCGTCGCGATCGCCGTCGCAGCCGAACCCGCAGGCGCCGCAGACTCCGGCTGCCGGCCCGGCTGCACCGCCGGCCCGTCATCAGCAGTGGTCAGGACGTCCAGCACAGTGCTCAGCGTACGTGCGTACCGCCGGCGGGCAACCCGTCGTCTGCCGGGGCCACCCGGGCCTCTGGTGGGGTCGGGCGGAGGAGGCGGCGGAGGGAAACGGAGGCCTCCCGCTACTCCGCGTCGAGATCCTGCTCGACGAGCCGGGCGATCTCGGCCACCGCGTCGGCGTTGTCGCCGCTCACGGTCACCTCGGCGCCCTTCTCGGCGCCGAGCGCCATGATGAGCATCGCGGAGTCGGCGTCGGCCTCCTCGTCGCCGAAGGTGATGACGATGTCGTCGTCGTACTTCTCGGCGGCCTCGGCGATGATCCCGGCAGGGCGGGCGTGCAGGCCCTCGGCGGAGCCGACGATCACGGACTTACTGGGCATGGTGTCTCCTCTGGGATGGTTCGGGGTCTGATCGGGCCGGGTTTCGGTCGAGCCGGGTTCCGGTCGGGAGGGAAAGGTCAGGCGGCCACGGTGGCCGGGGCGACAGCCGGTGCCGGCTCGCGGCGGGCGGACTTGGCGATCACCACGGCCGCGCACGAGACCAGCATGCCCGCGAGGATCGCGACGAGGTAGCCCCACACCGGGTTGATCGCGAACAGCACGAAGATGCCGCCGTGCGGCGCGTACGACTCGACCGAGAACGCCATGATCAGCGCACCGGTGACGGCGCCACCGGCCATCATCGACGGGATCACCCGCAGCGGGTCGGCGGCCGCGAACGGGATCGCGCCCTCGGTGATGAAGCTGGCGCCCAGCAGGAACGCGGCCCGGCCGTTCTCCCGCTCGGCCTCACTGAACAGCCGCGCGCGCACGACCGTGGCCAGGGCCATCGCCAGCGGCGGGACCATGCCCGCGGCCATCACGGCGGCCATGATCTTGAGCGATGCGGCATTGTCGATCGCCAGCCCGGCGGTGGCGAACGTGTACGCCGCCTTGTTGACGGGCCCACCGAGGTCGAAGCACATCATCAGGCCCAACACCACGCCCAGCACGATCATGGACGAGCCGGTCATGCCGTTGAGCCACGACTCCAGCCCCTCGGACACGGCGGCGAGCGGGCGTCCGAGCAACAGAAACATGAGCAGGCCGATCACCAGCGAGCCCAGCAGCGGGATCAGGACGACGGGCATGAGCCCGGCCAGCCAGCGCGGCACGTTCCACGAGGTCATCCAGCGCACGAGGTAGCCGGCGACGATGCCGGTGATGAGCGCGCCGATGAAGCCGGCGTCGAGTGACACCGCGATCGCGCCGCCGACGAAGCCGGGGGCGAGCCCGGGCCGGTCGGCCAGCCCGTAGGCGATGTAGCCGGACAGGACGGCGATCATGAAGCCCATCGCGGCCTGCCCGATCGCGAACAGCACCGCACCGATGTAGAGGCTCAGCCCGGTGCGCGAGAGCACTTCGGCCCCGGCGGTGCCCGCGGTGACGATCTCGCCGTCGAGCGCCCAGATCTCCCCGGGCAGATCGGTCAGCGAGAAATCGGTGGCGAGCGACTGCCAGACATAGGCGACGTCGTAACCGCCGAAGAGGAAGCCGAGAGCCATGAGCAGGCCGCCGGCCGCGACGAACGGGATCATGTAGGACACGCCGGTCATCACGGCCCGCTGCAGGCCGCGCGCCCAGTGCTCGTTCGCGCCGGAACCGCCGGCCTCGGCGCCGGAGCCGCCCGAGTCGCCGGTGACGGTACGCGCGTTCGGGTTCCGGGCCGCGGCGACGGCGTCGTCGAGCACCTCCTCGGGCGCGTCGATGGCCTTCTTCACGCCGTACTCGACCACGGGTTTGCCGGCGAACCGGCCGCGGTCGCGCACGCCGACGTCGGTGGCGAACACCACGGCGTCGGCGGCCTCGATCACCGCCGGGTCGAGCGGGGTCGCACCGGCGGATCCCTGGGTCTCGACCTGCAGGTCGATGCCGCGCGCCGTGGCCGCCTGGGCCAGCGAGTCGGCGGCCATATAGGTGTGGGCGATGCCGGTGGGGCAGGCGGTCACCGCGACCAGCCGGGTGGTGGATCCGCCGCCGCCCGAGCCGACGGAGGTCGCCGTCACTGCGCCTGTCGTGGCCGCCGCGCCTGCCGCACCCGCGGCGGCACCGGACTGGTCGGAGGAGGAGGGTGACGACGACGATGACGATGATGACGACGACGAGGCCTCCTCTGCCGGAGACAGCACCCCCTGGATCACGTCGACTGCCTCCTCCGGCGTCGCCGCCGCCCGCAGCGCCGCCACGAACTCCGCACGCACGAGGTTCCGGGCGAGGGTGGCCAGCAGCTTGAGGTGTTCCTTCCCGCCGCCGGCCGGCGCGCCGATGAGGAACACCAGATCGGCGGGCCCGTCCTTCGCGCCGAAGTCCACGGCGGGGTCGAGCCGGGCGAACCCGAGGCTGGGCTGGTCCACGGCCTCGGACTTGCAGTGCGGGATCGCGATCCCGCCCTTCATCCCGGTGGCGGCCTTGGCCTCGCGGGCCAGCAGGTCGGTGACCATCGTGTCGAGGTCATGGGCGCGGCCGGCGTCGACAAGGGCCCCGGCCAGCGACCGGATGACCTCCTCCTTGCTGCCGCCGAGATCCGCGTCGAGCCGCACGGTGGCGGTCTCGATGATCGGGTTGTTCATGGCCGTACTCCGTGTCCTTGGTAGGGCGAGGGGGTGGGTCTTGTCGGGTCGGTGTGGGTGGACCGGCTGCCGGGCGGGACGCGCTGTTCAGTCGAGTCGGCGCAGCGTCGCGCGGAGGGTTGCGGGGTCGAGGCCGAGCGGCAGCCCGGTGCCGGGCAGGGACGCGGCGACGCTGCCGTGGCAGACCGCCCACTCGAGGCGCTCCGCCGGTCCGAGTCTGCGGGCCTCGGCCAGCAGGTAGCCGGCCAGCGAGGAGTCGCCGGCACCGACGGTCGAGCGAACGCGCACGGCGGGGGCCTGGACGAACCAGGCCTCGTCGTCGTCGACGAGAACCGCGCCGGCACCGCCCAACGTCACCAGCGCCGCACCCACGCCCTTGTCGCGCAGGGCGCGGGCGGCCCCCACGACCGGCGCGAGGTCGCCCGCCGCGGCGCGCTGCTCCAGCTCGACGCCGTCCACGCCGGCGAGCTGGCCGAGCTCCTCGCCGTTGGGTTTGACCAGGTCCGGGGCGGCCTGGGGGAAACGCGCGGCGAGGGCCGCCAGCGGAGCGTCGGAGGTGTCGACGGCGACGCGGACGCCGGCCGCACGGAGTTCGATGACCAGGCCCGCGTAGAAGTCGTCCGGCACGCCGCGCGGCAGCGACCCGCACAGCACCACCCACGAGGCCTCCCCCGCGAGATCGGCGACGGTGGTCCGGGCGCGGTCGAGGGTCGCCGCGTCGAGTTCGGGGCCGGGGGCGTTGATCTTGGTGGTGGTGCCCTCGGGGTCGACGGCGGTGAGATTGACCCGCACCGCCCCGTCGGCCGGCACGACGGTCGTTGAGACCTCGGCGGCGGCGCACATCGAGACGAACGGGTCCTCGGCCGGGGCCGGGAAGACCGCGCGCGCCGCGGTGCCGCCGGCGGCCACCACCCGGGCCACGTTGACGCCCTTGCCGCCGGGGGAATCGTCGATCTCCGCGATGCGGTTCACCCCACCGACCTGGAGCGGCACCGGCAACGTGGCCGTGCGGTCGACGGACGGGTTCATGGTGAGCGTGACGATCATGGCAGCAGGACCTCGATTCCGCGGGTGTCGAGCGCGGCGGCCAGCGCGCCGGTGGGACGGGTGTCGGTGACCAGGATGTCGATGCGGTCGAGGTCGGCGAACGAGACCAGGAAGTCGCGGCCGAACTTGCTCGAGTCGGCGAGGAGGACGACGCGGCGGGCGGCCCGGCAGATTGCCGACTTCACCGCGGCCTCCTCGGTGTCCTGTGTGGTCAGGCCCCGTTCCGCGTCGAGGCCGTTGGTGCCGATGAAGGCAACGTCCACGCGGATCGCGTCGAGGGCCCGGAGGGTCTGGGAGCCGACGCAGGCACCGGTCAGGCCGCGGGCGGTTCCGCCGAGCAGGTGCAGGGTCTCGCGCCCGGCGCGGTGGATGGCGTCGGCCAACGGTACGGAGTTGGTGATGAGAGTGAGTCCGCGTCCCTCGGCGGGGCTGCCGGACATGGCCTCGACGAGACATGCGGCGGTGGATCCGGCGTCGAGCAGGACGGTCCCGCCCACGCCCGGAAGCAGTGGGAGGGCGGCCCGGCCGATCGCCGACTTGGCGTCAACGTTCTCGGCGCGGCGGGCGGCCAGCGTGCGCTCCATGCGGCCGCCCGGGACCGCGGGGACGGCGCCGCCGTGGGTGCGCTCGAGCAGGCCCTCGGACTCCAGTGCGGACAGGTCGCGGCGAACGGTCTCGGCGCTCACATCGAGCTGGGTCGAGAGCTCGGCGACGGTGACCCGGCCGGTGGCGGCGAGGGACTCGGCGATGTGGCGTCGTCGCTCGCTCCCGTACATCGGGCTCCACCCTCCACTCGTGACCGTTTGTGTTGATGTTTGCCCGATTCGGTTGGAAAGTCAAGTTGTTTTAGTTACTCTCGTCACAATCCTAGTATTCGACGTGGGTAGCCGTGCCCGATCTCCTAAGGAGAGCCCTATGGCCCTTGACGCGCAGACCGGAACGACGATCCGAGGAAACGGGAGGGTGCCGGGCCTCGCCTACGGGGTGGCCCGATGGGTGCAGCGCGCTGAGTTGGTCAGCCCGGGCACGACCCGCGACGGCGCGGCTGCGGACGGAACCGCCGCCGCCGCCACCGCCGCCGCCGCCACCGCCGCGCCGGATGCCGAGCAGGTCGAGCGGGAGCGGCAGCGCTTCGTCGACGCCGCCGGCACGGTGAGCGCGCGGCTCGACGCGCGGGCGACGGCCGCCACCGGCGTATCTGCCGAGGTGCTCGCCGCCAACGCCGTGCTGGCCCGGGACCGCGGCTGGGCCAAGGCCGTGGGCAAGGAGCTGAAGAAGGGGCTCGGGGTGGAGGCGGCCACTCTCGCCGCCACCGAGACCTTCGTGGAGATGTTCACCAGGGTCGGCGGCCGTCAGGCCGAGCGGATCACCGATCTGCGGGACATCTGTGCACGGGTGATCGCGGAGCTGCGCGGCCTGCCCGAGCCGGGGATCCCGGCCTTCGACCAACCGGGCGTCCTGTTCGCCGACGACCTCGCCCCCGCCGACACGGCGGGGCTCGACGCGGTGATGGTGCTCGGGATCGTGTGCGAGTTCGGCGGGCCCACCTCGCACACTGTGATCATCGCCCGCGACCTGGGGATCCCGTGCGTGGTCGGGGCGTCCGGCCTCACCGCGATCGAGGACGGGACCCCCGTGCTGGTCGACGGCGGCAGCGGCACCATCCAGGCGGAGCCCGACCCGCAGGCCGCCTCCGCGGCCGCCGCCGCGGACCGCGAGCTGCGGGACAAGGCGGCCGCCTGGGCCGGGCCCGCCGCCCTCGCCGACGGCCACCCGGTGGACCTGCTGGCCAACGTCAAGGACGGGGAGGGCGCGGAGGACGCGGCACGGGGACCGGCCGGCGGGATCGGACTGTTTCGCACCGAGATGGCGTTCCTCTCGCGGCCCAGCGAACCGAGCGTGGAGGAACAGGCGGAGCTCTATGCCCGGGTCCTCGGGGCGTTCCCGGGCGCCAAGGTCGTGACCCGGACACTGGATGCGGGCTCCGACAAGCCGCTGGCCTTCACCGGGATGCCGGACGAGGAGAACCCGGCCCTCGGGGTTCGCGGGATCCGCGTGGACCTGCTCGACCGCGGGCTGGTCGACCGGCAGCTCGACGCCATCGCCGAGGCGGGCCGCCGGGTGGGCGCCGCCCAGGAGTCGCCCTGGGTCATGGCCCCGATGATCGCCACCGTCGACGAGGCCCGCGACTTCGGCGAACGCTGCCGCGAGCGAGGCCTGACGCCCGGGATCATGGTCGAGGTGCCGGCGGTGGCGGTGGCCGTCGATCGCTTCCTGCCCCACGTCGACTTCCTGTCGATCGGCACCAATGACCTCACCCAGTACGTGATGGCCGCCGACCGCATGTCCTCCGGGCTGGCCGCGCTGAACGACCCGTGGCAGCCCGCCGTGCTCCGGCTGATCCACCGGGTCGTCGAGACCGCCGCTGCCTCCGCCGCGGGAGGGACCGGCCGGATCGTGCCGGTCGGCGTCTGCGGCGAGGCCGCGGCCGACCCGCATCTGGCGATGGTGCTGCTGGGTCTCGGCGTCAGTTCGCTCTCGGTGGCGCCGGCGGCCCTGCCGTTCGTGGGCGCCGCGCTGGCCGAGGTCACCCTCGAGCAGTGTCGCGAGTTCGCGACGCTCGCACTGGACGCCGACACCGCCGATACGGCCCGGGCCGCCGTCCTCGCCGTGGTCCGGGATTGAGCAGACTCACTCGACGGCTTGGCTCTCGACGTGCCGCCCGCCAATCGGTTGCAAGACACCGCCCCGCGATTGCCGGACATAATGTGCGAAATTCCAGCTCGGATCGCACCTGACGTCGTGCAACCGGAGATCCATGTCTGGCAACTGCGGGCAGGGGGGCGGTCGGCGGGGCGGTAACGGTCGGTCGGCGCGAGGCAGGGTGCGAGGCGCGGGCGCCGACTCAGACGTCGATGGTGTCCGAGGAACCGGAGCGCGCCAGCGCCGCGAGCTGACGGGTCGTGGCCCCCGGCAGGTAGGCCCGGCCGATGGCCAGCCCGATGCGCGGCAGGTCCGCCTCGTCGCGGAAGCACAGGTAGACGGGGTCGATCCGCGGATTGAACTTGGCCTTGAAGTGATGCAGTGACCGGAACCCGTAGTAGGGCTCGAGCGCCTGACCGAGCAGGTCGAGTCCCCGGTCGAGGACAGCCATGTCGGCGTTGTCGTCGTCGCCGCCGCTGTGCGCCAACGGCGCGCCCGACAGTGACAGGAAGTCCGCACCCTCCTCCTTGTACTCCAGCGCCGAGCGGGCGATGAGGAACTCGACCATGTTGTTGGCGCCGGGCCCGTTGCGCTTACGCATGAGGTCCAGGGTCCAGCCGCGCGCGCCGCCGGAGGGCCCGCCGCGGTAGACCGGCAGCCACGACAGCGCCGCCTGGACCACGCCCTCGGCGTCCACCGCGAGGGCGATGCGGACGTCGTCGTCGAGCGCCTCCTCCACCGTGCCGAGCGTGAAGCCCATCTCGGGCAGCTCCTTCTCTCCCACCCACTGCTCGGAGATCTCCCGCACCTGCATCAGGATCTCCGCCGGCTGGTCACGCAGCAGCCCCGAGATGTAGGTGGTCCCGTTCTTCTGCGCCTTGTTCATGGCGGTGCGGATCTTCTGCCACTTCTTGCCGGCGAACTCCAGGTCCGGCAGGTCCATGAGGGTGTCCTCGGCGATCTGCAGCGCCCGCCAGCCCTTCCCGCGCATGGTTTCGGCGGTCTCGCCGGAGACGGAGAACAGGCAGGGGACCGCGGCCTGGGACTCGGCGAAATCGACGAACTCGGCCAGGAGCCGCGCACGGTCGGCGGGTTCGGCGACCGGGTCGGCCAGGCCGATGACCGTCCCGACGTGCATGCGGTAGCCGACCACGCCCGCGGAGTCGTCGCCGCCGGGGCCGAAGAAGTAGTTCATCGGCTGCCACGTGATCATCCACGACATGGTGCTGCCGCCGTACCGCCGGATGAGGGCGCGGACGCGGTTCACCACGTCGTCGGGATGGACGGTGGATCCGGTGACGCGGCGGCGCAGGCGGACACCGAACGCGTTGCGGCCGGCGATGAGCAGGATCGCCTCGCCGGCCCACAACAGACCGGTGCCGAGGGTGACGGCGCCGATGGACTCGAAGTCGGCGGCGACGACCAGCCCGGTGATCACGAACGTGCTCAGGGTGGTGAGCACGGCGTACGCGAGCGCCACGGCCCAGGCGGCCCGGTAGCCACGGCGCAGCAGTTCGGCGGTCACGGCGGCGACCAGCACCGACAGCAGCATGCTGGCCAGGCTCACGTCGTCGGCCTCGGTCGGGCCGAGGGGGCCGTCGGAGGGGATGAAGTAGACCACCACGTGGACGGCGGCGATGAACCACATGCCCGCCGAGACCACCAGCCGGGTCTCGCGGCGGGTCCGGGGCCGCAGCCCGCGCTCGCCGCTCGAGAAGAACTTCTCGCCGACAGCCAAGAACACCCCGAAGGCGATGAGGTGGGTGAGGTCCGCCAGGCTCCCGACGAACAGGAACGAGACAATCACGTAGCCGTACAGGATGGCCCGGGCGCGCAGTCGCCACGGCGAGACGAGGGTGGCGGTGGCGGCGGCCAGGACCGAGACCACCGCGGTAGAACAACCCACGTCCAGCACGAGTGAGAGTTCGGTGGCCCAGGCCCATCCTACGGCGTGGCCGGGGACGATCACGGCGAACGCCCCGAGCACCCCGAGAAGCTGCCCACCGATCGCGGCGACCAGGGCACGCACCGGCCCGAGCCGCCACTCGCCCACGCCGATGCCGACCGCCACCAGCACGATCAGCGACGCGTGTTGCAGTGGCGTGTGTCCGAACCACGGCCCGGCGCCGAGCGTCCACCACCGACCGCCCTCCAGGGCGGGCAGGCCGTAGGCCACACCCTCGAACCAGCTGGCCCGGTAGGCGTGACGCCACAGGGCCTGGAACACGATGCCGGTGACGAGGAGCGCCGACACGAATGCGGCGGTGACAGGTAGTCGCCGCGCGGCCGTCACGACCAATCCGCCCGCCCGGGCCAACGGGGACGGTGGGGTGGGCGCGGCGGGTTCGTCGGTGCTTTCGGCGACCTTGTCGGTGCTCACGGGTTCCTTCCGGGAGGGTGAGAGGTGCTCGCCGGCTGGGGCCGGTCCTGGACTTACTTTATGCGGGACGATGCGCCACAGGCATCCCGCCGCCTGGTGTCGGTTGCTTTTCGTCCGCGCTGGCGTGCGGGTGCCCACAGGTACAGGATCAGTCGAGGAATGGAATTGGTGCGCACGGCCTTTTCGCCGACACTCAGAATGCGACTACTTCGTCGCCGACGCGCAACTGGTCAAAGAACTGGGCCGCCGCCTTCTGTCCTAAGTGGATGCACCCGTGTGAAGGCTCATCGAGTCGACCTTCGTGGAATGCCATGCCACTGGTGGTGAAGTAGGTGGAGAAGGGCATCGGCGAGTCGAAGATTCGGCTGTGGTCGTGGCGGACGTGACGCAGGACTCGGTGGGAACCGAGCGTGGTCTCGTACCCCGGTTTCCCTGTGGTGATCGGCACTGGACCATAGGTAATGCGACTGTCAGTTTGTAGCCAGGCTCGCTTTCCGCTGACATCGATACAGGCTCTGGCGGTGGGCGGGCATTCGGGCTGAGGGGGCATCGAGGTGTCGAATGGTCCGCCTGGCCCGAACCCTGAGAGCGTCTCTTGTGTCTTATGATGCACGTCAGCTACAGCAAGTGGGCCGCCGGCCAGTACATCGCGGGCTACAAGGTCAGTATCGGTCAGGTTTGCAGGCTGGCCTTGCTTCAGAAGGGCTTGCTGAGCAGCAGTTCGGACCATCGCCGCATCCACATCGGCAGGTTTTGGCCGTTCTGATTGGACGGGCGCCGTCGCGATGCGCTCCGATATCACAGCAGGCTCTGTGGGGCCGATGGTGCTATTTCCATTGCTGACAACAGAGCAAGCTACGGCTCCCCCTAGGAGTGCTGCGGCGCACAGAAGAGCGAGTCGAGTTTGCCCTCTGGGGAGGGCTCCGAAGGGTTGTCGCGTCGGGAAGGGCATCGAGAACACGCGTCCTTTCGATTCACATGAGCGGCAAATCGTTGGAGGGGGTTTGGAGGCTGATCTCTCCGCGGCAGACGCCCCACCGGCGTCCATCTACCACGGAGTACCAAGCGTCTGCGATGACGATCTCGTTGCCGCCCCTCTCGATCGATGGTCGCGCGACAAGCGCAGATCGATACAGCCCGTTCCCGACTGAGGAATGGCGAGAGAGCAAGGGCTCCCGGGCCACGTCGAATGACAAGCCCTCCTGCGAGGTGGCGAAAAACAGGTCGCCTCCCTCATTTGAGGTGCTGTCGGCGATGACCATCCAGAATTGCGAGCCGACGTGGCACACGTCGATATGCCACGGCAATCGTCCGTCAGGAAGGTTGATGTCGCAGTTCGTGGGGGCACCCCACGGGCCACAGGGATTGCCAGACTCACGACGCTGCACAACCTTGCGGTTTCCGTGTCGGACAAATTTGACGGTGTACATGACCCATTGTGTGCCCGAGCGGCATACGGTGGGCGACAGAATGCGCTCTTGGTGTTGCGGTAAGCGGAGCGCATGATCGAACTCTGACCATTGAGATCCGTCGCTGCTAGTGGCGTGCAGAATGGTGTCATAACCGTCATTGGTGCGCCGGTACCAGAGGTGGAGAGCAGCGCCATCGAACGCCAAATGGGCATCCGAGTTATGCGCCCTGCCCGGGGGCTTGGGTGCGACCGGATTAGTTGCTCCAGCTGGAATCTCCCAGGTGGCACCATCGTGGGAGGCATAGATGCAAGGATTCTCGATGGAGTCGTCGACCCCGTCATAAGGCGTGCCGGCCATCCAGTATGAATAGCCCGAGATTCCTTGTGGGATGAACACCACGCTGGGGTGAGTCATTAGTCCGGTTCCGCAAGGCGTGAGGAACTTGAGAAGCTGGCCGCCATGAGTGCCGACACATCTGTCCGGGACGGCCACGAATGAGTCACTCGCTGCAGTATTCCTGCTCTCTACCTCTGACTGTCCTTTGAGCGAAGTTGGCATTATGAGCTCTTTGCAAGGCTCGGACACGCAGAGAAACCAGGCCAGTCCGACTCGACCCAGTGTGTCACTTCTGAGACTGGGGAGTTGAGGGCGTCGGGCCGGTGGAACAGCTTTGTGTAGGCAATCTTGAGAAGTGGGCGAGGTAGCTTCCGGAAGAGTTGACGTGCTGCGTAGTTCAAAACCGCTCGTGGCGCGGATATTAACCCGAGACCGACGAGATTGCGTTGCATCTGTCTCTCGGACGCGGAGAACCGCTTGTCGGTGCGCCTGTCATACATGGTCTCCTGCGCATGGACGAGGACCAATGCCTGATCGATGCTGTGAAGCAGATACCCGTTAGCGATCAGGCGAGCGAACAAGTCGTAGTCTTCCATGAAATGGAGGTCTCGAACATTGCCGACCGCCAGTACGGCGTCGCGATCAAAAATCGTACTCTGATTGTTGAGAGGGCTGTTCAGTCGGGCGTACTTGGCTATCGCAACGTGCGCACTGGGTAGTCGTCGTACTCGAACAATATTGGTCGGATCTCCAACGAACTCCAGCATTGCGCCGCCGACGGCGGCGTAGCGTCCCTCGACCACCGCGGGCCATTGTTTCGCGAACCGGTCCGGCATCATGATGTCGTCAGCGTCATGACGTGCCACCCATCGATGTTGAGCTTGCTCGAAGGCGGAGCGCATCGCCGCAGAAACCCCTTGGTTAGTTTCGAGTGCGATGACACTGAGCCGTCCATCAGATCGCTTCTGATTGTTCAAGAACTCTGATATTTCGCTCTGTACGGGGCCATCTAATACTACGAGTATTTCTCCCGGCGGGAGCGTCTGAAATTCGATACTTCGATATGCTCTTGTGAATTCTTCCGGAGAAACACCGATATAGACAGGTAGAACGCAGGTTAAAGGGATCATCTTCTCTCAGTTCGTTGTGGGTATAACCAAGCACTGCGACGGTTCGCACAACTTGCGGCGGCGAAGTCGGGGCAGCCGGAGCTTCCTCGCTGTGGGTCGAGGCCTTCGGTGTGGATCACGTACGTTGCCTATTCCTCGCGCAGGGCAGCCGGATCTGGTTGCCCTACCTGACCCTCTACTTGTAGGACGCTCCGGTGCTTAGTGTTTCTGAGCCAACCCTTACCGGGGACTTACGTCCGAGGACGGTACCGCTGCCAGTTCGCGGTTGCAGTCCGACGGGCAACGATCTGCCCTTGCCGGGCCATCAAGTCCTGGCGAGCACCCCTTGACTTGAACGGCGGCGGGTTCGTTCGTGCTGGTAGGGGGCGCTAGAAAGCCCTGTCACAAGCGGAGCTTGTGGTGGCTACGGATCCTCTTGTAGTGCGGGCGCGGGGGCGTTTTCTGGCCTGGGCCTGACTGTCAGCTTCTAGCATGGGCACAGGGTCTGTAGAGAGCCTGGGAAGTGAGGACTATACAAATGTAGAAAGGACCGTCGTTGCTTGACCTGCGCAAGCTCGAGTATCTAGTCGCTGTAGCTGAAGAAGGATCTCTCACTGCTGCCGCCCAGCGTCTTCACCTATCGCAGCAAGCCTTGTCCGGCTCGATGCGCGCACTAGAGCGAGAGGTTGGGGTCGAGCTCTTCTCCAGGCGTGGAGGCGGGGTCAAGATGCTGCCGGCCGGGCAGGCATTGATTGAAGACGCATCCGTCCTGCATGGCCTCGCGAATGCGGCGGTGCTTCGGGCTCGTCGAGCGGCAACCAATTCCCTGGCGACGCTTCAGATCGGCCATACGCCAGCCATCACTGTGCTCGAGGTGATGCAGCTGATTCATCGCGTTCGGAAAGTGATCCCTGATCTATCTACAAACGTCAATCAGCGGTATCCAGGTGAGCTTGAGAGCGGGGTACTCAATGGAGAGATCGACGTGGGTCTGTGTCGCGGTATGAAGCCCAGGCTCGGCGTGACCCGTTCAACTTTGGGGTCGCACCGCCTTCGAGTCGCCGTCTCCTCCGAGCATCACCTGGCTACGAGGGAATCTATTCAGCTTAGTGAACTGGCAGCAGAATCCATCACGGTTTGGGGCCATCCCGGGCAGTCTGGCTACACAGACCATCTTATCCAAGTGTGCAGAGAAGCGGGCTTCAGCCCGCATGTACGCCGCAACCCGATTCAAGGCACCCCGCCAGTCACCGCAGTGATCGGAACATCAGGTGTCGCCTTCGTGACTGAGCCGCCTGGGATTGCTGCTGGTGGTCTTGTCCGCGTTCTTGAGTTGACGCCCCCCATCCACGTCCCGTTGTTCGCAATTTGCGCTCAACACATCAAGTCCGCGGCACGTGACGAGTTTTTCCAGGCCGCATCTCAAGGCGCGCCGCTACAGGGCTCTGACTGAAGAATCTGCCAGCTGTGAACGGCTGGCGACTAGAAACTAGCGCTACCTTCTCGGGTCGACAGATATGAGGACCAAGTGAACACGAAACATAGATTGCTGATCTCAGTCGGAGCTCTGCTGCCGCTCGTCGCAGCCGGCTGCGGATCGAAGCACGAGGAATCGTCGGGATCGCACACGGCATCGTCTTCGCACGTAGTCTCATCCCGCGCGTCGGAGCCGCCGCCTCGGATGCCGATCGGTGACGTGGACTGCGGAGTTTTGCACGACAGTAACGGGGCAGTCGCGCACGTCATCGCGTTCGCAAACGGTTCAGGTCGCGCGGGTTGCACTGATGCGCTCACGGTCGCCCACGACTACCTCGGCGGGGCAACAGGGCAGAGGCCTACGACTGTTGATGGCTGGCACTGTCAGCCTCAACCCGATGCGACGATCCCGCACGTGTGCTCCGCATCGGGACTGGTCATCGGATTGCGCGGACAGGCGGCTCCAACATCGCCACCACCGCCAGCCCCCGCCCCGGTCCACACGTTGCACCCTGATGTGCAACCAAAGGTCGCAGGGCCTGAGCACGTTCACCCCGCGCCCCCGCCTCCTGCAGCGCACGTCGCGGGGGAAGAGACGACTAATTGTGGTCCCGTCAAGGACGCAGGTGGGAACCTGCGAGGGGTTGTGGCAATGGGTACGCAAGTTGGACGCGTGGGCTGTACGGAAGCGATCAACATTGCCGCCGAGTACGCAACAACTATTGGCACATCCGACAACATGACGGTGAGTGGCTGGCGATGCCGGCCGCACTCGGAGGGCAGCATTTCTCAAGTCTGTGAGAAGGAAGGGCTGAAGATCGGTCTTCAGAACGCCTAGTGTCGCGCTTCTGAAGTCGGTTTAGGGTTCGGTTTCGCGAGGACGTCCTCGGCGCTTTTCGTCCAGCCTAAGGGACGGGGTCGCCATCCGGCTCCCCGAGCGGTCGTCCGTTCGCCATAGTTCCCCTACCGGTGTTGAGGCCAGATTTCATCGGACACGCTTCGAGGTCACGGAATGCACCTAACGGCTCTGTTGCTCGTCGCGGCCGCGGTCGCCGCCGTATGGTCGCTCTTCGCCACTCGCCTGGCCCACTGGCGCGTCGCTCCCGCGCTGGTTCTGGCAATCGCCGGTGCGGCCACCGCGCAAGTGTCCAGAGTGGAACTCTCCACCGCGCTCGCGTTGCCCACCACCGAACGCATAGTCGAGATGGTCCTTGCCCTCTTGTTATTCGTCGACGCGACTGAGGTCAAAGGCGGACTGCTCGGGCACGACCGACGCGGGGCCCTCAGACTACTCCTGATTGGGCTTCCGCTGTCCCTCGCCGCGGCCACGGCACTCGGCGCTTTCCTGTTCCCAGGGGGCGGGCTGGCGATTCTCGTACTCCTCGCCTGCGCCGTTATGCCCACGGACCTGTCTGCCAACGGGTCGCTGTTCCGAAACCGTGCTGTGCCCCGGCGGGTCGGCCGACTGTTGAATGTCGAGAGCGGCTACAACGACGGCATAGTGGCGCCGATCTTCGTCTGTGCGCTCGTACTCATCGAGCAAACATCGGGCGAGCGGGAGTTCTGGGACGCGGTGGGCGAGGGGATCTACTCTACCGCGGTCGCCATCGGCATCGGTGGGGCGATCGGGTTCGTGGCAGCATTCGCCGCAAACCGAGCCCTGGCGCGCTCGCTGACATCCACACGGGCGTTGGGGATCACCGTCATCATGGTCGCCTTGTTGGCATACGGGGGCGCGGTCCTTCTCGAAGGTAACGGGTTTGTCGCGGCATTCGTCTGCGGCATCACATATCGCGCGGCCCGCACGGTGCAGGAGCTCGGTGGCTCCGAGCTGGAGTTCGTGGAGGACGTCACGCTTTTGTGCAACGTTGTGATGTGGTTCGGCTTCGGACTGTTGATCGACTACCTGTTGGACCTCGGCTGGGCGGGGTGGCCGGTAATCATCTTCGCGCTCGCCGCAGTTACTGTCCTGCGCGCCGGCCCAGTCATGCTGGCGCTCACCGGTCGCTCCTACACGCGGCGCGAGAAGACACTGATCGCATTTCTCGGTCCGCGAGGCACGGCCTCGATCGTGTTCGGCCTGCTCGCCTGGATAAAGATCCCTGACTACTTACTTGACGAGGCCTCGCTCGCGCTGCTCGCTGTGGCCTGGACCGTGGTGCTGAGCTTGGTCGTCTACTCGATTGCGGCGATCACGCTCGGTCGACAACGCAACAGAACAGGGGCTGACGTTGAGCACTGACATTGATACGCCGGAAGGCGCATCTTCGATATGGCGACGCGTCGCCGTATCAGGGGCGGGTGGCAAAGTGCTCGCCGTGCTTTTTCTCGTGGGAGCAGCCATGTCGCTGGTCGGGCTTTCCGACATGGCTGATGTGGGAGTTGCAGGCAGTGCGATTGCACTTGCCGCCGCTGCCTTTCAGGCAGCTCTTCTCTACCTCGTGGCCCGCTTCGCGTTTCCGCCGAGAGCGCTGACGCGAGACGAGATCGTCTGGATGTTGCTCTGGGGTGCGCTCGCGGCAACCGGTCTCGCCGGAGCCCTTAATAGTCTCGGGCCGGGCGCTGCAATGGCGCCGTTCGTTGAAGAATTGATCAAGCTGGTCGGCGTCGTAGCCGTTCTTGTGATCGGCGCCCGAACGCCGCTCCGGGGGCTCGCGCTCGGGTTTACGGCAGGCGCGGGGTTCGAGGTGTTCGAAAACCTGCAGTACGCGATCTCACCGAGCGACGGTGATTCCGGGGTTGCCCAAGAACTCACCACCATCGTCTCACGAATGCTCGTGGGATTCGGTTTCCACGCCTTCACCGTGGCGATAACCGGCGCAGTAGCCGGATACGTCCTCTGCCGATTCAACACATTGCTGCGATACGAATTCGCAGTCGCCCTGGTCGGCGCGGTCGCTGTTCATGCTGTGTGGGATCTGGCCCCATCACTGGAGACCGTCGGCTACGTGCTGATGACGATCGACTACGTCCTGCTCGTAGCTCTCTTCGTCGTCACCGTTCGGCGAATCCGACGCACAATGGCCTGATTCCGAGCTACATTAGCCCGCGTGAATCACCGGGGCTAGGTGTGCTGCCCACGCAGACCGCGTACACAACCTGCGTGGGCAGTACAGCTAGGGGAGGTGGACAAAGTCGACATTCTCGACGCGAAGTTGTTCCACTGCGCGTCGCGTGCCAGCGGCGGTTCCGTGCCCTGGCTGGTTCATATGGGCGAGCACGATCGCGCCGTCCTCGGCGGCGAGGATGTTGGCAGCAACTGTCGACGCTTCGGCAGTCGCCCCGGCGTCAGCGTTCACGGCGAACCCCGCGATCCTCACCGCTAGACGGTGCGCGAGTTCCACAGCGATGTCGTCGTAGTGCGCCGTGCCTGATCGAAACCAGCTGCTCTCCACGCCGAAGGCGTTGCGGAGAAAGTCCTTGTTGGACTCGATCTCGAGGGTGGCTTCCGCGGCGTCCCGGGTTCCGGTTACTCCGTAGGCGGATCTGCCCGTTACCGAGAGCGGTCGGTGGAGGGTGCCGTGGTTCTCGATCTGAAACAGGGGATCGTCGACGAGGAACGCTGTTTCGATCGGGTGAGCTCGTATCCATCGTTCGTTGAGGAAGAGTGTGGCCGGCACCGCATACTCCTGCAGCACTGCGATGAGTTCGGTGTCGTAGCCGCTGCCGGTGCTGCCGCCACATGCATCGAAAGTGAGCGCTATTGACCGCCGGCTATATGTCGTGTCGACGTGCGTTGTCACGCCGGGCATGTGGGTGCCCCAGATTTGCGGTGTGCGATCGATTGAGGGAACGGGCTCGGATGAACCTATGTCCGGGGGTGGCTTCGGCATCGGCGAAGACGGACTTGCCGGTGACCTCGGGAGCGGCTCGGACATCTGAGATCGCTCACATGCGGTAAGAGCGGTCGAGGCACCGACTGCAGCGAACGTCAGGAACGTCCTCCGGGCCAGGGGCGTTGCAGGGGGCATGAAGGCGATCCCTTTCTTTGCGGCGGGGTTGCTGGCAAGGCCCGCCGGATGGTGGACCGTGTCCGACGCGCGGGTTAGCGGCGTTCGTGTTGGGGCCGTCGGGGACGAGCGCGGGATGGGCTGACCGTTGATCGATTGCCTGCGAGGTCGCTGATCGGCCGTGGAGTGGTCGCCGCGATCAAGATCCGGGTCATGGCGGCTGACGTCAGCTCTCGAGCGTTATTGGTGCGGCAGGGTGCCGCCTGCATTGAGGTCGCGCAGCGTAGCCGGCACCAAGCCTCGGGACTTCAGACCGTCCAGGATTCCTGGAACTGCGTCGATCGTTGATGGGTGGATGTCGTGTAGCAGCACGACTGATCCGGGGCGCACTGCGGACAGGGTGTTCTGAACGACGGAGGCGCGGTGGCGGTGGAACCAGTCGCGGGGGTCAACATCCCAGGTCGTCAGTGCGAGCCCGTCTGTTGGTGTCACTCCTGGAATCCAGTTTCCGCCCGGCGGGCGGATGTGTTCCGGATGTCGGCCAGTTGCTCTGACGATCTCGTCATTGGTCCGTCTGATCTGATCAACTACAGCGTCGTGGGTCAGATGCGTCAGGTTCGGGTGATCCCAGGTGTGGTTTTCTACCCCCATGCCGAGATGCACCATTCGGTGCAGTAGATCCTCATTTCCCGCGATCCTGTGGCCGAGCACGAAGAACGTCGCTGGCGTGCGGCGTTCCTCCAGTAGGTCGAGTAGGCGTGAGGTGGTCACCCTGTCCGGCCCGTCGTCGAAAGTCAGCGCCACGCAGTGGACAGTTCTGCAGTCGGGTCGAGGGACGGCTTCTGCTGGCGGGGCCGGCAAGGTGGTACTCAACGCTGAATTCGGCGGGCTGGCGTGCGTCGACGCGGTTGTCGGCTTCGGGAATAAAATCCAGCCGCTCGCGGCGGCGCCGGATGCAACGATGACGCCGATCAATGCAGTGGCCAGCAGCTGGCCCGGGTGAGCACGGTAGCGATGTTTCGCGCTCAATGTCGACACCACCGTGGCTCATAAAGGGCGCTGACTGATGAGCCGCTGAAGCGTTGAACCATTCTCTTCAAGTGCTCACTAATGGAACCTGAAAACACAAAAGAAAACTATCAGACAACGTGACTGATCGAATATTCGAAGGTCGCGTCAGAGGGGCCTATGGCGGAGCCTTCGCATTCTGTTTGTGCAGGTAGGACCTCGTTTCTTTAGGATCCTGTCCGGGCCACAAGAATAAGTTGTGGGAACACAATAGAATCGAGTAGATATATCGTCCGTGCCGCGTCTCAGTCGTGATAACGCACTTTGGCCTGTGGTCGAGTAGAAACGTTCATTGGCAGCATGCATTCACAATCGGTGTAGATGTTTAGTGAATTGATCCGCTACGGTGATTCGCGTGGAATCGAATATCAAACATCGCATTGCTGGAATGGTGGCGCTGCCGGCAGTAGCTGTACTCGTGACCGGCGGCTGCGCCACAGCTGGTGGGCCAGCTCAGCCGTCTTCGTCGCCCGGCCCGTCTACCGCTGCAGCGGAGGTGACAAACGAGGCGATTGTCGAACGCGCTGAACCGCTGGTCAAGCGCGTTTCATACCCCACCAGAGGGCAGGGCGATCCCGCACAGAACTGGGGCGATCTCTACCTCCCAGCTGGGCAGCACGCCGCGGGGTCGGTGCCAATGGTGGTGCTCATCCACGGTGGCTCGTGGGAGTCTCAACTTGGCGCCGAGGTGCTGAGCTCGTACGCCCGTGATCTCGTCGACCGAGGAATGGCGGTCTACAACATCGAGTACCGACGCGTCGGGTCTGGTGGTGGCTGGCCGACCACATTCCATGATGTTGCCGATGCCCTGGACCATGTGGTCGAGCTCAATGAACAGCACCCTGAGTTCACGATCGACGACGAGCTCGTGGTCGGACACAGCGCGGGCGCGCAGCTGGCTATGTGGGCCGGTACTCGACACGCCTTGAACGACGATGAGGTGGGGAACAGCCCTAAATTCCGTCCTACGCGCGTGGTCTCATTGGCCGGGCCACTGGACATGCGATACGCCGCCACACACGGCGATAGTCGCATCGTCACTGTCCTGGGCGGCCCACCAGAGCAGGTCCCTGACCGGTATAGATCCGTAGATCCGATCCAGAACATCGACCCGAACGTACCGGTTGTGGCAATTCACGGCACCGCGGACACGATGGTCGCGCCCGCGAACTCAGAGCGCTACATCACGGCGGTCAAACAGTCCGGCGGGATCGGTGGGCTGACGCTGGCCGAAGGTGAGGACCACGTTTCAGTGGTGAGTGACGATTCGCCCTGGTACGCCCGCATCCTCGACATCATCACGGCGACGTCGGACAAGTCCGTCGACGAGCTCCGCGCCACGCACTCCAACTAGATGGGCCAGGGCCGGGGCATCCAGTTCGGCCCAGCATGTCACCACACTTCTCGATAGAAACCAGGAGGGTTTCGAAGCATGTCGCAAACACCCACCCGTTATTCAGACACCGCCACGTTCGTATCGATGATCGTCTGGATCGCATCGGCCCTGCTGGCCATTATCGGAGGGCTCCTCCTTGCTGTGGGTGGCGGTCTCGCAGAGTTCTCTGGGATTTACACGCTCGAGGACGAGCCCACCGCCGTTCTCGCGGTCACCGGGATCATTGTCGTGATTCTGAACGCTGTCGTGATCGCGCTGGCCGTCAGAATGCGCCGTGGTGGCCAGGCGGCGCGGGTCATCCTCACAGTGGTGGGGATCGCCACGCTGCTGAGCCTGTGGGTCGGTGCCAGTCAAGGAACGGTCCCGTTGCTTCACACTGTTGTCACTGGTGCCGCGGTTCTTCTCATGTGGTTTCCCGGCAACGAGAAGCGCTCGCAGTCTCAGGGCAACTGACGCCGATTCCGAGGCCCGCAACCCGGGGGGTCACAACACCAGCACGCGCCCGCACACGACCAGATGCACCTCGTGGCACTGCGCGGCCACGGTCTGGTTGAGCGCGCCGAGCAGGTCGCGGAAGACGCCGCCGGCGCGGTGGGCGGGCACCACGCCGGAACCGACCTCGTTGGTCACCAGCACCACGTCGTCGTGGCCGGCCAGCGCCTCGCACAGCTCCGTGACCCGGGCGTCCACGGCCGGTCGCGCCTCGTCGACCGGGGCGTCCCACAACTCGAGCCGGTCGACGCACCCGGTCAGCCAGGTGCCCAGGCAGTCGACCAGCACGGGACCGCGGGTCTCGCGGAGCGCCGCGGCGACGTCCGCGGTCTCGAGCGTGTGCCACTCGGCGGGTCGGTGGGCGCGGTGGTGCCGGACGCGGGCGGCCCAGTCGGGGTCGTCGACCTCGTCGGCGGGACGGCCGGGGGCGATGAACGTGACCGGGGCGGGGGTGTGGCCAGGGGCGCCCGGGTGCGGCGGGCCCTGGTGCGGCGGGTCTGCGTGCGACGGGCCTGGGCGCGTCCGGTCCTCGAGTAGGCGCGCGGCGTGCCGGGACTTTCCGGACCGTGCACCGCCGGTGACGAGAACCCGCATCAGGCGACGACGACGAGGGGCGCGCCTGCCGACAGCGCTGCCGGTCTCCGGGTGTGCGGCATGGTCGGTGACGGCGTCGTCGTAGTCGTCGTCATCATCGCCCTCGAGGGAACGATCACCGACGTCCCCGGGTGAAATACAGGGCCGGCCCGATGAAGTTGATCGCGATCACCGCGGCCCACCGACCCTTGCTGCCCCGCACCTGCGAGGGGTTCCGGGAGGCGAGGTCGGCCCACGCGCTGACGGCCAGCGAGACCTGGACGGCGGCGAGCGCCATCAGCCCGGCCCGCTGCCCGTCGGTCAGGTCTTTCCACTTCTTCTTGGCCATGTCCGCCTCCCGGTCCGTGTGACTTCCGACTCTAGAGCCTCCCGATCGGCCTAGGGTGGCGACGAGGGATACATGGGTCCACACCGCGGCAGGGAGGCCGTCATGGCAGGCAGGCTCGAGGGCAAGGTCGCGTTCATCACCGGGGTCGCGCGGGGGCAGGGCCGGGCGCACGCCGTCCGGCTGGCGTCGGAGGGCGCGGACATTATCGGTCTGGACCTGGCCGGTCCGCTGCCCGCCGCCGTGCCCTACGACCCGGCCACGCCGGAGGACCTCGAGGAGACGCGCCGGCTGGTCGAGGCGCAGGGCCGACGGGCGTTGCTGTCCGTCGGGGATGTCCGCGACCTGGACGGGATGAAGAAGATCGTCGACGACGCGGTGGTCGAGCTCGGGCGCCTGGACGTGGTCGTGGCCAACGCCGGGATCTGCACCCCGCAGGTGTGGGACGCGATCGCGCCGGAGGACTTCGCCGCGACCATCGACATCAACGTGACCGGCGTGTGGAACACGGTGATGGCCACCGCCCACCACGTGATCGCGGCAGGCGGCGGCTCGATCATCCTGATCAGCTCGTACGCGGGCAAGAAGATCCAGCCGTTCATGGTCCACTACACCGCCTCCAAGCACGCGCTGGTCGGGATGACCCGCGCGTTCGCCGCCGAGCTCGGCCCCCGCAACGTGCGCGTCAACAGCGTCCATCCCGGCGGCGTCGCGACCCCGATGGGTGGCGGCGACATGGTGGGCCAGCTCGAGAAGGTGGGGAAGTCCAACCCGCCGCTCAATCTCATGGGCTCGACGTTCCTCGAACAGACCTACGCGGAGCCGGAGGAGATCTCGAACATCGTGGCCTTCCTGGCCTCCGGCGAGTCGGCGTTCATCACCGCCGAGCACATCAGCGTGGACGGCGGCTCCCAGTACTTCTGACCGCTACACTTCTGAGCTCCACATCCCGGAGCCCGGTCGGCGGGCAGGAAGCAGGACGATGATCTGGCCTCTGACCGGGTACAGCATCGGCTGGATCCCGGCCTGGGTCGCGATCGCCGCCCTGGTGGTGGAGGTCGTGATCCGGCTGGTCGCGATCGGCGTGATCCCCGGTGGGCGTCGCCCGAGCACCGCCATGGCGTGGCTGCTCGGCGTCTTCCTCGTCCCGGTGGTCGCCCTACCGTTGTTCGCGGTGCTCGGTACCAACCGGCTGTCGAGGCGGCGGCAGGAACTGCAGCGGGAGATCAACGAGGAGCTGGCCGAACTGCTGGTCGGCACCGACGACGGCGACCTCGTGCTGGCCCACAGCCGGCGGCTTCGGGCGACCGTGGACATGAACCGCAGGCTGGGGGCGTTCCCCGTCCACCTCGGCAACGACCTGACGCTCATCTCGGACTACGAGGAGACGTTCCGGTGGATGGTCGAGGCCATCGACTCCGCCGAGACGTACGTCCACATGCTCTTCTACATGGTCTCCGACGACCCGGACTACGCCGGACCGGTGTGGGACGCCCTCGACCGGGCCACCGAGCGGGGCGTCGCGGTCCGGGTCCTCTACGACCACGTCGGCACGGCGCAGGTCAGGGGATACCGGGCACTCCGTCGGCGGCTGGCCGGCTCGGACATCGAGTTCTCGCCGTCGCTGCCGCTGCGGGTGACCCGCTGGCGCCCGTCACGGCCTGACCTGCGTAACCACCGCAAGATCCTCGTCGTCGACGGTCGGCAGGCACTGACCGGCAGCACCAACCTCATCGAGCCGCACTACCGACGGCGATCCGCGGTCCGCATGGGCCGACGCTGGGTGGAACTCAACGTCGTGGGCACCGGGCCGATGGTCACCTCGCTGGACCTGGTGTTCGCCTCCGACTGGTACATGGAGACCAGCGACGACCTGCGCGACGTCGTGCGCGCCGAGATCGACCCGGCCCGGCACGAGCTCACGGGATCGCCGGTGCAGGTACTGCCGTCGGGGCCGGGCTTTCCCGACGAGAACAACCTGCGCCTGTTCAACGACCTGATCTACCGGGCGGTCGACCGCGTGGCGATCTGCACGCCGTACTTCGTGCCGGACGATTCGCTGCTGTACTCGGTCACCAGCGCCGTCAAACGCGGCGTCGACGTCACGCTGATGATCTGTCAGAAGGCGGATCAGGTGATGATCCACCACGCCCAGCAGTCCTATCTCGAGGAGCTGCTCGAGGCGGGGGTGCGGATCCTGCGCTACCCGGCGCCGGACGTGCTGCACTCCAAGTTCGTGCTGGTCGACCGGGACATCCTGGCCATCGGCTCCTCCAACATGGACATGCGTTCGTTCAGCCAGAACGGAGAGGTCACCCTGATGGTGCTCGACCCGGAGGTCGTGCGCGCGACCGACGAGGTCCTCGCGGACTACGCGTCCCGCTCCGACGAACTCGACCTGGCCCGGTGGCGGGCCCGGCCCTGGTACGAGAAGTATCTGGACAACGCCTTCCGGCTGCTCTCCGGTCTGCTATGAACGGAGACAGGCGGGCCCCGGCGCCGGCTGTGTCGCCGACCCCGGGGCCCGGCCCGGTTCACTGGGTCAGACCACGAGCACGCGCTCGTCGAGCTCGACTCCGCACTCGCGGGCGTTGCCCAGCCTGCGCTCGGTCCGGTCGGAGTAGACGTGGACGTGGTCGCGGGTGCACCACGCCGTGACATACGCGCCCACCGACGGGGCGTGGTCCGCGTCGACGATCACCGCGAACGACTCCATCAGCGAGGTCTGGACGTGCACGATCCGCTCACGGCCGGTCGGCTCGATCAGCACCACGCGGCCGCTGAGGGACCACACGTCGGCGTTCACGGGGGCCTCGGTCGAGAGGTGGAACCGCTCGGGTCGCACGCCGATGGTGACGTCCTGCTCGTCGCCGAGCCTCAGCTCGCCGAACGTGCTGCGACCGCTCTCGGGATCCACCGGGAACAGATTCATCGGCGGGGTGCCCACGAACCCGGCGACGAACAGCGTCTCGGGGCGGCGGTACAGCTCGTCCGGGGTCCCGAACTGCTCGATCCGACCCTTGTTGATCACCGCGATCCGCGAGGCCATCGCCATGGCGTCGGCCTGGTCGTGCGTGACGTTGACCCCGGTCGCACCCACGCTCTGGAGCAGTCCGGCGATCTCCACCCGCAGCCGCGCGTGCAGCTGCGCGTCCAGCCCGGACAGCGGTTCGTCCAGCAGGACGATGCTGCTGCGACGGGCCAGGGCGCGGGCCAGCGCGATGCGCTGGCGCTGACCACCGGACATCGCCCGCGGCTTGCGGTCGAGCAGGTGCTCGACCTGCATCCGGGTGGCGATGTCGACGGCACGGGCATCGGCGTCCGAGCGCGAGAGCTTCTTGCCGTGTCGCAGTCCGAGCGTGATGTTCTCCCGGCACGTCAGGTGCGGGTAGAGGGCGTAGCTCTGGAAGACGATCGCCACATCCCGCTTCTCCGGAGGGATCTGGTTCTGCCGCTCGCCGTCGAAGAGCACCTCGCCCCGGTCGACGGACTCCAGGCCGGACACCACCCGCAGCAGGGTCGACTTTCCCGACCCCGAGGGGCCGAGCACTGCGATGTTCTCGCCCGACTCGACCTCCAGGTCGATGTCGCTCAGGGCGGCGACATCACCGAAGGACTTGGACACTCCTGCGATCCTGATGGCGGTCATCAGCGGTTCCCCTCCACGATGCGGTCGATCTGCACGACGGTCTCGGGCACGACGTCCTCGGTCGGCTCACCTGACTGCAGACGCTGCGCCATGACCTCGATCGTGTCGTAGATCTGGTTGGCCGGGCCGCCCGGGAAGCCCTCGCCCCACTGGCTCAGCTCGTTGTCGAAGGTCCACGCGAACTCCATCGGCGGGGTGGCGGCGTCGCTGGCGAGCAGCTCGTCCCGCGCCTCGGTGTCGACCGGGATGTAGCTGCGCTGGGTGCCCGAGGCCTTCAGGACGGACTCCGGGGTGAACAGCTCGCCGATCAGCTCCTGCGAATATGCGGCGCGGCACGGGTCGTCGGAGAGCACCATGTAGCCGTTGCCGCCGGCCGGCAGCGCGCGGTCGGTGGTGCCGTCGACGCTGGGCAGTTTGATGGGCATCCACTCGAACTCGTCGCCCAGGCCCTGCTCGATCGCCACGATGGTCGAGGTGGTGATCATCGCGAACGGCAGCGTGCCGGTGTTGAACTGGTCGACGGCCTGGGTGGAGTCGGCGATGCCGGCCTCGAGTCCGCGCTGGCCGAGCTGCGACCAGATGTCGAGCGCGGCGATGCCATCCTCGTCACCGAAGGCCGCGGTGCCGTCCTCGTTCGCCAGCGTCGCCCCCGAGTTCTGGAGCAGGCCCTGGGTGAACCACTCCGGCAGGCCGGACGGCGCGATCGACACGGACGGCTCGCCGGTGTGGTCGGTGACCTGCTGGGCCACCTCGAGCAGTTCGTCGTAGGTGGTGATGTCCTCGGCCTGACCGGCGCCCGCCTCGTCGAGCAGGGTCTGGTTGACGGCCATCACCGGGGCCGAGATCTGGGCGGGCGCCACGTAGGTCGTGCCGTCCTTGACGGTGCCCGCGCCGAGGAACTGGGTCTGGTAGGTCTCCGGCAGCGAGTCGGTGTCGAAGGGGACCGGGTCGTAGGTGTCGACCCAGAACTGCATCTGGCCGAGTCCGGTCATGATCACGTCGGGCCGGTTGCCCACCGCGATGTCGGCGACGATCTGCTGGGTGAGCTCCTCGTACGCGGTGGACGCGGCCGGGGTGCCCTCGATCGACAGCCCGGGGTAGCGGCTCTCCATGGCCTCGACGGCCACCGGCATCGAGTTCTCCGCGAGCGAGTTGTAGGCGACGTTGATGGTCATCCCGTCGGGACTGCACTCGGCGACGTCGGCGGCCTGGGCCACCTCCCTGCCGTCGGCCGGCTGGTCACCGGCGCCGCCGCCACCACAGGCGGCGAGCAGGAGGGCGAGGGCGGCGGCGGAACCGCCGACGAGGGCCGGGCGTGCGTTCTTCATGGGTGTCTTCTCTCTTCTGGGCGAGGTACGGAATCGGTGGTCGGCGGGGGACTGGTCCGTGTGGGGGTCCGGCGGATGCGGCCGGCCGTCGGGGCGGGTCATCCGGTGATCTCGGTGCCGCTCATGCCGCGGACGAAGTGCTTCTGGGCGAGCAGGAAGATCAGGACGATGGGCAGGGTGACGATCGCGGCGCCGGCCGCGAGCGCGGGGTAGTCGGCCCCGGAGTCCACGTCCTGGAAGATCGCCAGCGCCAGCGGCGGGGTGTGGATGTCCGGGCTGCGGGCCACGAGCAGCGGCCACATGTAGTCGTTCCAGTGGACGAAGACCGAGTACACGCTGAACGCGGCGATCCCCGGCTTGGCCATGGGTGCGACGATGCTGACCATCGTGCGCACCGGGCCGAGCCCGTCCATCGCGCACGCCTCCAGCAGCTGCGGCGGGACCGACATCATCTGGTTGCGGATCATGAACGTGCCGAGCACCGAGGTGGCGAACGGCAGGATCAGCGCGGTCAGGGTGTCCGCCAGACCCACCTGGTTGAGGCCGATGAACAGCGGGATCATGGTGACCTGGCCGGGGATGAGCAGGCAGAGCATGACGAACGCGAACACTCCGCCGGTCCACCTCCTGCGGTACACCGTCAGGGCGTACGCGGCCGGGATGACGGTGAGCAGCTGGAGGGCGAGGATGCCGAAGCTCACGATCAGCCCGACCGTGATCGCCTGGCCGAGCCCGGCCTCCTGCCAGGCCCGGACGTACGGCTCGAAGGTCAGCGACTGCGGCAACAGGCTGAAGCCCTCGCCGAACACCTCGTCGTGCTGCGAGACCGAGGTGCGCAGCATCCAGTAGAACGGGAACAGCGAGATCAGCAGGGCCAGCGCGAGAACGATCCACTTGGCCGCGGTGCGGGCCAGTGCCGCTGCGTCCGCGCGGATTTGACCGGCGTTCGCGTCTTCCTCCGATGGGGAGGGCGCGGTCTGCGAGCCGGCGCGCGGGGGTGAGGTCACGGTCATCGGTCGTCCTTCTTTCCGGCGAGGATCCGGCGCTGCCACAGCCCCACGGCCACCAGCGCCACGACCATGAGGAACGACATGGCCGAGGCCCCGCCGAGGTCGAAGTACTGGAAGCCCAGGCGCCAGGCGTGGGTGAGGATGAGTTCGGAGGAGTACTGGGGGCCGCCGTCGGTCATCACGCGGACCGTGTCGAAGGCCTGGATGGACTGCAGGACCGCCATCACCACGGCAAACACGACGGTCGGCTTCATGACCGGCAGGATGATGCGGGTCAGCTGGGTGATCGGGCTGATGCCCTCCATGCGTGCGGCCTCCAGCATCGTCCCGGGCACGGTGGCCAGGCCGGCGAAGAAGATCATCATGGTGAACGACGCGGTCCGCCACACGCCGACGAGCATCACGGTGGTCAGCGCGTAGTCGGTGCTGCCGAGCCAGTTGATCGGCGCGATGCCGAACAGCCCGATCAGCTGGTTCGCGGCGCCACCGCGGACATCGAAGATGTAGGTGAACACCACCGCCATCGCCACGAGGTTCGCGGTCATCGGCAGGAACAGCAGCGTCCGCACCAGTGCCCGGCCGCGCACGATCGAGTTGGCGAGCATCGCCAGGAGCAGACCCAGCACCAGACTCGGGACGATCGTGCCGACCGAGTAGACGAGGGTGTTGACGATCGCGCGCTGCGAGTGCGGGTCGGTGAAGATGCGCTCGTAGTTCGCGGTGCCGACGAAGGTCCAGGTCCCGCCGGCGAGCGGGATGTGGAACCAGCTGCCGATGAAGGTCAGCGCGGCGGGGAAGAACACGAACAGGAACGCCAGCAACGCCATCGGGGTGACGAACAACAGCGGGGCGCGGCGCCGCCACTGATCGTCGCGGCGCGAGCGCGCAGGTGTCGCGGTGGCGGTCACAGCAGGCCCTCCTTGGGCAGGGCGATGACGCGGCCGTCCACGTCGACGCCCACGAGCAGGTCGCCGGCGTCGGCCAGCGGCGCGGCCAGTGGCGCGTCGTGCGTGACGGTGCGGATGAGCGAGCCGTCGAGCGCATAGGTGCGGATCGCGCCGTCGAGGCACGGAAGCACCAGACGGTCGCCGGTCGGGGTGGGCGGGGCGAGGACGACACCCCCGGCCTTGGCGTACGGCTGGAACGGCAGCGCCGCGGAGACGGGGACCGGGGTGTCCCACAGCGCGCGGCCGTCGTCGCGGTCGAGCATGCGCAGCCCGACGCCGCCGACCGTCACGACGATCCCGCGGTCGGTGACGACCGGGGCCGCCGGAGAGAATCCGCCCTCGTGCGGGGCCGCCCAGCGGCGCCGACCGTCGGCGACATCCACCGCGAGCGTGAGGCCGTGGGCCGGCAGGATCGCGGCGCCGGTGGCCTCGTCGTGGGCGCCGGTGCCCATCACCAGAAGACGCTTGGCCGCGGCGGAGTCCGCGGGCGCCGCGGCGTCCGGCCCGGGGGCGTTCCAGCGGTCACGGCCGGTGGCCAGGTCGATCCCCAGCGGGTGATCAGGGCTGGGCCAGAAGCCCACCACCACGAGATCGCCCACGACCAGCGGCGCGGAATGATTGCACAGGTTGTGGTGCGGCGCGATGTCGGTGCGCCGCCACAGCACCTCGCCGGTGGCCAGGTCGAGGCAGCGCAGGTCGGCCTGGTCGCCCACCACGACGCGACCCGAGTCGATCACCGGGGCGCCCCAGGCGAAGCGGCGGTACGGGTCGGAGGACGGACTCGTCCAGACCGGGTTGCCGGTGCCGCGGTCGAGACCGTGGACCGCCCCGGTGACGTCCGCGACCACCACGAGGTCGCCGCCGATCGCGGGGGTGCTCTTGACCGCGGCCGCGGTGGTGACCGACCAGCGGATCTCGCCGGTCGAGCGGTCGATCAGGTCGACCGACCCGGCGGCCGCGTCCTCGAGCTGTGAGCCCACCACGATGTCGTCGTCGTCGCTCCCCACGCCCTGCCGTACCGCGGCGCCGGATAGGGGGGTGACCCACCGCGCGGGTCCCCGGGGGCCGGGGCGTCCGGAGCCCACGACGGTGGCCGTGGCGCTCACCGTCGGCACGGGGCGGGCGGTGTCGGGGGCGACGACGACGGAGTTCACCGCGACCTGCTGCCCGTCCCAGATGACGCGGCGGAGCATCGGCGGGGTGTAGTCGAGCCCGGCGAAGAACGTCGGCGGGGTGTTGACGTGCAGCGTCCCGTCGATGCGGACCACGCGGGAGGTGTGCCAGTGGCCGGAGAAGGTGGCCAGCGGCGGGCGCGGCGCGGCGTCCAGAACGGCGGCGCTCGGCTGGTCGTGGAACAGCAGGATCCACGGCATCTCATCCGGGACCAGGGCCAGGTCCCCGCGCAGCCACTCCTCCTGGAGAGCGGAGTCGATCCCGAGCTCGTGGGTGTGCCAGTCCATGGCCACCACGTGGAGGCCGGGCACGTCGAAGCTGTACCAGCGCGGACCCATGAACTGCTCGTACAGGGCCGGGTCGCCGGTGTTGGTGAGGTAGCCGTTCGGCGAGACCACGGAGTCGTGGATGCCGTTCATGTGGTCGTGGTTGCCGGCGATCGCGTGGACCGGCCGCGCGCTGGAGGCCAGGACCCGCAGCAGGGACTCGTATTCGGTGGCGGTGCCCTCATCGACCAGATCGCCGGTGAGGAACACGGCCTGGGCGTCGGGGGCGAGGCTGGGCAGCTCGGCGAGCAGGGTCGCGAACTGGTCGGCCGAGGAGCCCTCCGGGTAGAGCGAGGCCGCCCGGCGCGGGGTGCTGGGAGCGCTCGGGTCGCTGAGGTGGGTGTCGGTGAGGTGGACGAACTCGTACGGCAGCGTCTGCGGGGTCGGGGTCAGGAGGAAGTCGGTGGGTGCTGACTGAGCTGCGGGTGCGCCGGGGTCGGTCGGGGAGGCGGGGGCACCGGCGGAGCCGGTCTCGTCCGTGGCGACGCGGTGCCACCACGGTTCGGCGGTGACGCCGGCGGGGCGGCGGACGGAGACGAATCTCCCGTCGCCGGGGAGGTCGTAGCGGCCGTCGGCGTCGGTGGTGACCGAGGCGCGGCCGTCGGTGACGACGATACCGGGGATTCCGGCACCGTCGGGGGCACGCACTGTTCCGTGCATGGGGTATCTACCTGCTTCTCGGGTGTGGTGGGGGTGGGCCGGTGGTCAGAACCGGTGTTCGGCCAGGACGTCCGCAGCGGCCCGCAGATGCTCGTCGGCATCCGGGAGTCGCTGACGGATGAGTACATGGAGCGCGTCGAGGACGGCGAGGTGGACGAGTCGACTGGCCACGGCCTCGACCCGGATCCGGGTCTCGGCGCTGCCGGCGATGATCGCGTGGTCGCACAGTTCCGTCAGCGGGGAGCGGGCGAAACTGGTGATCGCCAGAACGGTCGCGCCGGCGGTCCGGGCGGACCGGACCGCGGCGAGGGTCTCGAAGGTCGAGCCGGTGTGGCTCACCACGAACAGGACGTCCCCGGGCCCGAGCATCCGCGCCTGCATGTGCTGCGCGTGGACGTCGCCGACGTAGAACGCGCTCATGCCGAGGGTGGTGAGCCGGTAGGAGCCGTCGAACGCGAGCATCGCCGAGGTGCCGACTGCGGCGAACTGGATGCGCCGCGCGGACAGGAGTGCCTCCACGACGTTCTCGACCTCGCCGATGTCCAGGACGGCGGCCGTGTCCTTGAGCGCGGACGCGAAGTCGCGCAGCAGCGTCGCGGTGAGGCTCGCTCCGGCTCCGACCGCGCTGTCAGTGGCGGCGTCGGCATCGGGCACGTACTCCACGGCGAGCCGGGTCTTGAGCTCCTGGTAACCCTTGAGCCCGATGCTCGTGCACATCCGCACCACGGTGGCGGCCGAGGTGCTGGCCCGGTCGGCGAGTTCGGTGACCGAGGCGTCCAGCACCTCGAGGGGGTCGGCGAGCACCGCGTCGGCCACGCGCCGCTCCGCCGGGGAGAACCCCGGGAGGTTGGTGCGGATGAGGTTTCTGACATCGCCGGCGGTCTCGATCTCCCGGGCGCTCTCGACTGTGTTCACGGAAGAGAAAGCTAGGCAGTCGAGGTGAACCGAGCAGGTTTCATGAGTGAACGGCGTATGTAACTTTCATTCAGCTGCTCGTAATGAAACTGGGTTTCAATCGTCGGTGTTCTCTACACACGTACCGACCGCATATCGCAGGAGCGCCATGTCGACGCCGACCCCCGACCACCCGTCCGTCCCCCAGCCCGGCCCGGGCGTGGAAAGTCCGCCTCTCGTCCTCTTCGACTGGAACGGCACGGTGATGAACGACGTGGCCCGGGCCGCCGAGGCGGCCAATCAGGCGCTGGAGAAGTTCGGGATGGTGCTCTCGGAGGAAGAGTTCCAGCTGGGCTTCACTCTGCCGCTGCTCGACTGGTTCTTAGGCTTGGGGGTGCCGCAGGAGTACACGGCGGAGGCGTCCGCGCACTGGAACCGCGCGATGGAGGTCGAGGCGGCGGCGCGCGAGTCCGCACGGCGGACGGTCGCCGCACTGCGCGAGCGGGGTGTGGTCACGGGGGTCGTCACCGCGGCGGCACCGGGGAGCGTGCGTGAGGACCTCCGGGCCAACGGACTCGACGGGCTGTTCGATCTGGTCCATACAGATGTCGAGGACAAGGTGGCGTGTCTCCGCTCATTGCGTCACCTCGGCGAACCCGCACTCTACGTCGGCGACACCGCCTACGACATCACGTCGGCGCGGGCGGCGGGGTACACGACGGTCTCGATCGGGGGTGGCTATCAGCACGCCACGATCCTGGCCGGGGCCCGGCCGGACCATCACATCGAGGACTTGACCGACGTGCTCGACCTGAGCCGGCCCGCTGGCGACCGCCGCCAGGGCCGCCCGTTGAGCCTGGAGCAGGCCTCGGGGCTCAGTCGGTGATCTGCACTCCGGAGGAGATCTCCTCCACCGCCTCCTCGAAGGCGGGGTCGACGGGCGCGGTCGACTGGGCGGTCATGGTGTAGGTGAGCGACCGGTCCTCGTGCGGGACCACGATGATCTGCACCTCCGCGGGACGCACCGGGATGGCGCCCATCGCCGACAGGTCATATCCGAGGGTTCAGGCGCGGTAGCCGCAGATCTCGCCGCGCTCGGGCGTGACGTCGGAGGTGCCCGCGACCTGCTCCAGCCCGGAGAGCTGATGGTCGAAGGCGGCCTGCTCGTCGGCGGGGGTGTTCGCGGGCGCCGTGATCCGTATCGTCGGGGCATGAGTACCCCGCAGTCCGCCGCGCCGCGCCTCGGCGCCCGCTACGCCACCGAGCTCGCAGACCTGGTGGTGCCCTGGCGTGCTGCGGAGGCCGCCGCGCCGGAGGTGTTGCTCCTCAACGAGTCGCTCGCCGCCGAGCTCGGCCTGGACCCCGCGTACCTACGCAGCGACGAGGGCACCCGCCTGCTGGTCGGCAACCACGTTCCCGTGGGTGCGACGCCGGCCGCCCAGGCCTACGCCGGGCACCAGTTCGGTGGCTACTCGCCGCGGCTCGGCGACGGGCGGGCGCTGCTGTTGGGCGAGTTCCCCGACGGCCGCGACCTGCACCTCAAGGGCTCGGGTCGCACCCCGTTCGCCCGCGGCGGGGACGGGCTGGCGGCGGTCGGCCCGATGCTGCGCGAGTACGTCATCAGCGAGGCCATGCATGCACTCGGCGTGCCCACCACCCGCTCGTTGGCGGTGACCGCGACCGGCGACACCGTCTACCGCGAGCAGCCGCTCCCGGGCGCGGTGCTCGCCAGGGTCGCGGCCGGCCACGAGAGGGTGGGGACGTTCCAGTTCGCGCGCGCCCTCGCCGCGCACGAGGCCGAGAAGGCCGCTGCGCGCGACAATGGGAACAGCGCCGTGCCCGGCGGTGCGGGCGCAGATCACGACGACGACAACGCCGACTCCGTGTTGCGTCGACTGGCCGACCACGCGATCGCCCGGCACCACCCCGACGCCGCCGACTCGGACAATCCGTACCTGGAACTGTTCGCCTCCGTGCTGCGCCGGCAGGCCGACCTCGTGGCCCGCTGGATGCTGTTGGGATTCATCCACGGCGTCATGAACACGGACAACACCACGATCTCCGGCGAGACGATCGACTACGGACCGTGCGCATTCATGGAGTCCTACGACCCGGCCACGGTCTTCAGCTCCATCGACACCGGCGGCCGCTACGCGTACGGCAACCAGCCGGGGATCGTGCAGTGGAACCTCGCCCGCTTCGCCGAGACCCTCATCCCACTCATCGATCCCGATCAGGACGAGGCGGTCCGCCAGCTCACCGAGGTGCTGACAACCTTCCCCGACGAGTACCAGCGGGCGTGGGCCGCGGGTATGCGCGCCAAGCTGGGGCTCGGCGAGAGCAGAGCCGGCGACGAGACGATCCGCGTGCTCATCGATGACCTGCTGGTGCTGCTGACCACCACGCGCGTCGATTTCACGAACTTCTTCCGGCACCTGACCGGCGCCGCCCGCGGGGACGAGGCCGGCCTGCGCGAGTTGTTCGCTGCCGCACCGGCGGGCAGCTGCACGGAGGCCGACCCCGGCGCCGGGGAGGGCCCGGTCGACGCCTGGCTCGCGCGCTGGCGGGCTCTCGATCCCTCGGCTCCGGAGATGGCGCTCGCCAACCCCGTCTACATCCCGCGCAACCACCTGGTGGAGGAAGCGCTGGACGCGGCCACGGCAGGGGATCTCGGGCCGGTGGAGCAGCTCCTCGTCGTCGTCGCCGATCCCTACACCGAGCGCCCCGGCCTCGAGCGGTTCACCGAGCCGTCCCCGGCGGGTGCCGCCCCGCACGTCACCTACTGCGGCACCTGACGCGCGAGGTCAGGCGGTGCCGGACAGGTTCATGGCGGGCAGGGACGCATAGCCGCGCGTGAAGGGTGAGAGCGCGCGGACGGCGTTGTGGTGGTCGACGCCCAGGCGTGGGTGGGCCGCATAGAGTTCCTCGACCGCGAGACGGGCCTGCAACCGGGCGAAGTGGGAGCCGATGCAGAAATGCGGGCCGCGCGAGAACGCGAGATGACCGGTGTCCTCGCGGGTGATGTCGAGCCGGTCGGCGGTGGGGCCGTAGTGGCGCTCGTCGCGGTTGGCCGATCCGTACAGCATCATCACCTTCTCCCCGGCCGGGATCGTCGTGCCCTCGATCGTCACATCGCGGGTCGTGGTCCGCGCCAGGGCCTGCACGCTGGACTCGAAGCGCAGACATTCGGTGAGCGCACCGGGGATGAGGCCGGGGTCCGCGGCGAGCATCGCTCGTTGGTCGGGGTGCCGGTCGAGCAGAGCGGCGGTGTGCGAGATGAGGTTGCCGGTGGTGTCGTTGCCGCCGGCGACGATCACGAAGCAGAACCCCAGGACATCCCAGTCGGTGAGGGTATGGCCATCGATCTCGGCCCGGGTGAGCGCCGAGATGAGGTCGTCCCCGGGGGCCGCACGACGCTCCGTGATGAGCGCCCCGAAGTACTCGAACATCGCCGCGACCGCCGAGACGGCATCGCCCGCGAGTCCCTCGGGGCGGAAGCCCTCCTCCTGGAGTGAGGTGAGAGCGGTGACCCACGGGTCGAAGAGCGGACGGTCGGCCTCCGGAAGGTCAAACAGGTGCGAGAGCACGAACGTCGGCACCTGCGAGGAGAAGTCGCGGTGGAGGTCGACGGACTCGCCGGCGGAGTAGCGCGTGCTGAGGTCGGTGAGGCGGCCCCGCACGAACTCGCGGATGACCGGCTCGGTGGCGGCCACCCGCTTCGGCGAGAAGGCCCTGGCCAACAGGCGGCGCTTGGTCGAGTGCTCGGGCGGATCCATCATCACGATGGTCGGGGCCAGGCCGAGCGCGGCGATCTCGTCCGGGTAGAAGGTCAGACCGCTGGCGGAGGAGAAGAGGTCTGGTGCGGTGACCGCCGCGTCGACGTCCGCGTAGCGGGACAGGGCCCAGAAGTCGGGGCGGGCAGCGGTGCCGTCGCTGACGTGGTGGTGGACAGGGTCGGTCTCGCGGAGGACCCGGTAGGCCGGGTACGGGTCGGCGAGGTGCGCGGGATCGAAGGGGTCGAACACGTCGGCCGTTGCGGTGGTCGGCGCGGCAGGGACGGGCGGGGCAGTGGCTGCGGAGGGCGTCTCGGCGGACATGCCGCCATTTAACACCTACTGTTAATCCGGGGGAAGGGGTCGGGCCGAATCCGTCTAGACTCGGCCCATGCCGCGCACCTCCGCCGACACTCGCCGGGCCCTCTACCTGGCCGGACTGCGCCGCTTCGCGGACGAGGGCTGGCAGTCGGCCCGGGTCCGGGACATCATCGCCGACGCCGGGCAGGGAAACGACTCGGCGATCAACTATCACTTCGGCTCCCGCAGCGGCCTGCTCGCGCAGATCCTCGCCGACGGCGTGGCGCGGATGGAGGACGAGCGCCGGGCCGATCTGGCGCGCTGGCGCACGGACCCGCCCGACCTGCCCGAGGCGGTACGCGCCGTGGTGGCACCGCTCGCGGATCTGCTCCTCGACGAAGAAGGGCGCTGCACACTCCGGGTGATCGCCCAGGTGGGACCGCTGACCGAGGTCGGTCGGACCGTCACCGCCGGGCCGGTCGGCGGCACCGCGCTCCAGGATCAGATCGAGGTGCTGGTCAGCGAGACGGCGCGACGGTGCGGCACGGAGATGGCACGGCACCGGGTGCGGCAACTCGTCGTCGTCGTCACCTCCGACCTCGCCGTCCGTGCCGAGGCCTCCCCCGACTCGTTCCCACCGCACCACGAGTACGTCGCGGACCTGGTCGACTGGATGGCCGCGGGGTTGGGCCGTCGCCGGGTCGGCGCGGCGGTCGCTCGTCGGGGCGCCGTCACGGGGGACGATCCGGCCGCGGTGTGACCCCCGGCGGACCGGTGTCGGTCCCGCACCCCGGTGCCTACCGTGATCACACCGAGGGGTCGACCGCCCGGCATCAGCGGGGCGAGTGGCCGACACCACCGGAGGAGGCCTCATGCACATCACTTCCGTCGCCGACGGCGTCCATCTGCTCACCCACGCCCGGGTCAACTGCTACCTCGTGGAAGACGACGACGGGGTCACGCTCGTGGACGCCGGCCTGCCGCGGATGTGGCCGATGCTGCTGGACGCACTCGAGGAACTGCGACGGCGCCCCGGCGACGTGCGGGCACTCGTGCTGACCCACGGCCACTTCGACCACGTCGGGTTCGCCCGCCGCGTCCGCGACGAGTGGCGGGTCCCGGTGCTCGTCCACCCGCAGGACATCCGATTAGCCGCCCACCCGTACCAGTACAAACCGCAGCGCAACCGCCTGCTCTATCCGCTGCTGCACCCACGGTCGCTGCCGACACTCGGCCGGATGGCGCTGGGCGGCGCCCTCACGGTCCGGGGCGTCGACCAGACGGAGGAGATGGCCGTGGGATCGGCACTTCCGTACCCGGGTGCGCCGGTCGCGGTACATTCGCCCGGCCACACCGACGGGCACTGCATCCTGCACATCCCCGACCGAAACGTGGTGCTCAGCGGTGACGCGCTGGTGACCTTCGACCCCTACACCGGAGTGGCCGGCCCCCAGATCGTGGCCTCTGCCGCCACGTCCGACACCGCCCGCGCCATCGACTCACTGCAGGCCGTCGTCGCGACCGGCGCCTCGGTGGTCCTGCCGGGGCACGGCGACCCGTGGACCGACGGCGTCGAGACCGCCGTCGATCAGGCGCTGGCCGCCGGGGCCCACTAAACAGCGGCCGCGGCCTCCGCGCGGGGGCGGGCGCGGCGCCATGCCGCACCGTCGATGAGATCGGGTCGGCGACCGCGTAGCAGCGCGTCGAACTCAAACGCGGGCCGCGGCGACGGCAGCGTCCCCGAGTTGGCGTCGGCCAACAGGGCGTTGACGGTCTCCGCCGCACACGTCTTGTTGGAGCCGATGAACCCGCGCGGTCCGCGCTTGATCCAGCCCACCACATACTGGCCCGGCAACTCGCTGCCGCCGGGCTCGTCGAGCACGCGGCCCTGCGAGCTGGGGATCGTCGCGGAGGCCGGATCGAACGGCACTCCCGGCACCGGAACGCCACGGTAGCCGACCGAACCCAGGATGAGTCCGGCCGCGATGACCTCTTCGGAGCCGGAAACCGGGACGGCGCGGGCGGTGCCGGTGTCGTCGTCGACCTCGAGCTCGGTGCGCACCACCCGCAGGCCCTCCGCACGGTCGGTTCCCACGACCTCCACGGGGGAGGCCTGGAAGCGCAGCACGATCCGGCGGCGATCGCCCGGCGCGTCGGTCTGGCGCGCGGCGAGCTCGGCGAGATATTCCAGCTTGAGGCGCGTCTGACGGTCGGCGGTGGCGTCCACGTCGATGCCGTCGGGCGCGTCGACGCGCAGGTCGATGTCCTCCCGCGTGGCCAGACCCACCAGCTCGGGCAGGGTGAAAGCGGCGTGCTGCGGGCCGCGCCGGCCCAGCACCACCACCTCCCGCACCCGGCTGTGGCGCAACGCGTCCAGGGCGTGCGGAGCGATCGAGGTGTCGGCCAGCCGCTCCGGGTCGGTGGCCAGGATGCGCGCGACGTCCAGCGCCACGTTGCCGTTGCCGACGATCACCGCGCGCTCGTGGTCCAGCGGCACGTGCGCGTCCACGTGGTCGGGGTGATCGTTGTACCAGGCCACCACCTCTGTCGCGGACGTGCTGCCGGGGAGGTCGGTGCCCGGGATGGACAGCGGCCGATCGGTCCCCGCGCCGGTCGCGTAGATGACGGCGTGGTGGTGCGCGGCGAGTTCGGCGGCGGTGACGTCCTCGCCGATCCGCACGCCCAGCCGATAGTCGAAGCCGGGCTCGTCCTCGATCGCGGTGAACAGGTCCGCGACCGCACGGGTGCTGGTGTGGTCGGGCGCCACGCCGTGGCGGGCGAGTCCGTGCGGCACCGGCAGCCGGTCGAAGACCGTGACCTGCACGTCGTCCTGTCGCAGCAGGGCGTCCGCGGCGTACAGCGCGGCCGGGCCGGCGCCCACCACCGCGACCCGCAGCGTTGTGCGGGTCGGACCGAGGCGCACCAACGCCGGCACGCGGGCCTGGGGCCGGGACGGACGGTTGTCCCCGGTGAGCTCGGCGTTGATACGCAGGAAGTCCTGCTGCTCCGGGGCCAGCTCGGTGTGCGGCACGATCGCCCCGACCGGGCACGCCCCCACGCAGGCGCCGCAGTCCACGCACGACACCGGGTCGATGTAGAGCATCTCGGCGGTGCCGAAATCCGGCTCGTCCGGCGTGGGATGGATGCAGTTGACCGGGCAAGCGTGGACGCATGAGGCGTCCGCGCAGCAGGCCTGCGTGATGACGTGGGGCATGGCAGCCTAGCTCGCGGCGGCGGCCGGAGCCGGCTCGTGGAACGCGACCGGCGGCTCGCCGCGGAAGCGGGAGGGGCGGCCGTCGATCTTCAGCGCCTTCCACACGCGGCGGGCGGTCGGGTTCATGAGCCCGGAATCCTCGGCGAGCATGCGCACGTCACCGAACAGGTCCGACAGGAACCGGCGCGACTCGGGGCCGTCCCAGTACAGCTCGTCGACGACCTCCTGCGGGATGTCGAAGGCGTCGCGGAACTCCTTGGTGGGCTTGAGGATCGCGTCGCACAGCAGCCGCATGATCACCGGGAACGCCAGCGAGACCAGGAACTTCTCGCGGCGGGACATGCGCGGCGCGTTGCGGGCGACGAAGGTGTGGGCGAAGGAGATGTGGCGGGCCTCCTCGGCGACGTGGATCTCCATGATCCGCGACAGCACCGGCGGGAGGTTGTCCGAGTTGCGCAGGACCTGCTTCTGCGTGTGGTCGATCGGCTCCTCGCCGGCGAGGACGCCGATGAAGAAGGCAACCGGGAACGGCCCGGCCGCCATCGGGATGATGGGCGAGATCCGGCGCAGCCACTTGGGCATCCCCGGGACGTCCGCGCCGATGGCGTTGACGCCCTGCTGGAACATCTGGGTGTGGTGGCACTCCTCGGTTGCCTCGTGCGTGAGGTAGCGGAACTCGGCCGAGCCGTTCTCCGACTTGAAGACGTACTGCATGATCCCGCGGATCAGGATGTTCTCGAACTGCAGGCCGACCTTCATGATGTTGGCCTGGCGCCACAGGCCGATCGCGATCTGCTTCTCCTCGGGCTGCGACAGGTACCAGGGGTGCCCGCCCAGCGGGTCGATCCCCGCGGGCAGGATCCAGCGCTTGTCGGTGGGATCCGCCTTGAAGTCCGGGTGGTCCCAGGAGATGTCCTTGAACGGGTCGAAGCTGCGGTGGACCGAGGCGTCCGACAGGCGCCGGAGCGTGTTCTCGTACTCCTCGGTGGTCGCAGACGGGGCGGGTGCGACAGCAGTCATGATCATCCTTCCGGTCACCGGCCGTTGCCGGGAGCGTGGGAGCCAGATGCGGATCGATACAGAGTGACATCCGCGATCTATTTGTAACTGACGCTAGACACGGAGGGGTGTTTCGTCAACCGCCCACGAAGATTTACTCAGGAATGTGCTGGTCTGGCCTCGCCGGCGAACGCCGACGGGCCGAGCAGCGGACCGAGATGGTTGCGGGCGAACGCCCGGGAGACCTCGGGGTCGTCCAGGTCGATGACCATGGACGGACTGAGGACGAACGAGATCACGAGCCGCACGGTCACCTCGGCCACGACCAGCAGTTCCTCGTAGCTTCGAGAGTCGGGGGCGTTACGGGAGACCTCGCCGGCCAGGAAGTGCGCGGCCGCGGTGATCAGCGGTGCCCCCTGGACCGTGAAATGCGGGACGGTCGCCTCCGCCTCGGTCTCCAGGAGCCGATTGAGCAGGTCGTGATCCCGCAGCGTCTCGACGGTGAAGGCGAACCCCTCGGTGAGCTTGTCCTCCACCGTGTCGTGGGCGTCGATCTCCTGCTGCAGATCGGACAGGAACCACGCCGACTCCCGCAGCAGCGTCGCCTCGACGAGTTCCTGCTTGTTGGCGAACCGCCGGTACAGGGTCATCCGCGCCAGGCCGGCCCGACGCGTGATGTCGTTCATCGTGGACCGGGCGATCCCCACGCTCTGGAACTGCGCCGTCGCCGCGTCGAGGATCTGCTCGCGGATCGGGTCGTCCGGCTCGGCCCCGTCCTCCAGTCCCCGCCCGGAGCGCAGCATGGCCAGGGGGTCGGACGCCGGGATCGAGCTCATGGTCTCCAGTCTCCCACCTCGACGGCAGGCGTGCCGCCGAGTCGTACCTGGCGAGCGGTCTTTCCCCACCAGCGGCGCGAGTACTGGCTGAACGTGGTCGCATCGCCCAGGTCGAGGGCGGAGGCGATCTGGTACAGCGGGATCTCCGTGGTGGTGAGCAGTCGCAGCGCCGTCTCGCGACGGACATCATCGCGGATCGCGGCGAAGGTCGTGCCCTCCTTGGCGAGCTCGCGCTGCAGCGTGCGCGGCGACACCGCCAACAGGCCGGCCACGTCCGCGAGCGAGGAGGTGCCGGTCTCCAACGACTGGTGCAGCACCGCGCGGGCGTGGTCGACGAAGCCGCGTCGGTCAGCGGGGACGTGCTGGTCGAGGTATCGGAGCGCCAACTGCTGCAGGGTCTGGTCGCCGCCGGGAATGGGCTGCCCGAGCAGCGCGGACGGCACGCGCAGCACCGCGCCCGGGGTCGACGCCGCCACTGGGGCGCCGAACAATTCCCGGTACTGCTGCTCCGCAGCGCCGAGTTCGTTCGGCAACTCCACCGACAGGAGTCCGTAGTCAGGCCCCAGCACGCTCTGCATCGCGCGGTGCAGGAAAAGGAGCACCAGGTCGACGGACTGCGGGGGGATCTCCTGGTCCACGTCGCGGTACCCGAAACGCACGCCCAGCACGTCGTCGTCGCCCATGGGATCGGGGATCACGGTGATCTCGATCGACCGCGAGTGGAAGAACAAGTACTTGGAGGTCATCTCGAGCGCCTGGGTGGTGCTGCGCGCGTTCTTCACGGCCACGGCGACCGGGCCCAGCATGTCCAGGTCCTGGAGCTGGGCAACCCGCAGGCCGAGGTCCGGGCAGTCGAGTTCGGCGGCGGCCGTTTCCAGCAGCAGGGCGATCGCCAGGTCCTCGACCAGGATCTCGTCGCTGTCCAGGGCGGCGGTCGGCAGGCCGCAGCGCCGGGCCAGGTCGTCGGGGTCCCCGCCCAGGTCGGTGACCACCTGTCGGACGCCGCGCAGGCCTGCCGATCGGATGAATGCCATGGGGTAACCCTGCGTCGGGTGGCGCGAATTCTCAACTTGTTGGCGCATTACGGAAGGTTTCTGACGCCAGGCGCGGCTACGGTACTCGGCATGAGTACTTCCACCGACAGTCGCCAGCGGCCGGGCGCGACGCCAGAGAACCCGCTGGACCTGCTGATCGTGGGCGCGGGGATCTCCGGGATCGATCTCGCGCACCACGTCAACCGCGCCTTCCCCCAGTGGGAATGGGAGATCCACGACGCCCATGACGATCTCGGCGGAACGTGGCACACCTTCCGCTACCCGGGCATTCGTTCCGACTCGGACATGGCAACCTTCGGCTTCCCGTTCCGGCCGTGGCCGCACGACTCCACGCTCGGCGGCGGCGCCGACATCAAGGAGTACATCCGCGACACCGCCCGTGAGGCCGGCGCGCTGGACCGGCTGCATCTGCGGTCGTGGGTCGCCGACTCCGACTGGAACAGCGCTCTACAGCTGTACCGCATCACGTGTCGTGTGGGCGGCGACGCCTCCACCGACCGCACCACCGCCGATGACGCCGCGACCACCACCGAGCGCATCATTTGGGCACGCCGGATCCACTACGGTGCCGGCTACTACTCGCACGCCGAGGGCTACCGCCCCGAATTCCCGGGCGAGGCCGACTTCCGCGGCGAGGTCATCCACCCGCAGCAGTGGCCCGAGAACATGGACTACGAGGGCCGCAAGATCGTCGTGATCGGCTCCGGCGCCACGGCGGTCACGCTGCTGCCGTCACTGGAGCAGCTGGGCGCCGAGGTGACGATGCTGCAACGTACCCCCAGCTACATCGGCCCGCTACCGGAGAAGGACACCATCAGCGCGGTGTGGAAGCGACTGTTGCCGGGCCCGCTGGCCTACAAGGTCGCGCGCTTCAACCACGGTGCGCGCGACATGTCGCAGTTCGTGGTGGCGCAGCGGGCGCCGTGGCTCTTCAAGCGGGCCCTGCGCGCGATGCAGCGGCGCTACATCTCCGCCGAGATGATCGACCAGCACTTCACACCGGACTACCGCCCGTGGGACCAGCGCGTGTGCAAGGCCCCCGACGGCGACATCTTCCGCTCGCTGCAGCGGGGTGCGCGCGTGGTGACCGGGCACATCGAGACGTTCACCCCGACCGGCATCCGGCTCGTCGGAGGCGAAGAGATCCCGGCCGACGTGATCGTCACCGCCACCGGCCTGCGGCTTCAGGCGTTCGGCGGCGGCACCCTGAGTATCGACGGTCGGCCCCTGGACATCTCCGCCCAGGCGACCTACCGCGGCATGATGCTCGCGGGCGTGCCAAACTTCAGCTTCACCGTCGGGTACATCAACTCGTCGTGGACCCTGCGCGCCGACATGGTGTCGCGCTACATGGTCAAACTGTGGAAGCGGGGCGACGCCGTGTACGCGCCGACCGTGCCGGAGGAGCCCGCCGACCGGCTGTTGCTCGATTTCGATGCCGGCTACATCAAGCGCGACGGCCATCTCTTCCCGAAGCAGGGCGACGCGCGGCCGTGGCGTTACGTGCAGAACTACCTGGTGGAGATCCCGGAGCTGGCGTTCGGCGACCAGCGCCGCGGGATGGCCTTCGGTGGGGACGTGGAGCTGTCCGGCGGGCGGCCGGCCCCGGAGAGCGCCGCCGCGAGCCCCGAGGTCGCGGGCCACGAGGCCGCAGACCTGGAGTACGACGACGAGAACGACGACGACAAGGTGGGCCTGACCCGATGAGCGGATTCCTTTCCCGACGTGGCCGCGCAGGGGCGTCGGCGGCCGAGGCCGGCTCGCGTCGTGTCCTCATCACCGGCGCGGCATCCGGGCTCGGACTGGCGCTGACGCGCGAGTTCCTGGCGCTCGGCGACGAGGTGATCCTCACGGACGTCCACGCCGAGGCGCCGGCCGAGGTGCGGTCGCTGACCGGACGCTGGACCTACCGCCGACTGGACGTGACCTCGGACGCGGACTGGGAGTCGGCGGCCGCGGTGATCGACCGACTGGATGTGCTGGTCAACAACGCCGGCATCGCGGTGGGCGGGCCGATCGACATCACGTCGATGGCCGCGTGGCACCGGATCGTCGAGATCAACCTGCTGGGCGTCGTGCGCGGCTGCCGCACCTTCGCCGGCCGGATCCCGGACGGGGGCCGGATCGTCATCACCGCCTCGGCGGCCGGCCTGGTGCACGCACCGCAGATGAGCGCCTACAACGCCACCAAGGCCGCAGCGGTCGCGCTGGGGGAGACCCTCGACGCGGAACTGCGGCACCGGGGCGTGTCGACGTCGGTGATCTGCCCGCAGTTCTTCCAGTCCGGGCTGGCGGATTCGCTGTCCGGGGAGGATGCGCAGTCGGACGAGATGGCGCGCAAGCTGCTCTCCAAGACGCACCTGACCTCGGAGATCATCGCCCGGCGGGCGATCCGGGGCATAGAGGCCCGGCGTGTAGTGATCACCCCGGACGCGTTCGCGACGTTCGCCTGGTATTCCAAGCGGTTCACACGGGTCCCGTTCCTGGCGAGCACCCGGCTGATCGGTCGCTTCACGGCTCGCCGCGGCTGAGGCTCGCCCGGGGCTGGCCCGCTGGAGTCGGCCAACCCCGGGTTAACCGGCCCCGGGTCTGACAGCCCCCGGTTCGACCGGCCCCGGGCGGGCAGCCTGCCGGGGTCAGCCCCGGGCGGGGCCGCCCAGCGTCCGCTGGAGGAGGTCCTCCAGCGTGCGGAACATCCGCTCGGCGCCTTCCTCCTGGTAGGAGGCGGTGTCCGACATGCTGAAGCCGTGCGGGGCGTCCGGATAGGTCTCGTTCACCGCGGTCAGCCCGGCGGCGTCGAGCGCCCGGCCAAGCTCGGCGATCGCCTCGGCGTCGTTGGCCGGGTCGGCGTCGGCATGCCCGAACGCGAACTCGGCCCGGCAGTGCGGCAGCAGGAGATGGGGGCTCGCCTCGGAGTCGTCGACGAGGGCCGCGCCGTGGAAGCCCGCGGCCGCCACCACATGCTCGGGTCGGAGTGCCGCCGCCCGCACCGCCAGCCGGGCACCCATGCAGTAGCCGGTCACGCCGACGGGCCCCGGGCGCGCGTGCTCGCCGAGGACGTCGAGCCAACGCGCGGTGTCGGGGTCGGACAGGTCCGGCGTATAGCCCTGCACGCGGGGCATGATCACCGGTCCGTACGCCTTCCGGTTCTCGGGGACGGTCAGGTCCATCGGCGGGAGCAGTTCCTCGCTGGTGCCGAGCCGGTAGAAGACGTTCGGGGCCAGGACGGTGTAGCCCCAGCCGGCGACCCGGTCGGCCATCTCCTCGATGCGCGGCCGCAGCCCGATGGCGTCGATGAAGAACAGCACACCCGGGCCGGACCCGGTCAGGTAGGCCTCGGCGGTTCCGTCGTCGGTTTTGATCTCGAGTGTGGTTCCCATACCCAGTGCCTACCCGGACTCGGCTGACCCGGCAAGCATTCGACCATCTCGGCCCCGGAGCGGATGCGCGCTCGGCCGTCAGCGTGCACGGTGGGGGCATGAGTGATTCCACCAACGTCATCGTCGAGCGAGTGATCGACCACTCGGCGGCCGAGATCTTCGAGTGCCTGTCCAACCCGGAGAACCACGCCCGGTTGGACGGCTCGGGAATGGTCCGCGGCGACTACAAGACCGACCGCATCCAGCAGGTGGGCGACGTGTTCACCATGGACATGTACGCCGAGGCCATGGGCGGCGAGTACCGGACCGACAACCACGTCACCGGGTTCGTCGACGACAAGCTGCTCGCGTGGAAGACCGCCCCTGCCGGCACCGAGCCCCCCGGCTGGGAGTGGGTCTGGGAGCTCACGCCCGAGGGGCCCGACTCGACCAGGGTCCGGCTCACCTACGACTGGTCCGCGGTCGACAAGAAGCTCCGGGAGAAGCTGTCGTTCCCGGTGGTGTCGGAGAAGCAGCTCGCCGACACCCTGGGCAACCTCGCGGCCGCCGTCGCCGGCTGACATCGATCTTTGTCGGCAACACGGCGGGATTCGCGCCGGGATCGCACTGTGGAGGGGTCGAGAATCGCCGTGATGTCGACAAAGTAACAGGCCGTCCATGCCGTGGAGCATCGCGGCCGCGAACCGCTCGGCCTCGCGGCGCCCTGTTGATCGGCCCGGAGCGGCAGACGGCGCTCTGCGAATCGCGGCGGATCCATCCTGGCGAGGTCACCGCACCTTTCGCAGGGCGCTCTCCTTGTGCATGGCGACGTGGTCGGTCTTGTCGCTGCTGATCTCGTACTGCGGCTCCTCCGGGCTGCAGCGCCGTGTCCGGCCCTTGAACTCCACGTCCTTGGTGTGGACCGCCCGGATCACGCCGCTGACCATCCCCGCCTCGGAGTTCCACTCGACATGGTCACCCTTCGCGAAAGCACTCATGGCGCCAGCCTGCCGTGATGTGGGCGATGTCACCACCGCTCGAATGCCCGGCGATCGCACCCGGCGATTCGGGGCCGTGACCTGCGGCGGGCCTCGTCGTCGTCCCCCCCCGCCGATTCCCTGATCCCCGGTTCGCACCGGCTCCGACCTTGCGCACCTCCCCGGCCGGGTACGTAGGGTCGGCGGCTGTCCGACGACCGATGCACGACACGCCAGACCCCTATGGAGGTCACGAAGAATGCAGAAGACCCTCGTCCGAACCCTCGCCGGCGCCTTCCTCGCGGGGGGCGTCGCCGCCGGTGCCGCAAGCCTCGCCACGCCGGCCGCCAACGCCGCCGGACCGGCCGCCTGGGAGCAGGTCGCCCAGTGCGAGTCCGGCGGCAACTGGCAGATCAACACCGGCAACGGCTACTACGGTGGCCTGCAGTTCGCCGCGCAGACCTGGACCGCGCACGGCGGCGGCGAGTACGCCGCCACCGCCGACCAGGCCACCAAGGAGCAGCAGATCTCGGTGGGTGAGCGGGTGCTCGCCAGCCAGGGCGCCGGCGCGTGGCCCAACTGCGGCGGGCCGCTCGGCTGACGAGACGGCCGACGGGCTGGCCCGTCCAGCCGACAGCTCCCGGAATCCGCTACCCGCGTTCCGGGTCCGCTACCTCCCCTGGAGGGCAGCGGACCCGGGCGGAGGGTGGCGGATTCTGCGGTTGTGGGGTTCCGGGCGGTGGTGTCGGAGTGGGCGGCTACTGTCCTGAGACGTGAGCGCCCCCGACCGTCTGTACACCCGCCTCGTCACGCGGGTCGATCCCGCCGAGACGGCGCTGCCCCGCGACGTGCAGCAGGACGTGCCGCGCAACGGGCTGCGGCTGGTCGCGGCCAACACGTTCCAGTCGTCGGGGGACCAGATGGTCAGCGCGTCGACCGTGCTGCCGTGGCTGTTCCACGTGATCGGCGTGCCGGCCGCGCTGGTGGGACTGCTGGTGCCGATCCGCGAGTCCGGGTCGATGCTGCCGCAGGCATTCCTCACGCCGCTGGTCGTGCGGGTGCGGCGGCGCAAGTGGGTGTTCGTCACCGGTGCGGGCGTACAGGCGGCGTCGGTGGCGGTGATGGCCGCGATCGCCGCGCTCGGTCACGGGACCGCCGCGGGCGTGGGGATCCTGGCGGCGCTCGTCATGTTCTCGCTGGGCCGCTGCCTGTGTTCGATCGCGTCCAAGGACGTCCAGGGGCGCACGATCCCGTCCGGTGAACGCGGGCAGATCATCGGGCTGGCCACCTCCGCCGCGGGGCTCGTGGCCGTCACGCTGGGTCTGGCGATCCGGCTGGTGGGCGGACACGACATCGACGCCGGGCAGATCGCGATCCTGCTGGCGGCGGGCGCGGTCATGTGGACCCTGTCCGCTGCGGTGTACGCGCAGATCAAGGAGCCCGCAGGGGAGGGGCGGTCGGAGAAGTCCGGCAAGGACGACTCCTCGGGCTCGGGCGGTGAGGGCGGTGAGGGCGCGTCCGGCTCGTGGTTCGCCGACGCCGCGCGCCTGTTCCGCGAGGATCCCACCTTCCGGAAGTTCATCTCCGTGCGCGGGCTGCTGCTGGTGTCGTCACTGAGCCCGCCGTTCATCGTGTCGATGTCGGTCGCCGCGGGCACCCACGCCCTGACCGGGCTGGGCGGGTTCATCCTCGCCTCGGGCGTGGCGTCGCTGATCGGCGGGCGGATCTTCGGCCGCATGGCCGACCGGTCCAGCCGGCTGCTGATGGCGCGTGCGGCGTCGGCGGCCTCGCTCGTGGCGATCGCGCTGGTCGTGGTGGTGCTCGCGGTCCCCGGCTTCGACGGCGGATCGGCCGCCGGCACGGCCGTGTTCGTGGGTTCCTACTTCCTGCTCACGCTGCTGCACTCCGGCGTTCGGGTCGGCCGCAAGACCTACGTCGTGGACGTCGCGGAAGGAGACACTCGGACCGCTTATGTCGCGGTGGGCAACACCAGCATGGGGATCATCCTGTTGCTGGTCGGCGGCATCAGCTCGGCACTCGCGTTGCTCGGCGTCCAGTGGGCACTGGTCTTCCTGGCGGTACTGGGCCTGATCGGCGCGGCCTCGGCGCTGACGATGCCGGACGTCTCCCGCGGCCGGTAGCGGGCAACGGCCCCACCAGGGCCGGTCGCCGGGGGACAATGGTGCGTGATCCGCGCGCGACCGAGCCGCGCGCGTCGGGGACCGACCAGAACGACGACGACAACGCGAACAACGAGGAGTCCTCATGGCCGACACCCCCACTCTCTCGGACTTCCGGGCCCGCCTGCTCGACGGCAGCGAGAAGGACCTCTCGGACTACGCGGGCCGGGTCGTGCTGGTGGTCAACACCGCGAGCAAGTGCGGATTCACCCCGCAGTACAAGGGCCTGCAGAAGCTCTACGAGGACTACCGCGAGGACGGGCTCGTGGTGCTCGGCTTCCCCTGCGACCAGTTCGCGCACCAGGAGCCGGGCGACGATGAGCAGATAGGGGAATTCTGCGAACGGAACTTCGGCGTGGAGTTCCCGATGTTCTCCAAGATCGACGTCAACGGCGCCGATGCCCACCCGCTGTACCGCTGGCTCAAATCGGAGAAGTCCGGGATGCTCGGCGGGCGCATCACGTGGAACTTCACCAAGTTCCTCATCGGTCGCGACGGTCGGGTGGTGGGCCGCTTCGGCCCTAACCGGAAGCCGCAGGACCTCGGCGGAGCGGTTGAGGGGGCCCTGCGCGGGTGATCGTGCGAGGGGTCTGGTAACGCGTCGGGACTCAGGATCGATTAAGCTTTCCGAGCACATCCTCCCCTCGAATCTGGAGCCTCATGTCCCTCGGACTCCGTCGCCTCGCGGTCGCCACCGCCGGCGCCCTCACCCTCGCCCTCACCGTCGGGTCGATCACGCCCGCCTACGCCCAACTCGACGGCATCGACACCTCCTCGCTCGGACTCGAAGAAGTTGAGCTGATCGGCTCAGTCGCCGGTTCCCTGCCGCTCGGGTCCGCCCTCGGCTCGCTGGGCGCCCTCGGATCCTCCGACTTCCCGCTCGACGGCGCCGGGTCGCTGCAGGAGCTCAAGAAGCCGCCCCGCCCGCGCCAGGACACGATCACCGAGTCGAAGTTCGTCAGGATCGACAAAACCGTCGGCGAGTACGAGTACTGGCTGGTCACCTCCGCGGCGATGCAGCGAGAGGTGATCGTCGAGGTCGTTCCCTCGCAGGTCACCGACCGGGGTCCGGCGCCGGTGCTGTACATGCTCGACGGCGTCGACTCGCCGGAGGGCAACTCCGGCTACCGACACCAGGTGCACATCGACCAGATGATGCAGAACGAGAACGTCCACATCGTGGCGCCCACCGGCGCGTACTCGGCGTACTGGGCGGACTGGAACGCCGAGGACTCGACTCTGGGCTACAACAAGTGGGAGACGTTCCTCACCAAGGAGCTGCCCGGCATCGTCGAATCGCAGCTCGCGGAGCGCGGGACGCCGACCAACGGCAGCAACGCCGTCGGTGGCGTATCGATGGGCGGTCAGGCGGCGATGCACCTCGCGGCCACGCACCCCGAGCTCTACCAGGGCGTCATGTCCATCTCCGGCTACTACTCGACCATGGACGAGCTGGGCTACCAGTCGATCCGCGGCGCCATCGAGGGCCGGGGTGGCGAGCTCGAGAACATGTGGGGCCCGCGCGGCAGCGACCGCTGGAAGGACCACGACACGATCTCGCACGTGCAGGGCCTCGAGAACACCGCCGTCTACTTCTCCGCCGGCAGCCCCAGGGTCGGGCAGACAGATATCGAGGAGTACGGGGACGACTACCTCAAGATGACCCTGGGCCTCCTGCTGGAGTCGGGCGTGCGGTCCGGAACCGAGGAGTTCGAGCGGGTACTCGATCGCGAGGGCATCAAGCATCTCGCCGACTACGCCGACACAGGCTTCCACAACTGGCATACCTTTGTGCCGAAGATCAAGCCCGGCTGGGACTACATCAAGTCGGCGCTGTACTGAGCCGCCGGCTCTTTCTGCACCACCTTTTCTCGTCGTCACCGGGCGGCGACACGATCCGCCATCGGAGACACATGAATCCCGCACTGCGCCGCCTCGCGGCCACCACCGCCGGCGCTCTCGCCACCGCCCTGACCATCGGCTCGGCCGGCCCCGCCGCGGCCCAGGACATCGACGTGTCCAGCCTCGGTGAGGGAGGAGTGGAGACGGCGCTCGAGGTGATCGGCTCGCTGCCGGTCGGATCGACCGCCGGGGTCATCGGCTCGGTCGGCTCGGCGGACTTCCCGCTGGGCACGGGCTCGCAAACTCCTCTGTACGGCGATCCCCGCCCGCACAAGGACGTCGCAGCGCCAGGCTTCGTCAGCAAGACGAAGGTCGGGGACTACGAATACTGGGTCGTCGACTCCTTCGCGATGCAGCGGGAGGTCCTCGTCGAGGTGATGCCGTCCAAGGGGGAGGGGCCCGCGCCGGTGCTCTATCTGCTCGACGGTGTCGACTCCCCGGAGAAGCCCTCCGGATGGCGGTCCATGGCCAAGACCGACACGCGGCCGCTCGCGAACGACAACGTCCACGTCGTGGCCCCCACCGGGGCGTACGCCTCGTACTGGACGGATTGGAAGAGCGACGATCCGCTCCTCGGAAACTACAAGTGGGAGACGTTCCTCACCGAGGAGCTGCCCGGGATCGTCGAGTCGCAGCTGCAGGTGACCGACAAGGCTGCGGTCGGCGGCATCTCGATGGGAGGCCAGGCGGCGATGCACCTCGCCGCGACATACGACATGTACGACGCCGTGATGTCGTTCAGCGGCAACTACTCCACCATGGACCCGCTCGGCTACCAGACGTTGCGCATGACCGTCGAGACGCGCGGCGCCGACGTCCAGAACATGTGGGGCCCGCACGGCAGTGACCAGTGGCGGGAGAACGACACGATCTCCCATGTGGGCGGCCTGGATGGCAAGAGCGTGTTCTTCTCGGCAGGGAGCGGAGTCATCGGGCCCGACGACCTCGCGGCGTACAAGGGGGACGTGCAGTCGCTGGCCGTGGGCGTGGTTCTCGAGCGCGGAGTTCTCGAGGGCACCACGGCGTTCGAGCGGGCACTCAACCAGGCCGGTGTCGAGCACGAGGTCGTCTACACACCGACCGGCGCCCACAACTGGGTCAACTTCATGAAGAACTTCGACGCCGGGTGGGACTACATCAAGCCCGCGCTCCAGGGCTGATCAGGCGGGATACGCGAAGTCACCGGCTCGCGCCCATCGCCCAGAGGGTTCCGCACACGTCTACTCGCGAGATGTGTGCGGAACCCTCTGGACGATGAGACGGCGCGTCTTGCGGGGCGGGCCGGGTTCAGGCCGCGACGCGGAGCCTGCGGCGGGCGAGGTAGTCGCCGATCGAGGCGATCGCCCGCTCCAGAACGCCTGCCTCCGGCAGGCAGACGATCCGGAAATGATCCGGCTCGGGCCAGTTGAACCCCGTCCCGTGCGTGACGAGAACATGCTCCGAGCGCAGTAGATCGAGGACGAACTCCTCGTCGTCGTCGATCCCGTACATCTCGCGGTCGATCCGAGGGAAGCAGTACAGAGCTCCGCGCGGCGGTACGCAGCTCACCCCGGGGATCGCATTCAGGGCGTCCGACGCCATCGCCAGCTGCGACTCCAGGCGGCCGCCCGGATCGACGACGTCCGCCGGGAGCGCGGATCCGGGCGTCCCCGCGGCGAGCGCCACCGGGATCGCGTACTGGCCGGGCACGTTGGGGCAGACCCGCATGTTCGACAGCAGCGTGATGCCCTCGAGCAGGTCCGCGGCGTGGTCGAGCGGCCCGGTCGCGGCGACCCAGCCGGCCCGATAGCCGCACACCCGGTACGCCTTGGACAGGCCGCCGAAGGTCAGACACAACACGTCACTGCCGGCCGCGAGCGCCGCGTGGTGATGCACGGCCTCGCCGAAGACCAGCTCTTCGTAGATCTCGTCGCTGAGTAGGACGAGTCCGTGGCGGCGAGCGATGTCGGCCATCCCGCGGACCGTCTCCTCGCTGTAGACCGCGCCCGTCGGGTTGTTGGGATTGATCAGGACGAGGGCCTTCGTGCGCGGGGTGACCTTGGACTCGATGTCCTCCAGCGACGGGTTCCAGCCGTTCGCCTCATCGGCCAGGTAGTGCATGGGCACGCCGCCGGTGAGGTTCACGGCGCCGGTCCACGTGGGGTAGTCGGGTGCCGGGACCAGGATCTCGTCGCCCGGGTTCACCAGGGCCTGCAGGACGAGGGTGATGAGCTCGCTGACGCCGTTGCCCAGGAACACGTCCTCGGCCGAGATCTGGTCGATCCCGCAGCGGCGGTAGTGCTCGGCGACCGCCTCGCGCGCGACCGGGATTCCGCGCGAATCCGAGTAGGCCTGGCCGTCGCCGAGGTCGCGGGCCACGGCCTCGACGATCTCGGGGCGTGCGTCGAGGCCGAACGGGCGCATGTTGCCCAGGTTCAGGCGCAGGATGTCGTGGCCCTCGGCCTCGAGTCGCATGGCCTCGGTGAGGATGGGGCCGCGCACGTCGTAACGGACGTCGCGGAGGCGTGCGGACTGGCGGTACGTGGGCGCCGGGCGGTTGTAGGCGGTCGCGGAGTTCTGCATGAGGCCATTCCATCCGCTAAGTGGCTAGGCTGGGAAGGTCCACTTCGGGCCAAATGGTGAGACCACTTTGGCGAAGGTTCGGGGCGGCCGATACGGGGATTGCTGACGGCCGGTGGTCCGGTGTCGGCGCTGCCCGAACTTTGGTGGCGTCACTGCTATCTTTCCGGGCTGGGTTCGCAGTGATGCCGACGAGTTTCGCACTCATGTCGACAAGGTCTGGCGGGGCCGGGTTCAGTGCCGGCCGCCCCGGCCCGGGCCAGCGGGGCCCGGGCACGCCGCCCCAGGCCCCGGGCCCCAGGCCCCGGCGCCGTCAGACCGTGGGGCCGCGCTGCTTGACGATCTTCTCGGACTCGCCGGCCTCGCGACCCGCGGCCCGCGCGGAGGCCAACCGGGTCTCGTGCGCGGTGCGGATGATGTCGGAGTACTTGTCCTTGTGTTCGAGCAGTTCCTCGCGGTACCTCGGCGCCACGGACTCGGCCTTGCGGGTCCAGTCGTCCATGAGCTGCTCGGCCTGCACGCGGTCGGCGTCGGAGACGTCGGTGTCCTCGGCGAGCCTGGAGTAGCGGAACGCGTAGCGCTCGGCGTTCTGCAGCGCACGCAGTGCCTTGCCCTTGGGGCTGAGCAGCGAGACCGCCACGGTGATCGCCAGGATGATCACGATCACCAGCAGCGAGAGGTTGGTGGGGATCTCCACGACGGAGACGTTCTCGCCCTCGTTGATGAACGGCAGGTTGTTCTCGTGCAGTGCGTGCAGGATCAGCTTGACGCCGATGAACCCGAGGATCGCGGACAGCCCGTAGGACAGGTACACGAGCCGGTCGAGCAGGCCGTCGATGAGGAAGTACAGCTGCCGCAGACCCATCAGCGAGAACGCGGTGGCGGTGAAGACGATGTACGGCTCCTGCGTCAGACCGAAGATCGCGGGGATCGAGTCGAACGCGAACAGGATGTCGGTGGCACCGATCGCCACCATGACCAGCAGCATCGGCGTGAGCAGCCGCTTGCCGTTCTCGCGGGTGAACAGCTTGTCGCCGTCGTAGTGCTCGGAGGCCGGCAGGAACCGCTTGGCCAGCCGGACCATGACGTTGTCGGCCTCGTCCTTGCCGTCCTTGTCCCCGGTGAGCTCGCCTCGGAGCTGCTGGCCGGCGATGAGCAGGAGCGCGATGCCGAACAGGTAGAACACGTCCGACCAGGCCTCGATGATCGCGGCGCCGAGGAGGATGAACACCGTGCGCGAGATCAGCGCGAACGTGATGCCGAACAGCAGCACCTTCTGCTGGAACTCACGCGGCACCTTGAACGACGCCATGATCACCAGGAACACGAAGAGGTTGTCGACGCTCAACGCCTTCTCGGTGATGTAGCCGGCGTAGTACTCGACGGCGTGCGCGGTGTCGCCCACGGCGAAGAACATGAGGCCGAACAACAGGGCCAGACCCACGTAGATCGCGGACCAGACCGCGGCCTCGCGGATGGTCGGCAGGTGTGCCTTGCGCACGTGGAAGAAATAGTCGAAGGCCAGCAGGCCCACGATCACCGCGATCGTGATGCCCCAGAGCAGCGGAGTGATCTCCATGGACGGAGAGGGTCCTTTCGTGAGAGACGGCGTGGGACGACAAAGCCCCGTGAGTCTCTCCGCTCACCCGGGCCTTGACCGTTGGTGTGAGCCGCTGTGCCCGGCCGACCCGATCCTCGGGCCCGCGTGCTGACGTCCACAGCGTGATGGATACTCCCCCACTGCCGGTGAATCCTACACGCTGGCGGGCGACTTCTCCGGCCTCGTGACCGCGGTCGCCGCCTACGCTTGGTCCATGTCCCGCACCTCCCGCCCCGGCGCCCTGGTCCTGGGGCAGGTGTCGGGAGCCGCGGATCTGGTGGACGCGATCATCGAGCGCATCGCGGACGGCGCCCTGGCCGACGGCGACCGCCTGCCGTCCACACGCGCGCTGGCCGAGCAGACGGGCCTGTCCCGGGGGACGGTCGTGCGCGCGTTCGACGAACTCTCCGCCGCCGGCTTCGTGGCCTCCGAACACGGCTCCGGCACCCGCGTCAGCCGGGGCGCCGCGCAGGCCGCCCGCGCGGGTGCCCGGACCCGGCGGAGTGACGGTTCTGCGGCTGAGGCCTCGTCGTCGTCGCCCCTACCCGAGCCCCGTACGGGGCGATCGCCGCGCGACCTGCGTCCCGGGATCCCGGACGCCGCGCTGGTGGAGGAGCGCGCGTGGCGGTCGGCGGTGCGGGCGGCCGCGGCGCAGGGGCTCGCGGGGGTCAACCCGTGGGAGGAGCCGAGTCCGACGGTGCGCGCGGCGTTGGCGGGGCACCTGCGGCGGCATCGCGGGATCGCCGGCGCGGACCCGCTGTTGTTCGACTCGTCGCGCTCGGCGATCGCCGCCCTGTGCGCCGCGTTCGTCGCCCGGGGCGAGGGTGCCGGCCGGCCGGGCCCCGACGTGATCCCGTTCCACATGGAGGATCCCGGCTACCGCGGCGCGCTGCTCATGGCACGCGAGCAGGGTCTGGACGTGCACTTCCACCCCGTCGACCCGGACGGCCTCGACGCCGGGCGCCTGGGCGAGGCGCCCGCGATCGTGTTCACCACGCCCGCACACCAGTACCCGCTCGGCCACCGCATGAGCGTCGAGCGGCGGGTCGCGCTGGTGGAGTGGGCGCGGCGGACGGGCTCGCTGGTGATCGAGGACGACTACGACGGCGAGTTCCGCTACGGCGTCGCCCCGCTGCCCGCGCTCGCGACGCTGCCGGGCGCCGAGAAGTGCGTGGCGTACGTGGGTACGTCGTCCAAGTCCGTGGCCCCTGACCTACGCGTCGCCTGGTGTCTGCCGCCGGCCGGGCTGCGGCGCGAGGTCGAGCGGTGGCTGGCGGTGCACCGGCGCGGGCCGTCGTCGCTGCCCGCGGACGCGCTGGGTGGGTTCATGGCCTCGGGCGCGATGGATCGGCACCTGGCGCGGGCGGCGCGGGTGTACAGCGATCGGCGCACGCGCCTGGTGGCGGCGCTGGCGCGCGAGTGCCCGACCGTTGACGTGACAGGTGTAGAGGCGGGGCTCCACCTGTGTGTGATGTTGCCTGGGTATGACGACGACGACGTTGTGCGCGCACTCGAGCGGGCCGGGTGGCAGACGCGCTCGCTGAGTAGCCAGTCCGCACAGCATCCGGTGACGGGGCTGGTATTGAGCTATTCGCGGCTGGTCGCGCGCGATGCGGACGCGTTCGCTGTGGCGCTGCGCGAGGTGCTGGACGAGGCGGATTCGGGCTGATCCGCATCGGCGGGCTCTTTCCATCGCCGCGTCGCCGCTGCCCACCGCTGCATCGCCGCTCCTTTCCCCGGTTGCACGACATGCCCTCGCGACTGCAAGACACTCGGTGCGATTCTGACCCCGTTCGTCGCACCTGTGGTCTTGCAAACTGGGAGCAATGTCTTGCAACCGAGGGACGCGGGCGCGCTTGGGTGCTTAGATTCTGACAGTAGTCAGGTCGCCGCACGGCGGCCCGGCAGGTCGTCGTTCGGGCATTGTGAGCAGGAGCGTGGAGCACATGGAACAGCAGTCACTCGCGGGCAAGGTCGCCTTCATCACCGGCGCGGCCCGGGGCCAGGGGCGCAGTCACGCGGTGGAGCTGGCGCGGCGTGGGGCCCGCATCCTCGCCCTCGACATCTGCGAGGACATTGCGTCGGTGCCGTACGCCCTGGCCGCGCAGTCGGATCTGGATCAGACCGTCGCCGAGGTGGAGGCGGTCGGGGGTGAGATCGTGGCGGTGAAGGGCGATGTGCGCGAGACCGCCGACGTCGCCGCGGCCGTGGACCGGTGTGTCGAGGCGTTCGGTGTGCCGGACATCGTCGTGGCCAACGCGGGCATCAACCTCCAGCGCGGGCAGGAGCCGGATGCGCAGGTCGCGTTCATCGACACGATCATGGTCAACCTGGTCGGCGTGTGGAACACCGTCCACGCGATCGCGCCGCTCATGGTCGAGCGTGATCAGGGCGGATCGATCGTGCTCATCTCGTCGACGAACGGCCTGACCGGCCGCGGCGGCGACGGCAGCGGCGCCGCGACCGGGTACACCGCCAGCAAGCACGGCGTGGTGGGCATCATGCGCAGTCTCATGATCTGGCTGGCGCCGCACGGCATCCGCATCAACACAATCCACCCGGCCGGCGTGCCCACCGCGATGGTGTCGCACGCGGAGATGCAGGCCTGGTTCGCCGGCAATCCGGCCGGGCACACGATGGGCAACGCGTTGCCGGTGCCGATGCTCGATCCCATCGACATCTCGCGCGCGGTGCTCTACCTGGTGGAGGAGTCGGGTCGGCACATCACCGGGATCACGCTCCCCGTGGACGCCGGGTTCACCGGCAAGTAGCGCGAGTAGCCTCTGCGGCGCCTGCCGCCTGCCGCCTGCCGCCTGCCGCCTGCCACCGGCCGCCTCGCCGCCCCGCCGCCTGCCACCGGCCGCCTCGCCGCCCGGCTGCGTCGGGAAGAGGGTTCGGCCCGCATCGCCCGAGTGAGTTTGTGCGCTTTCCGCTTCTCGATCGAGTCCTCGACTCGGCGGGAGTCGCTCGGCGCGGGCCGGAGTACATCGTGAGAAGCGGACCGTGTGAGCAGACGGCGATTCTGCGCTGGCGTGGAAGCCGAGCGGATGCATTAGCGGATGGGCAGTCCTACGGTAAGCCACCATGGGCACTTCGTACTGGCAGCGCAGCACCATCGACGTCCCCGCAGTCGACATCCCCGCCGACGAGCACGTGGACCTGGTGGTCGCGGGCGCGGGCTTCACCGGCCTGATCACCGCGCTCATGGCGGCGGCGCGCGGCCACTCGGTGGTGGTGCTCGAAGCGCGGACCGTCGGCGCGGGCGCCAGCGGAGCGACCACGGCCAAGGTGTCGGTGCTGCAGGGCACGCGGCTCTCCGCCATCCGGTCACGGCACGGTCTGGACACCGCCCGCGCCTACGCCGACGCCAACCAGTACGGCCTGGAATGGTGGGCCGAGTTCTGCGACACCCACGACGTGGCCGTGCAGCGCCCGCGGGCGGTGACGTTCTCGCGCGGCCTGCTCGGCGGGTCCGCGCTGGGCAAGGAGATGCGCACCCTTCGCGACCTGGGACTGCCCGCGCGGTGGTACGATCGGATCGACGTGCCGTTCCCCGCCAGGGCCGCGGTCGAGCTGCCGGAGCAGCTGCAGTTCGACCCGGCCGAGGCGCTGGCCGCGCTGGTTCGGACGGTCGAGGCGCTCGGCGTGCGGATCGTGGAGGGCGCGCGTGTCACCGGCCTCGATGCGCGGGGCAGCGGGGACGAGGCGTTCGTCGACGTGACCGTCAACGCGGTGGCGGGCGACGTCGTCGTCGACACCTCCGACGCCTCAGGCACCTCCGGCACCACGGCCGCACCCGGTCCCACCCGTCGCTCCACCCTTACCGCGCGCGACGTGGTGCTGGCCACGGCGACCCCGGCGCTCGACCGCGGGCCGTCCGTGGCGACGATGGAGGCCGAACGCTCCTACCTGTGCGCGTTCGACTATTCGGGCGGGCTACCGGAGGGCATGTACGTCTCCGTCGAGCGCCCGGCGCGGTCGCTACGCACGGTCCCGACCGCGGGCGGCGAGGTGTTGCTCGTCGGCGGCAACGGCCACCGCACCGGCACGGCCGCCGGGACCGCCGACAAGCTCGACTCCCTGCGCGAGTACGCGGAGAAGCACTTCCCGGGCGCGCGACTCACGCACGGCTGGTCCGCGCAGGACTACCACCCGGTGACGATGCTGCCCCGCTCCGGACCGCTGCCGTGGGGGCGCGGGCGGGTCCACTTCGCCGGCGGTTACAGCAAGTGGGGACTGGCGGCGGCGCCGGCGGCCGCGGGGATCATGGTCGACCGCCTCGAGGGCCGCGAACCGCGTACGTCGTTCGGTCGGCCCACGATCACCGGCACGGTCCGGGGCGCGGCGCCGCTCGCGGCGGGGCTACCGGCGCAGCTCGCGGCGACCGCGGCGCAGGCGGTGGTACGGCCGCCACGGCCGAGCATCCGGCCGATGGGCCAGGCCAGGGGCGACGACGACGAGACCTGCCGCGTCGGACTGCTGTGCCCCCACCTGGGAGCCGTACTGAGCTGGAACGAAGCGGAGCGGTCCTGGGACTGCCCGTGGCACGGGTCGCGCTTCTTGGCGTGTGGCGAGCTGCTCGAGGGGCCGGCCGCGCGCGGACTCACGAGGTACGACGCCCACCAGGGAGGGAGGACGGGATGAGCCCGGCGCATCCCGACAGCAGCAGGCCGCGGCCCACGCGGATCGATCAACCGTGGGGCGAGCGCACCGCCTACGGGCCCGGCGAGGACTGGCCGGTCCGCGTGGACACCCACCTGGCGGACGGCGTGCGCGAGGAGGACGTGGACCGCTGGGTCCAGACCGCCTCCATCCTGCATTCCAACGGCGACGCGATGGACATGGCGGTGGTCGACGGCCGCATCCAGGGGGTTCGTGGGCGGGCCGGCGACCGCGTCAATCACGGTCGCCTGGGCGTTAAGGACCTCTACGGCTGGCAGGCCAACTCCTCGCCGGACCGGCTGACCCGGCCGCTGGTGCGGGAGAACGGCCAGCTGGTCGAGACGGACTGGGACACCGCGATGGATCGGGTCGTCGGCCGGACGCGCGAGCTGCTGGACGAGCAGGGGGCCAGCGCGATCGGCTTCTACACCAGCGGCCAGCTGTTCGCGGAGGAGTACTACACGCTGGGCGTGATCGCCCACGGCGGGATCGGCACCAACCACGTCGACGGCAACACGCGGCTGTGCACGGCCACCGCCGCCGCGGCGCTCAAGGCCTCCTTCGGCTGCGACGGGCAGCCGGGCTCGTACACCGACATCGACCACGCCGACGTGATCGCCCTGTACGGCCACAACATGGCCGAGACGCAGAGCGTCCTGTGGATGCGGATCCTCGACCGACTGGCCGGTCCCAACCCACCCGCGATCCTGTGCGTGGACCCGCGACGGACCCCGGTGGCCGCGCACGCCACCCTCCACCTGGCGCCGCTGCCCGGCACCAACATGGCGCTGATGAACGCGCTCATCCACGAGCTCATCGAGTCCGACGCCGTGGACCGCGACTACGTGGACTCGCACACGGTGGGCTACGACTCGCTGGCCGGGCAGGTCGCCGACTGCACACCCGAGTGGGCCGCCGAGATCTGCGGCGTCCCGGCCGGGCGGATCCGGGAGGCCGCGCGGCTGCTCGCGGGCGCGGAGAAGCTGATGTCGACCGTGCTGCAGGGCTTCTACCAGTCGCATCAGGCCGCGGCGGCGTCGATCCAGGTCAACAACATCCACCTCCTGCGCGGCATGCTGGGCAGGCCCGGCTGCGGCGTGCTGCAGATGAACGGCCAGCCCACGGCGGAGAACACCCGCGAGTGTGGGGCGGACGGTGACCTGGCGGGCTTCCGGAACTGGTCCAACCCCTCGCACATCGACGACCTGGCGTCGGTGTGGAACGTCGACCCGATGGCGATCCCGCACTACACCGCCCCCACGCACGCCATGCAGATGATGCGCTACGTCGAGGACGGCTCGCTGCGCCTGCTGTGGGTGAGCGGGACCAACCCGGCGGTGTCACTGCCCGAGCTGCACCGGATCCGCTCGATCCTGTCGCAGGAGCGGCTCACGCTGGTGGTCCAGGACATCTTCCTCACCGAGACCGCCCAGCTGGCCGACGTCGTGCTGCCCGCCGCTACCTGGGGGGAGAAGACCGGCACGTTCACCAACGTCGACCGCACCGTGCACCTGTCCGAGAAGGCCGTCGAGCCGCCCGGTGAGGCCAAGGCCGACCTGGACATCTTCCTCGACTACGCCCGCCGACTCGATCTGCGCGGCAAGGATGGCAGCCCGCTCGTGCACTGGCACGATCCGGAGTCGGCGTTCGACGCCTGGAAGGAGTGCAGCCGCGGGCGCCTGTGCGACTACACGGGCCTGACCTACGACAAGCTGCGCGGCGAGTCCGGTGTGCAGTGGCCGTGCAACGAGGAGAACCCGGACGGCACCGAACGTCTCTACACCGACGGCCGGTTCTGGGCCCACCCCGACGTGTGCGAGAACTACGGCCGCGACCTGGTCACGGGCGCTCCGAAGAACGCGCAGGAGTACAAGGTGTTCAACCCGGAGGGACGGGCGATGCTCAAGGGCGCGCCGTACCTGCCGGCGCACGAGAGACCCGACGACGACCACCCGCTGCATCTGATCACCGGACGCACCCTCTATCACTTCCACACGCGCACCAAGACGGGCCGGGCACCGGAGCTCGACGCCGCCGCGCCCGAGGTGTGGGTGGAGATCAGCGCGGGCGACGCCGCGGCCGCCGGGCTGACCGCCGGCGACTACGCCGAGATCTCCACCCCGCGCGGCCGCGTCCGTGCGACGGTGCGGATCACCGACATCCGCGACGGGGTGCTGTTCCTGCCGTTCCACTACGGCTACTGGGACACCCCGACCGGCGACGGCCCGGCTCGCGACGCGGCCGGCCGGGCCGCCAACGAGCTCACCCTCACCGACTGGGACCCGGTGTCCAAGCAGCCGATCTTCAAGACCGCGGCCGCCCGGATCACGCGGGTCGCGGACTCGGCCGCTGCGGCGGAGGCCCACGGGCCGGGGCACCGGGAATCCAGGAAGGAGGGCGCGCGATGAAACTCGCACCCGTTCTGCACGAACTCCACCACTCCGAGGTGCGGCTGGGTCGGCAGCTTCTGCTGGTCTCCGAGCGGTACGCCGTCGACCACGAGATCCACCACGTCGCGCGGGACAACGCCGAATGGTCGCGCCGCCACCTGCGGCGGATGGTGGAGGTCGGCGTCGACTACGGGCTCGACCTCGATCCGGCTCCCCGGCTGGAGTCCGGGCCGGCCGCCCGGGTCCGCGAGAAGGGCTCGGAGTTGATCGGCCGGCTGCGTGCGCCGGAGCTACTCATGCTCGAGGACCTGCGGAACGTGTACGTGGACGCCTCCGGCGTGCAGATGGACTGGTTGCTCCTCGCGCAGGCCGCCCAGGGGGTGCGGCACATGCGCCTGCTCGAGCTGGCCGAGGAGTGTCAGCCGGAGACCCACCGCCAGGCCAAGTGGGCGGAGGCGCAGCTCAAGGCGCACGCCACCCAGATCCTCGTGTCCTGAACCGGGAAGTTGGCACAGTGGGGGATATGAGCTCGGTTTCCGATCGTGCGGCCGCCCGCCGGGTCACGCCCCTGCGACCGACGTGCGCGCAACCGCATGCGTGCCCGGAGCCGGTACGACTGGCGGTCCTGCGGCACACACCGTTCTTCGCCGACCTCGACGCCGACGGTATCGCCGACGTCGACCGGCACTCGGTGGCACTGTCCTGGGGGGCGGGCGACGCGGTCTACACCGAGGGCGACTCGGCCGGCCACCTCTACCTGGTGGCCCACGGCCGCGCCAAAGCCTACCGCGACACCGAGGACGGCAGGACCGTCGTGGTGGACCTGCTGGCGCCGGGCGACGTCTTCGGCGGTTTCGACACGCTCGGCCGTCCGGTGTACGGCGAGACCGTGGAGGCGTTCGACACGCTCTGTGCACTGCGGATCTCTGCGGAGGACTTCCGCGAACTCCTGGTCCGCTACCCGGCTGTCGCGCTGCGGGTCGTCGACGATCTGGCGGGTCAGCTCGGCGAGTCCCGCACGACGGTGATGCACCAGTCCACCCGGACGGTGGCCGAGCGGGTCGCGGGGACGCTGCTTCGTATCGCCGACAAGTTCGGCGAGTCCCGGACGGGTTTCGGCGACGGCGGCGCGCCCGGCACACTGTTGCAGCTGCCTCTCACCCGCGCCGATCTCGCCGGGATGACCGGCTCCACACCCGAGTCCGTCTCGCGGGTGATGAGCCGCTTGCGCAGGGAGGGGATCATCGACTCCGGACGACGATGGACGGCAGTGCTCGACCGCGACGGACTGGAGGCGGTCGCGCGCCCGCTGACGGGGCCGTCCAGGTAGATACGCGCCACGCGGGCCGGCCGTTTCGGGCAGGCTGTCAGTGTCAGTTACACCGAACAGACAGGAACCGCGATGAGCCCCACCGATCATGGTCCGAACCCGTATGTCGTGGACATCGAGGACGCCACCTTGGAGAACGACAACTACCGGACCACCTTGTGGACGGGATCGAACATGCAGCTCACGGTGATGAGCATCAAGCCGGGTGACGACATCGGGCTGGAGGTCCACGACGACCACGACCAGTTCCTGCGCGTCGAGGCCGGTAAGGGCCGCGTGCAGATGGGCCCCGCCAAGGACCAGCTGGACTTCGAGCGCGAGGTCGGCGACGACTGGGTGATCCTCGTGCCGGCCGGCTCGTGGCACAACGTCACCAACATCGGTGACGAGGACCTCAAGGTGTACTCGCTGTACGCCCCGCCGGAGCACGCTCACGGCACCGTCCACCCGACCAAGGCTGACGACAACCACGATCACTGATCTGCGCGCGACGCTGACCGACAAGTCGCGCCGCACGATAGCGGCAGGGCCCGGACCGGCATCTGATTGCCGGTCCGGGCCCTTGTCGTCTCTGCGGTGTGGCATGCCGTTCGCGGAATGCGGGCTGCCTCGACGTGGTGCGTCAGACCTTCACGGAATCGCGATCCGCATCACCGAGGTCGGCATCGCTGCGCGCGGGTGCCGCCATTGCCTTCGGGGCGCTGCCCCTGCGACGCATGAGCCGCATGGCGTTGATGATCACCACCAGGACGGATCCCTCGTGGACGAGCATGCCGATCGACATGGTGACCCCGCCCGCGAACACGCCGGCCAGCAGTGCGGCCACGGTGATCATCGCGATCGCGATGTTCTGCCGCATCACGCTGACGGTGCGCTTGGCCAGGCCGATGGCCTCGGGCAGGCGTAGGAGATCGTCGCCCATGAGCGCGATGTCGGCGGTCTCCACTGCCACCGCCGAGCCGGCCGCGCCCATGGCCACACCGATGTCCGCGGTGGCCAGGGCGGGAGCGTCGTTGACGCCGTCGCCGACCATTGCCACGGTGTGCCCCTGACGCTGCAGCTCGGTGACCGCGTCGAGCTTGTCCTCGGGCAACATGCTCGCCCGGACCTCGTCCACACCGGTCGCCTTCGCCACGGCCTCGGCGACCAACCGCACGTCACCTGTGAGCATGATGACCGTCTCCACGCCCGCCTCGTGCAGACGGGAGACCATCTCGGCCGCGTCCGCACGGATGGTGTCGGCCACCGCGATGACGCCGGCGACTCGTGTATCCACCGCGATGATCATCGGGGTCTTGCCGTCGCGGGCGAACTCGTCCGCCGCACGTTGCGCGGCGCCGTCGTCGACGATTCCGAACTGGTCCAGCAGCGCCTGGTTGCCGATCAGGACACGGTGACCGTCCACCTGGGCGGTCAGGCCCTTTCCGGCGACCGGCTTGACGGACTCGGGGGTGTCGTAGCGGATCCCCTCGGCCGCCGCGGCCTCCAGGATCGGTCGGGCCAGCGGATGCTCGGAACCGGCCTCGCCGCCGGCAGCCAGGGCCAGCACATCGGCGTGGTCCATGGCCGGATCGAGCACCAGCACGTCGGTGAGCTCGGGGCGACCCTCGGTGAGGGTGCCGGTCTTGTCCACCGCGACAACGTCGATCTTGGCGGAGGTCTCCAGGTACTCGCCACCCTTGATGAGGATGCCGTTGCGGGCGGCACGGCCGATGCCGGCGACGATCGCCACGGGAATCGAGATGACCAGAGCGCCGGGGCAACCGATCACCAGCAGGGTCAGGGCGAGAACCACATCACCGGAGATGAGGCCGGCGACCAGCGCGAGGATCATGATGCCCGGGGTGTACCAGGTGGAGAAGCGGTCGATGAAGCTCTGGGTGCGGGCCTTGGCATCCTGCGCTTCCTCGACGCGGTGGATGATCCGCGCCAGAGTGGTGTCGGCGCCGATGCCGGTGGCCAGCACGTGCAGGAAGCCGCCACGCGAGATGGTGCCGGCGAACACCTGGTCGCCCTTGCCCTTCTCGACAGGGATGGACTCGCCGGTGATCGAGGCCTCGTCCAGCGCGCCCGAGCCGGCCACGACCTGGCCGTCGACGGGCACCTTGGCGCCGTTCTTGACCAGGACGATCTCGCCCTGGCGCACCTGGCCGGCGTCGATCTCGACTTGTTCGCCATCGCGCATCACCACAGCGACATCCGGGGCCACCGCCACCAGTTCGGCCAGCGCCGAGCGGGTCTTGTTGAGGGTCGCCGCCTCGAGGGCGTGGCCGATCGCGAACAGGAAGGTGACCGCGGCCGCCTCCCAGTAGTTGCCGATGATGATCGCGCCGATCGCCGCCACCGAGACCAGCAGGTCAATGCCGATATGGCGGATGAGCAGTGCGTCGATCGCCTTCTTGACGATGGGCGCGCCGGCCACGACGGCGGCGGCGAACATCAGCGCGTCGGCCAGGATGGTGTTGCCCTCGAGCCCACGGAAGTCCGAGCCGGCCACACCGGATGCGATGAACGATCCGATGATGAGCAGCCCGGACACGATGGGCACGAACCACCGCCCGTACAGCCAACTACGGATCGTGGTCATGGTCTTTTCCTCTTTCTCTTCTCCGCCACCGTCAGGGGTGCCGGACCTCAGGCGGCCGGCGCCCGTTGGCGCCGGCCGGTGGTGCACTTGCTCGGTTGAGAAGCTGCCGTCGGCGGCCCGAATGACCGCTGCGCGACCCGATAGGGGCCGGCGTGGGTCAGAAGGCGCTGGCACGTGCCTTGTAGCCGGCCTTGCCGACTGCGGCCACCACGTCGTCGACGCTGGCGACCTCGGGGTCGTGTTCAACCTCGATGCGTGAGGAGGCGAAGTGCACCTTCACGTCCTCCACGCCCTTGAGGCGGCCGACCTGCTTCTCGATCCTGCCCACGCAGGAGGGGCAGGAAAAACCCTCCGCACGGAGCATGCTCTTGACGATGTTCTGGCTGTTCGCGGCCATTTCTATCCTCTCCTCGTGGTGTCTTCCTCGGACCTTCCCGGCCCGTCAACTGTGAAGTTACGAGAGACGGGGAAGAAGAACACTGATGGGCGTCACTTATCCGCAAACTAGTTCTCGTGACAATCTGAGGGTGTGAAGACGCCGGTACCCGAATATCTGCTCGAGATCCGCGACGCCTGCTCGGTGGGCGACGACGGCGAGTTGGCCGACTACATCCCCGAGCTCGCCTCCGTCGACCCGGACAGGTTCGCCGTGTCCGCCTGCACCCTGGACGGCGTCGTCTACACCGCCGGCGATGCGGACGCCGAGTTCACCATCCAGTCGATGAGCAAGCCGTTCATCTACGCCCTCGCCCTGCGCGACCGGGGGATCAAGAGTGTGCTGGAGAAGGTCGGCGTGGAGCCGTCCGGTGATGCGTTCAACGAGATCTCGCTCGAGCCGGAAACCGGACGCCCGGAGAACCCGATGATCAACGTCGGAGCCATCACCACGCACACCCTCGTCGGGCCGCCGGACGCGACCGAGATCGAGCGGGACACGGCCGTGCAGGAGGGGCTCTCGGCGTTCGCGGGTCGCCCGCTGGACGTGGATATCACGGTTCTGGACTCCGAGCTGCGTACCGCGTTCCGCAACCGGGCGATGGCCAATCTGGTGCGGGCCGGAGGGATCATTGACGGCGACCCGGACGAGGCGGTCCGCGGATACACCAGGCAGTGCGCCTACACGGTGACCGTCCGCGACCTGGCGGTGATGGCGGTGACCCTGGCCGCCGGCGGGGTCAATCCGGTGACCAAGGAACGGGTGGTCTCGGATGAGGTGGCGCGGCATGTGTTGGCGGTCATGGCCACGTGCGGTATGTACGACGCGGCCGGCGACTGGATGTCCACGGTCGGCATCCCGGCCAAGAGCGGGGTGTCTGGTGGCATCCTCGGTTCGCTGCCCGCCCAGGTCGGACTCGGGGTGTTCTCCCCGCGGCTGGATGCGCACGGGCACAGCGTCGAGGGGGTGCGGGCGTTCGAGCGGATGTCGCGGGACCTCGACCTGCATCTGATGAACACCGCCGTGATGGATGTGGAGGCCGTCCGCTCGGTCCGCTACGACGAGGCAAACGACCGCCGCGTCTTCCGGCTGCAGGGTGCGATGACCTTCGCCAGCGCTGAACTCGTCCTGCGACGCCTCGCCGAGATCCCGCCCGGCGACGGTGAGGTGACCTTGGATCTGAGCCGCGTGTCGTCGGTCAACACCAGCGCCCGCCGGATGCTGCTCGACGGCATGCGCCGCCTCGCCGCCGACGGACACCTGATCGGGCTGGCCGACCCGAGCCGCCGCCTGCCCGACCCGGACCTCGGCGACGGGACGCGGCCCGTATCCCGGCGCGCGGCCCGCTGAACCGCGCCCCGACCGTCACACGCGGCGCGACCGGTCACCGCACCCGGAAGTGGGAGCGGTCGGGCTCGGCGAGCAACTCGGCGAGACGGGCGCGGTCGAACGGGAACAGATCGATCGCGCCGCCGGAGTGGAAGTACCAGGAGTTGCACCCGGTGTTCCAGACCGTCGGGCCCATCGCGTCCGCCACCTCGGCGTTGAAGTCCGCGGTCGCCTCCTCGGTCACCTCCACCGAGGAGATCGGGCCGTCGCGCAGCAGCCCCAACCAGTGGGCGATGTAGCGGGCGGTGAGCTCCGCGGTGTGCTGCAGGGAGATGGAGCCGGTCGGGGAGTTGGGGCCGAGGACGGTGAAGGCGTTCGGGAATCCCGGGATCGCCGTCATCCGGTAGGCGCGCGGGCCGTGGCGCCACTCATCGTCCAGAGTCCGACCGTCGCGGCCGACGATCTCCATGGGCAGCATGTAGTTGTGCGCCCGGAATCCCGTCGCCAGCACGATGACGTCGGCCGGGCGCTCGACGCCGTCGGCCGTGCGGATCCCGCCGGGTGTCACCTGGGCGATCGGCGCCGTCACCAGTTCGGCGTGGTCCTGTTGGATGGCGCGGTAGTAGGTCCCCGAGACCACCTGACGTTTGCACAGCGGCTCGTCGGCCGGGGTGAGTTGCGCGCGCAGGTCGGGGTCACGGACCTGTAAGCGCAGTGAGAGCCGCGCGTAGGTCTGTACCGCGCGTCGTCGCCACGACGGCCGGGTGGTGATGTCGGCGAGGATGCCCGAGCCCCACTGCAGCGCCGCGTACAGCGCGCGGTGTGCGGTCGGGAACCGCCGGAGGACGGATCCGACGACGACGAGCTGGCGCACCCCCATCGGGGCCCACAGGATCCACTGTGGCGATCGGACGTGATGCGTGACCGAGGCGGCGTCCCGGATGAGGGCGGACACCACCTGGACGCCCGTGGAGCCGGTACCGAGCACCGCGACGCGCCGGCCGGCGGTGGACAGCCCGTCTGGCCAGCGCGCCGTGTGGACCACCTCGCCGGCGAAGTCCTCGAGCCCGGGGATCGCAGGCACCGACGGGTGGTGCAGCACCCCGGTCGCGAACACCACCACGTCGGCGTGGAGCGTCTCGCTGCAGGCTGTCGTCAGTTCCCAGTGGGCGTCGTCCTCGTGCCAGCGGGCGGCGACGACCTCGGTGTTCGTCCGGATGAACCGGTCCAGGCCGTGATCGTCGACCACCCGGCGGTGGTAACGCTGGATCTGACTCCCGTCGGCCCACACGTGAGACCAATCCGGCTTGGGGGCGAACCCGAACTGATACAGCTGCGAGGGCACGTCGCAGGTCAGGCCCGGGTAGCGGTTCCAGTGCCAGACCCCGCCCACGTCGGAGCCCTTCTCGAGGACTGTGACGTCGGTGAATCCCTGCTCGCGGAAGACGTGGAGGGCGGTGATGCCGGCGACCCCCGCCCCGATGATCACCACGCGCGGTTCGCGCGGGTGGGCAGGACTCATACGCCGGCCCCGTTCGCGGACAGCGCGGCGCGGACGGTCTCCGGCGCGGTCCTCATGGAGTGCTCGAACGCCGCCACCCGCCGGGACGCGCTCATGAAGTGGGCGCCCAGACCGGCGAGGTCGGTGGCGGTGGGCAGGATGGGGACGACGGTGGTCCCCCGGGCCCGGACGGCCGCGACCTCGGCGGCCAGGCCCGCGGACATCGGACGCCGCAGGAGTCGGTACTCGACCGCGCCGCCGAAGCCGGGGACGCGGACGCCGGGCGCCGAGGTCATGGGGGCGACGACGTAGATCAGATCCGCGTCCTCGGGCGAGATCAGGTCCACGGAGGCGGACGAGCCCATACCGCCGTCGACGAAGATGCGGTCCCCGATGGCGACCGGAGGCATCCACCCAGGGGTCGACCAGGACGCCCGCAGCGCCTCGCCGACGGTCGCGATCGGCGAACCCGGCGCGCCGAACACGACCCGCTCGCCGGCCCGCACGTCGTAGGCGATCATCCGCGCGGCGCGATGCGGCAGCCAGGAGCCCACCTCGAAGCCGTCGGCCAGCCGCTGCAGCCACGTCATGTCACCGCGCCCGGTGGGGGCCAGGCCGGTGAGGGCGGCCAGCCCGGATTGCGTCCGCAGGAGTCCGGGGTTGAGCAGTGGCGGCCCGGGAAGCGGTGGGACGCCGGGCGGCGTGGCCGCGATGTGGCTGCGGAGCCGGGGGTCCTCGGCCTCGCCGCGCTGCATGTCCACCAGTTCGTCGATGCCGACGCCGCCGCCCAGCATGGTCACCAGCTCGGCGCCCGCGGAGGTGCCCTGCAGCACGTCGGCGTCGCGGGGCTCGAAGCCGGTCTGCTCGGCCAGCGCGTGGAGGGCGGCGATCGTCCACGCCGCGCCGATCGTCCCACCGCAGCCGATGACGAGGGCGGTTCGGTTCATCCGGGGTCCCTCCTGGGGTGATGGGGTGATCGGGTGGATTGTCGTGGGGTTAGTGATGTTTAACGGTAGCGCCGATCATCCGGCAAGCGGTTCGGTGAATCGGCGGATCGCCGCCACCACCGCGAGATAGCGCGGCGACCGTACGGCGTCGAAGCCGTGTTGGGCGCCGGGCAGCTCCGCGTAGACCACCGGGTTGGCCGAGGCGGCGCGCAGGTGCCTGACCAGCCGCCGGGCGCCCTTGACCGGGGTGTACGTGTCGAGGGTGCCGTGGATGATCGCGACCGGCGGCGCGCCGGTTGCCGGGCAGCGCACCGGGTCGGACGTCTCCGTGGTCGCCGGGCCCAGCCGGCCGTAGTAGCCGTACAGTCCGATCGCGCCGGCCAGCGAGGTGTCAACGTCCTCGAAGCCCGGCTGGTATTCCGGGTCGCCCGCCGTCAGCGCGGTCATCATCGCGATATGTGCCCCCGCCGAGCTGCCGGCCCCCACGATCGGCGTGTTCATCGGGATGCCGTGGTCCGGCCCCTCGGCGCGGACCCACCGGATGAGCCGCTTGATGTCCACCAGGTGCTGCGGGAACCCCGACTCCGGGGTGGGCGAGAGGTGGTAGGTCGCGCTGATCGCCGCCCAGCCGCGGCGCGCGTGGTCGAACAGCATCGCCCGCGATTCGCGGCTCGGGGCGCCCGCCCGGAAGTGCCCGCCGTGGATGTGGATCAGCACGCCGCGCGCCGGGGCTCCGTCGGCACAGGTGTAGAGATCGAACCGGTTGGCCGTCGGGTCGGGGCCGTAGACCACGCCCCTGCGGGCGCGGACGCCGCGTGGCACGCTCGGCCACGGCGCGAGCAGCACCGCGGGCCAGGGCGTGCGGTGGCGGGGCGAGGGCGGTGTCGTCGTCGTCGACTTTCCCGCCGCCTCTCCCACCACGTCGTGCGGCTCCGCCAGGGCCCGGTCGAGCACGCGCGTGGCGGCGAGCTGCCGGGCCAACACCAGACCCAGTCCCGCGCAGGTCAGTACCGCCATCCCCACGCCGATCACGTCGGACGGGCGCGTGCTGCGGCGGGCCAGCGCCGGGGCGGCCGCCGCACCCACGAGCACGCCGACGTGCAGCGGCAGCTCCAGCGCCGGCAGGCTCAGCACCCAGCCGGCGGTGGCGGCGGCGAAGGGGCGGCGGATCGGGGTGAGCGCGAGTAGCGTCGATGCCGCGGCGGGCGCGAGCACGGCCGGCAGCGGTAGCGGGCGTCGCATCGGGCGGGGGAGCAGCGTCATGTCAGGCCTCCGGCCGGGGTGCGCGTTCCCAGTCGGCCACCGGGCCCGGCACCAGGTCGAACATCGGGTGCGGGCGCGGCTCCGTGAGCCGCTCCAGCCACGCCGGGTCGCGCGCGGTGACCTTGCCGCGAAGGTGCGCCCACTCCAGCGCGAGCTGACCGTCGGTGAGCTCGAGTCGTTCGGCGCCCGCGGGCACCACGACGCGGGTGCGGTCGAACCGGTATCCGCGCGCGTCCGCGCCATCCGCCAGCGCGTGCAGCCATGTGGCGATGCCCGCGACCGGATCGGGCAGCGTGCGGAACCGCTCGAGCTGCGGGTGGCTGCGATAACCGGTGGTCAGCCCGCGGAGCACCTTCTGCGCCAGCAGGCCCTCGCGCCACCCGGCGACCAGCGCGGAGCGGTCGAGGAGGTCGGGGTGGATACTCCACAGGCGCACCCGGTGAGTATAGGGCGCGCGACAGCGTGGCCGCGCGAGTGCGCACGCCGCGGCGTCGGAGGCCGCGCTCGTATGGTGGTGGGATCGGTTCGGTGACGGTGCGAGACGGAGGCGACGGGCCATGACGACGACGACAACGCCCACACTCGACGAAGTGATGGCCGAGCTCGCGGAGCTCGCCGATGCCCGGATCCGGGAGGTCAACGAGCGTCACGGCGACGATCACGCGGTGAATCTGACCAAGCTGCGCGCCGTGGCCAAGAGGGTGAAGAAGAACCATCCCCTGGCGGTCGGGTTGTGGGGCACCGGCGATTCGGCGGCGCGGCTGCTGGCGCTGCTCATCTGCCGGCCGCGGGAGTTCTCGGCGGACGACCTCGACGCGATGATCCGCGAGGCGCGCACCCGCAAGGTACACGACTGGCTGGTGGGCTACGTCGTGATGAAGGGCCCGCACGCCGAGGAGCTGCGGGTCGCGTGGCTGGCCGACGCGGACCCGGTCGTGGCGAGTGCCGGCTGGGCGTTGACCGCGGACCGGGTGGTCAAGAAGCCTGGGGGGCTGGACCTGCCCGCGTTGCTGGACCAGATCGAGGCCGAGATGGCCGGGGCGCACGAGCGGCTGCAGTGGGAGATGAACACCACGCTCGCGCAGATCGGGATCGAGAACCCGGACCTGCGGCCGCGCGCGCTGGAGATCGGCGAGCGGCTGGGCGTCCTGCGGGACTACCCGACGCCGGCCAACTGCACGTCCCCGTACGCGCCGGAGTGGATCACCGAGATGGTGCGCCGCAAGGAGGGCTGACGCGGCCGCCCGCCGCCCGCCGCCACCCGCCCGCCGCCGCCCGCTGCCGCCCACTGCCGGCGAGTGGTCGGAGATCACGGCGTTCAGTGACCGCCACCTGGGGAAACGCGAGTGGGTTCGACCGATCGGCGGTTGCTGAGGGGCCGGTCGGTGTGGAAATAGGCATCGCGTGCGGAATTCCGGACGGCCTCGCGGTAGAGCTCGCCGTGGGCCCGGGCGACGGCGGCGTCCTCCGCATCGGGCGATCGGGGCGGAACCGGCGGGCCGTCGAGGGCGGCCAGGAGCGCGGCGTGCAGCTCGGATGTCAGCGCCTCCGCGGTGACGCGGGCCGGGTCGTACGACGCGGCATCGGGGCCCCATTGCTGCACGAGATGGCCGATTGCGGGGATGGCCGGCGGGAGGCCCAGGTCTCGGCACAGCTCCAGCCAGCCGGAATGCGTGCCGTGGCGGTGCGGAAGCACGAGCGCGCCGAACCCGGCAAGTGCCGCGCACAGGTCGGCATCGGACAGGTGCTCGTGCGCGCGGACCTCGACGGCCGGCGCGAGTCGGTCGAGTTCGATCGCCGCGGCGTGCCGGGGGTGGCCGGGCTCGCGGGCCGCGGCCAGCGCATCCGACCGGACCATGACGGCCAACCGCGTGCCCGGCGGCAGGGCCGCGGCCAGCGGGGCCAGGAGTTCCTCGACGGCGACCCCGGCCCGCAGCGAGCCCAGCACCACGCCCACCGCGCGAGGCGCTGGTTCCCGGGTACGTGCGTGCTGGTCGCAAAGCGTGTCGAGCCGACCCCGACGGTGCGGCTCGGTGATCTCGGGCGGCATGAGCCGGGGATGCGGGATGACGTGCGCGTCCACGCCCCAGAGCCGGCGGATCTCGGCGGCCGCGCCCGCGGTCAGCGTGATCACCGCATCCGCGCCGCGGACCAGGTGCCCGGTGCGCGCGAGGTGCGCCGCGGGGTCGGGCTCGTGGGGGTTCGTCAGATCGTGCACGGTCACCACCAGGGGTAACCCGCGCGCGCGGACCGCGGCGACGAACTCCGCGACCTGCCCGGGGGTGCGGTGCTCGTAGCCGAAGTGAACGTGGACGAGGTCGGCGCCGTCGAGCACCTCGGGGCGCTCGGCGGCCTCCAACGCCGGGTGCGGCCACCACCGCGCGGGCTCGGCGGGGTCGAGTACGGGATCGGCCAGCACCTCGACGTCGGTGGCCGGGCCGACGGCATGCCGGACGTAGTCGTGGCCGGCGGGGAGGGACAGGACCCGGGTCCGTGGGGTCGAGGAGGGGCCGGAGATCACCCCGTCACGGTGCCCGCCGACGCACGCCGTCGCCACCGCTTGCCGCCGCGGCTGCCGCGTCAGCCGGTTGCCGCCACCCCCGGCCGTGCCTACGCTCGCCCCGATGAGCACTCCGGATCAGCCCACGATCATGGTGATCGGGAACTGCCAGGCCGACGTCTACCGTGACCTGCTGCGCACCTCGCAGGAGGTCACCGTGATCGATGTCCGACCGGTGTACGAGATGACGGCCGGCGACCTCCCGCGCCTACACGCGGACCTCGCCCGCACTGATGTGCTGATCATCCAGCCGATCCGCGACGACTACCGCGACCTGCCACTGGGCCACCGCCAGCTCGCGGCCCGACTCCCGACGTCGGCCTCCGTGGCTCTGGTGCCGGTGCTGCGCTACGCCGGTCTGCACCCGTACCAGGTGCTGGTGCGCCCACCACGGGATCGCTCACTCGTCCCACCGATCGCGCCCTACCACGACCTGCGCACCCTCGTGGCCGCCGAGACCGGCGACCACGATCTCCTCGAGGCCACTCCGACCGCCGAGCAGGCCCGGGCCTCGGCGGATGAATCCGTCGAGGCGCTGCGTGTCCGCGAGCAGACCCACGGCGCCCTGTCCGTCTCGGATCTCCTCGAGGGCTACCCGCGCTGGCACACCATCAACCACCCCGACCGGCACACGCTGGCCACGGTGTTCGACCGCATCCTCGGGCACCTGCCCGCCGGCCTGCTGTCGGACCCTCCCCGGATCGGCGACCGCGAGCCCCTGGGCGCGACCCGCGCTCCCGTCGATCCCGCGGTGGAGCGTGCGCTGGGTCTGCCCGAGACCGGGCCCCGCGACTGGCTGGTCGACGGCGCGCCGGTGCCTGAGCGCGAGATCGTGGACGCCCACCTCGCCTGGTACGCCGCCACCCCGAGCGTGGTCGACGAGGGCTTGCGCAGGCACGCGGCCCGCATCGAGTTGCTGGGGCTGATGGCCGCGTGATCGGCTCCGACCGCGACGCCGACGCCGACGCCGACGCCGACGTCCCGGCCGCCCGGCCACCTCTCACGGTCGCCCTGGGGCCGCCCGAGCACGGGGTGGCCCGCTTCGCCGTCGACTGCGCCCGCGCCGCCGGGACCACGCTGATGGAGGTCGCCCACGTCGACGACCTGCCCGACGCCCTGACCGCGCACCCCGGCACGCCCGTGCACCTGCACATCACCGATCCACTGTTCGGCTCGACACCTGACGAGGCCGCCGGGGCGGTCGAGTCGCTGTCGCGTGACCGCCCCGTCGCGGTGACCCTGCATGACGTCCCGCAGCCGGCCGAGGGCGCCGAGCGATGCCGGAGCCGGGCCCGGGCCTATCGTCGAATCGCAGCCGCTTCGGACCTGGTCATGGTGAGTTCCGGGCACGAGCACCGACTCTGCGCGGACGAGGGCATCGCCGTCGACGTCGTCGTCCCGCTGCCTGTTCCCGCTCTGCCTGTTCCCGCCCTGCCTACCTCGGCCCGGACGGGAGCGGCCCCGACCGCTCGCGCCGTCCCCTCCCTCGACCCTCGCTCGGTGGGCGTCTTCGGCTTTCTGCACCCGGGCAAGGCGGTTGACGTGGTCGCGGAGGCCGTCGCGCGGCTCGCGGCCGACGGCGACGACCGCGTGACTCTACGCTTGTTGGGCGCGCCGGCCGAGGGGCACGAGGAGTACGTGGCCGCCGCGCTGGAGACCGTGCGCGCCGCCGGCGGTCGGGCGGAGGTGACGGGACGGATCGACGACGACGAGCTCGCCGGCACGCTCGGCGAGGTGACCGTGCCGGTCGCCCTGTTCCGGAACGTCTCGGCCTCGGGTTCCCTCAACACCTGGGCCGCCGCAGGCCGCCGCCCCCTGGTCAACGACTCGGACTACACCCGGGAGATGGAGCAGATCCGGCCGGGATCCCTGCTGCTGGCCAGCGGCGCCGATTTGGCCGCGGACCTGCGCGCACTCCTCGACGACCCCGCGCCCACCGTGCGCGACATCCCGCCGCCCGGCCTGGACGAGCTCGGGCGGGCGTACCTGCAGGCCTGGCGGGGGTGGCTCACATGAACGGCCGGCCCCCGCTGAGCGTGGACGTGGTGATCCCGTACTACCGGGACCAACAGATGCTCGACCGGATCCTCGCTGCCCTGAGCGGGCAACGCGGACTCGCCGGGGTCGGGCGTGAGCGGGCGGTGCGCGATCCGGTCGGGAACGATTCGGCGGGGCACGTGCCGGCAGGGCTCGTGCCGGCGGGAATGCCGTCCATGCAGGTGATCGTCGCGGACGACGGGTCACCCACCCCGCCCTCCGTGCCGCCCGGGGTCACGGTGGTGCGCCAGGACGACCGGGGTTTTCGCGCGTCGGCCGCGCGGCACCTCGGTGCGCAGGCGGGCAGTGGCGAGCTCCTGCTGTTCCTCGACGGCGACACCGTCCCCGGGCCCGACTACGTCGCCACGATGGCCGCCGCCCTGACCGACGCGCCCGACCTGCTGGTCGTGGGCCGCCGCCGTTACGGGCGCTTCGGCCCGGTCACTACAGCGGTTGAGCCGGAGGTGATCCTGCCCGATCCCGCCTGGCCCGCCGCGTTCTACGCCGAGACCGACAACCTGTCCCGCGGCGAGGGCCTGTGGCGCGGGGTCCTGTCCGCGGTGTGCGGCCTGCACCGCCGCCTTTACGACCTCGCCGGGGGATTCGATCCGGGGATCATCGGCTACGGCGGCGAGGACTGGGACCTGGCCTGGCGTTGCGAACAGGCCGGCGGTCGCCTGCGCTACCTCCCCGACGCCGTGGCCTGGCACGACGGCCCGGACTGGGCGGGCCGCGCAGGCGCCGGGGACGGCCGGGACGACGTCCGACACCTGGCCCAGAAGAACGCCGAGACCGCCCGCCTGGCACCGCTCATCGCCTCGCCCTTCACGCGCCCCGCCAGCGGGATTTTCGCCCTCCCGTCCATCGCGGTCCACGTCCACGCCGCGGGGTCGGCGTTTTCCGGGACCGGCTCTGCCGCCGCGACCTGCGTCTCTCTACTGCGCTGGGGCGATGTGGCCGCGACCGTCGACCCCGCCACCTCGGACTCCGGGGTGATCGCGGGCCTGTTCGCCGACGACCCACGGGTGGACGTGAGGGAGCGCGGCCGGTGGCGGCGGCGCGGCGGGCAGGGGGCGGGTCCTCGTCGTCGTCCCGACATCCTGGTCGACATCCACCGCCCCTGCGCGCTCGGGGATCTCCCCGTGGAGCGGTTGCGCGCACTGTGCCCACCCGTCGGGAGCGTGAGGATCGACGACGAGGGCCGCACCCTCGCCCACGTCCGCAGTTCGCGGGCACTGGCACGCGAGCAGGAGTGGGGTGAGCGCGCGCCCGACCCTGTGCGCGTCGCGGCGCGGGACCTCGAGATCAGGCCCCCGGTCGACGACGGAACGGGAGTGCGACTCGAACGCGTGGTGGGCGGCTGGTGAGAGCGGGGGTGTCGCTCCGGTGGCGGAGGGCCCCCCGGGGGGCCACGATCAATGATCTGGCACACCCGGAGAGCCCGGGGAGCTTCGTCAGCGGCAGGGGGATCGTGGACATCCGAAGTGAGGACCGGCTGGACATCGCCGTGATCGGCCCATCGAGGTTCCCCATCCGCGAGCCGTACGCCGGCGGTCTCGAGGTGGTGGTGGCCAAGGAGGTGCGGGCCCTGCGCGATCGCGGGCACCGCGTCACCCTGTTCGCGGCGGCCGGCAGCGAGGACCACGACCGGAGGTTCGAGTTCACGACCATGGCCGCGGCCACCGGCTTCGGCGACAGCTTCTACCCACCCGGCGGCTACGAGGCCGACGCGGCCGAGTTCGACCGCCTGATGGACCACCTGGCCGGATCCTCGTTCGACGTGATCCTCAACCACAGCCTCAGTCACGTCCCGCTCGTGCGGGCCGCCGGTATGCCCGCGCCCGTGATCACGACGCTGCACTGCCCGCCCCTGGCGGCGATGCAGGAGGCGTTCGACCGGCTCGGGTCCGCGACCGGGCAGGTCCTTGCGGTGAGCCGCTCGGTGCTGAGCGCGTGGCAGATCCCGCACGGCGCCGAGGTCCTGCCCAACGGCGTCGACATGACGGTCTGGTCGCCCCGCCCCGCGCCCACCGGTCCGCATCGAGCGGTGTGGATGGGGCGGATCGTGCCCGAGAAGGGGCCGCACCTGGCCGTGGAGGCGGCCCGCCGGGCAGGCTTGGAACTCGATATCGCGGGCCGCGTCGGCGACCGCGACTACATGAACAGAGTCCTGGCCCCGCGACTGCGCGCGGCCGGCGAGGCCGTCCGCTTCCACGGACCACTCGGCCGGGACGCGCTGGTTCCGCTAGTGGCCGGGGCGTCGGTCGCGCTCGTGACCCCCTGCTGGGAGGAGCCGTTCGGACTCACCTCCGTCGAGGCACTGGCCTGCGGCACGCCGGTCGTCGCGCTGGCCCGGGGCGGCACCCGCGAGATCCTCAGCGGGCAGCCCGGGGTGGTATTGGTCAAACTGGGCCCCGACCCGGCGTCGGCGCTGGCCGCGGGCATCCCCGCCGCGCTGACCATGGACCGGACCGCGACCGCCCGGGCGGCGGCCGCGGCCTTCTCCCACGATGCCCGCATCGACTCCCTCGAGGCCCGATTGCGCGGACTGCCTGTGGGGGCGGCCCTGTGATCGGTATCTACGCCCACCACCAGGGCAGCGGCCACCTGCAGCGGGCCCTGGCGGTGGCGGCCGAACTCCGTGACGAGGTCACCGTCCTCACCTCCGCGCCGGTCGCTCGCGCAATGAACCCCGACCCGGGGCGCGTGCAAATCCTGCCGCTGCCGCTGGACCACGACGGGTCCGCCTCGGGGGTCGACCCGACCGCCGGGGGCCGCCTCCACTGGGCGCCGATGCACCAGCCGGGGCTGCGCCGCCGCATGGCTCTTATCGCCGAATGGATCGACAGGACCGAGCCGGCGCTGCTGTGGACCGACATCTCCGTCGAGGTCACCCTGGCCGCCCGGCTCACCGGCACCCCCGTCGTCGCCACGGTTCTACCCGGCCGCCGTGACGACGCCCCGCACGCCCTGGCCCACGGCGTGTGTTCGGCCCTGGTGGCGGGCTGGCCACTATCGGCAGGCGCTCCCGTGCCCGCGGGCGCGGACCGACCCCTCGTCCCGGTGGGCGGGGTCTCCCGATTCGCGGACCGGGCCCCGGCAGGCGCGCGCTCCGTTGCGCACAGGCGCGGCCGCCCCCGGGTGCTGCACCTGCGCGGCTCCGGCGGCGACGCCGCAGACCCTCGCTGGGACGCGGCCCGCGACCAGTTGGCGGAGGTCGACTGGGTGTCGCTCGGTGGACCCGGCGGCAGATGGGTCGCCGACCCGTGGGACGAGATGTGCCGCGCGGACGTGGTGGTCAGCGCTGCCGGACAGAGTTCGATCGCCGACCTCGCCGCCGCCGACGCCCACGTGGTGGCCGCGCCCGAGGTGCGGCCCTTCGATGAACAGGACGCCACCGCGGCCCACCTCGAGCGGCTCGGACTCGGCGCGGTGGTCGGGCGCGAGGACTCCGTGAACGACCTGGTCGCCGCGGTACGACTAACGCTCGAGCGGGCCCGATCCACCCCGGGCGCAGGGTCCGGACTGCGGGAGGCGTGGGAGGTCGACGGCGCAGCGCAACGGCTGGCCGGGGTGCTGGAGTCTGTCGCGCGGGAGCCCCTCGCCCAGGGGCCGGCTGTGCTGGAGCCCGTCGCGCCGGGGTTCGCCGCGCAGGGGGCCGGGCGATGAGCGCGGGGACCTCGATCGCCGTGGTGACCGTGTGCACTCCCGGGCGCATCGACCACCTGCGCTCCCAACGCGAGGCTCTCGCGGCGAACCTGCCGGAGGCCCGGCACGTGGTGGTGCTCCCGGAGCGCCCCGGCAGCGCGGAGCTGGCTGCCGAACTGGCCGAGCTCGGCGCCATCACGGTGGAGCTTCCGGCCGGGCCGGACCTGCCCGTGGCGCGATCACGCAACCTCGGCGGAGACCGCGCTGCCGAGCTGGGGGTGGACCTGATCGTCTTCCTGGACGTGGACTGCATGCCCGGCCCGGACCTCGGGTGCCGCTACGCCGAGATCCCCGACGGGGCCGTGGGTCTGGGGCCGGTGACCTATCTGCCCGAGTCCGCCGGCGCTCCCGACCCGGACGACCTGCCCGGGCTCACAGACCCGCACCCGGCACGCGATTTCCCGGCCCGGGGCACACGGCCGCTGGATCCGGACGAGTACGGGTTGTTCTGGTCACTGTCCTTCGCCCTGCGGCCCGCGTTGTGGCGGTATATCCGCGAGGACTTCGGTGGCTTCGACGAGGCCTTCACCGGCTACGGCGCCGAGGACACCGATTTCGGGCGCCGACTGCTCTACCGCCGCGTGCCCGTGGTGCTGGTCGCGGGGGCGCACGCCTATCACCGCTGGCACCCGGTGTCCGACCCGCCGGTCGACCATCTCGACGACCTGCTCCGGAACGGCGCCCACTACGCCCGGCGCTGGGGGGAGTGGCCGGCGCCCGGATGGTTCGCCGAATTCGAGCGCAGGGGGCTGGTCCGCCGGGACGGGGAAGACTGGGTGCGCGCGGGCGGCGAGCGGGACTGACCGTGATAAATCGAAAAGAGCGTTCCGCACAGTCTCACTCGGAAGACGTGTGCCGAACGCTCTTGTCGACGGGAGGGGGGACTCAGCCGAGGAACGCCTTGTCCGAGAGCGTGGCGCCCTTGATGTTGGCGAACTCCTTGAGCAGATCCTGCACGGTGAGCTTGGACTTGGTGGCGGCGTCGGACTCGTAGACGATCCGTCCCTCATGCATCATGATCAGCCGGTTGCCCAGCCGGATCGCCTGCTCCATGTTGTGCGTGACCATGAGCGTGGTGAGCCCGCCCTCGCGGACGATCCGCTCGGTGATGGTGGTGACCAGTTCGGCGCGTTGCGGGTCCAGGGCAGCGGTGTGCTCGTCGAGGAGCATGATCCGCGGCTGCGTGAACCCGGCCATGAGCAGAGAGAGCGCCTGCCGCTGCCCGCCGGACAGCAGCCCGACCTTGGCGGTGAGGCGATCCTCCAGTCCCAGCTCGAGCATCGCGAGGTCCTCGGTGAACCGGGCGCGACGCTTCTTGTCGAGGCCCGGCCGCAGCCCCCGCCGCTTCCCCCGCAGCAGCGCGAGCGACAGGTTCTCCTCGATGGTGAGGTTCGGCGCGGTCCCCGCGAGCGGGTCCTGGAAGACCCGGCCGACGTACTTGGCGCGCTTGTAGTCGGGCATCCGGTTGACGTTGACACCGTCGATCTCGATGACCCCGCTGTCCACCGGCAGCCGCCCGGCCACGGCGTTGAGCAGGGTGGACTTGCCGGCACCGTTGGAGCCGATCACGGTGACGAAGTCGCCCTCGGCCAGCGTCAGGTCGAGCCTGTCGAGGGCCCGGCGCTCGTTGACGGTGCCGGGGAAGAACGTCTTGGAGATGGAGTTGACGGTCAGCATGGCGGGGTCACCCTTCTCCGGTCGCGGATCCGGCGCCGGAACCGGCCCCGGTACGTGCTGGGCTCGAGCCCGCCGCGACCGCGGCCCCGGGGGTGTCCCGCGGCTCGCGGCCGGAGCCCGGGGTACCGGTCAGGGAACCGACGGCCCGCCCGAACGGGCCCAGGAGCCCCCTCCAGCGGGGGAGCAGCAGCGCGATCACGACGAGCAGCGCGGTGATGGCCTTCATATCGTTGGGGTTCAGACCCACCTCGAGCGCCGCGAAGATGATCAGGCGGTACAGGACGGCGCCCACGACCACGGCGAACACCGCGAGCCACAGGGTGCGCTGGCTCAGCACGGCCTGGCCGAGGATCACCGAGGCCAGGCCCACCAGGATGAGACCGATGCCCATGGAGATGTCGGCGAACGCCTGGTACTGGGCGATGAGCGCACCGCACATTCCCACGAAGCCGTTGGAGATGGCCAGCGTGAGGGTCTTGGTGAAGTCGGTGGAGACGCCGAACGAGGAGATCATGGGGCCGTTGTCACCGGTGGCGCGGATGGACAGACCCAGGTTGGTGTTGAGGAACCAGATGACGACCAGGCCGAGCAGTATGACCGCCACGGCCAGGATCCCCACGCCGCCCCACGTACCGAGGAGCCCGGCGTCCTTGAGGGGGGTGAACACGGTGTCCTGCCGCAGGAGCGGGACGTTGGCCCCGTCCATGATCCGCAGGTTGACCGACCACAGGGCGATCATGGTGAGGATGCCGGCCAGCAGACCGTCGATCTTGCCCTTGGTGTGCAGCAGCCCCGTGACCGTGCCGGCCAGGAACCCGGTGACGAACCCCGCGAGGGTCGCGAGTACCGGGTTCCAGCCGGCGAGGATGGCGATCGCCGCGGTGGCGGCGCCGGTGGTGAAACTGCCGTCGACGGTGAGGTCGGGGAAGTTGAGCACACGGAAGGTAAGGAACACCCCCAGCGCCATGACCCCGTAGATGAGGCCTACCTCGACGGCGCCGATCACTTGCGGTCAGCCTCGGCGAGGATGGCCTCGGGAATGGTCACACCCTGGCGCTCGGCGGCGTCCTCGTTGACCACGTAGGTGAACTCGGTGGCGGTCTCCACCGGCATGGTGGCCGGGTCCGCTCCGTCGCGCAGGATGCGCAGCGCCATCTCACCGGTCTGGCGACCCAGCTCGGTGTAGTCGATGCCGATCGTGGCGACGGCGCCGCCCTCGACGGTGCCCTCCTCGGCGGCGATCACGGGGATCTGCTTGGACTCCGCGATCTGGACCAGCGAGGCGATGCCGGAGACGACCATGTTGTCGGTCGGGACGTAGATCGCGTCCACGTCGCCCAGGGCCTCGACGGCCTGCTGGATCTCGTTGACGGTGGTGACGGTCTGGGTGGAGATCTCCAGGCCCAGCGGCCCGGCGGCCTCCTCGGCCTGGTCGACCTGCACCTGCGAGTTTACCTCGCCGGAGGCGTAGACGATGCCGACCTTCTCGGCGTCCGGCACGATCTCCTTGAGCAGCTCGAGCTGCTCGGTGATCGGGGCGGCGTCCGAGGTGCCGGTGACGTTGGCGCCCGGCTCCTCCATCGAGTCGACCAGCTCGGCCTGGACCGGGTCGGTGACGGCGGTGAACAGCAGCGGGATGTCGGTGATGTTCTGGGCCATCGCCTGCGCGGCCGGGGTGGCCACGGCAAGCGCCAGATCCAGGTCGTCGCCGGCGAACTGCTGCGAGATGGTCAGCGCGGTGGCCTGCTCGCCGTTCGCGTTCTGCTCGTCGAACTCCGCGTCGACCCCGGCGTCCTCGAATGCCTGGATGAACCCGGCCGTCGCGGCGTCGAGTGCCGGGTGCTGGACGAGCTGGTTGATGCCGATCTTGTAGCTCTCGGAGCTGCCGCCCTCCCCGCCGTCGTCGCCACCGGAGCAGCCGGTGAGGACGAGCGCCGAGGTGGCCACCAGTCCGGTGAGGAGCTTCGCGCGTGAGAATGCCATGTGCTACGCCTTGTCTACGTCTCACGAGTGACCGTGAGGGGCCGGGTGCGTGAACTTACTGGCCTCACAGGGTACTCGGTAGGTACGACGCGGCATGGCCGGACTCTCATCACCGGCCGTGTGCGACGCCCGCTCCGCCTATGACGCGGCGGTTTCCGCCTGGGCCAGTTCCTGCTTCCAGGTGCGGAAACCCTCCTCGCTGCGGCCCCGCCGCCAGTACCCGGAGATCGAGGCCCGCGCGGCCGGCACGCCCCGCTCGCGACGCAGGTACGGACGCACGTGCTTCATCACGGTCTCGGCCTCGCCGTGGACGAATACCTGCACGTCGCCACCGGGCCAGGACAGACCCCGGACCGCGTCGACGAGCGGTGCCCCGCCGTCGATGACGTCCGCGCCGGCGTCAGCCGAGGAGGCACCACGGTGCAGCCAGGTGATCTCCACGCCCGCCGGCGCGGTCAACGCCAGTTCATCGGAGCGGTCCCCCACCTCCAGGAACACCGCTCCCCTGGCGTCGGCCGGTAGGGACTCCAGCGCGGCGGCGATCGCCGGGACCGCGGTCTCGTCGCCGGCGAGCAGGTGGAAATCGGCCGCCGGGTCGGGCCGGTAGCCGCCGCCCGGACCGCGCACGGCGACCTCGGTGCCGGCCGTGACGGTGCGAGCCCAGGGCCCGGCGACGCCCTGGTCGCCGTGGACCACGAAGTCGATCCAGATCTCGCGCGCCGCGGCATCGACCCGTCGGACGGTGTAGGTGCGCACCACCGATTCCTCGCCGTGCGGCAGCTCGAGCTTGACGTAGCTGTCCGTCTCGTCGCGGGCCGCGAACCCGTCGAACCCCTCACCTCCCAGAATCACCCGCACCAGGTGGTCGCTTACCTGCTCGGTGCGCAGAACGGTGAGGGTGACCGCGGTGCGGGATCTGGGGCTGGTGGACTGAGGGGCGCTGGCCAACGGAACTCCTAACGTACTGAAAACGAGATACTTAGGGCAGCCTATCCTTTTTCGGGAAATCGTGCCGTCGGCGGGGATCGATCGGCCACCGGCTGTAGGTTCGGTGCGGTGCCCCGGAATCGTCCTACCCCTGGCTACGTGACCGGATCGGTCACGCGGGTCCTGCGGATCGCGTCGCTGCTCGGCATCGTGGCGCTGACCGCCTACGTCCTCGTGCGGTACCCCTCGTTGCCGGAGATCGTGCCCGTTCACTTCAACTTCGCGGGCGCCGCAGACGGTTTCGGCCCCAGGTCGAGCACCCTGTGGCTCGCGGGCGTCATGACCGGGCTGGGGGCCCTGGTGGCGTGGCTGTCCACGAAGCCGGACGTGCTCAACTACCCCGGCGAGATCACCGGGGCCAACGCGCAGCGGATGTACCGCGAGGGCGAGCGGATGATGGTGTGGGTCCTGGCCGGGCTGGCGGTGGTCTACCTGGGGATCTGCCTGCAGACCTTCGCCGGCACGGGGGCGGCCTTCCTCATCGTGGGCCTGGTCGCGCTCATGGGCTCGACCCTCGTCGGACTCGTGCGTATGTCGATCGCGGAGACCCCGAACTAGGTCGCGGCCCGACGTGGGAAGGGCGCGGGCCGGGCCACCCGGCTGCTGTGACTCACCGCCCCCTGGCCCGGAGGCGGACCACCTCGCCGTCGGCGCCCGCCCGCGCGCCCAGCGCGGCGAGGGACCGGTCCAGCTCGTCCGGCGGCGGATTGTGGTGGCCCAGGTGCACGGCCACCACCTCGGTGGCCCCGTCCACCGCGCCCACCTCACGCAACCGGTCGAGCATCGCCCCGAACCGCGGCAACCCCAGGTGGGAAGCCGAGATCTCTTCGCGGTGGCCGAGCGTCTCCTCGAGGAACACCGCGTCGAACCGCGCCCCGCGCACGGCCTCGAACCAATTCGGGTCCCACGGCCCGGTGTCAGTGGCCCACAACAGGCGCGCGTCGTCGGGGCCGGTGATGTCGTAGAGCACCGCGTCGCCCCGGCGGAACACCTGGTGCTGCGCAGGCAGCACGCGCACGTCGTACCGGCCCACCCGCACACGATCCCCGGCGGCCACCGGCGTGAAGCGCACCGGGTCGTCCGGCCCCACCCACTGCCGACACACCTCGAGCGCGTCCGCGGGCCCGACGATCTCGAGCTCACCGAGCCCCTCGACCCAGGACCGCACGAGCAGTGCCTGGGGGCCGAGGTGATCGAAGTGGGCGTGGGTGATGAGCAGGTGCGTGACGCCGGCGAGTGTGCGCCCGTGACGCACCACCGCGCCGGGGGTCTCGGGACCGCAGTCGACGAGCAGGTCGTCGTCGACAAGCGCGGAGGTCTGGCCACGCACCACGCCGCGCGCACGTGCCGCCTCGCACGAGGCGCACCGGCAGAACGGCGACGGCCACCCGTCCGCCGCGCCCGTGCCGACCAGCAGGACCTCCGTCACGCCGGCCCCCGCACCGGTAGCACCGCGGGCCCGTCCGTACGGCCCACCACCTCGACGCGCGCGCCGTAGACCTGCGCGATCCGCTCGGCCGTGAGCACCTCGCCGGGCCGCCCGTCGGCCACCACGCGCCCCCGGTCGAGCAGGGCCAGGCGCTCGCCGTACTGCGCCGCGGAGGTGAGATCGTGCATCGCCGCGATCACCGTCAGCCCCGTCTCGCGACGCAGGGAATCGACCAGGTCGAGCACCTGCTGCTGGTGGCCGATATCGAGCGCGCTGGTCGGCTCGTCGAGCAGGAGGACGCGCGGTTGCTGGGCGAGCGCGCGGCCCAACACGACCCGCTGGAGCTCGCCGCCGGACAGGGTGGTGGCGATGCGCCCGGCGAGATCGTGCAGGTCGAGTCGGTCGATGACGGTGTCGACGACGACGACGTCGTGGGCCGACTCGGTCCCGAACCGCGGGATGTGGGGGGTGCGTCCCAGGCTGATCAGTTCGCGGGCCGTCACGCCCTCGGGGACGACCGGTCGCTGCGGCATCAGCGCGACGGTGCGGGCGACCCGGCGGCGCCCGCCGCGCCGCGGGGTGACGCCCTCGACCTCGAGGTGGCCCGTCGAGGAGATGAGGCCCGCCAGCGCAAATAGCAGGGTGGTCTTGCCGGAACCGTTGGGGCCGACCAGCGACACCCACGCGCCCGCGGGGACCGACAGGTCGACGCCGTGCAGGACCGGGGTGCTGTCACGGGCGACATGCAGGTCGCGGCAGGCGACGGCGGGCCCCGCGGGCTCCTCGGCACGGGGCATGGCGGCGCCGGGTACGCGCGGCGTCTCGTCGTCGTCGGTCATATCTGCCCCCGGCTGCGGCGCAGGACGAACAGGAAGAACGGGGCGCCGATCGCGGCGGTCACCACGCCGATAGGCAGCTCGGCCGGACTCATGGCGGTGCGCGCCACGACGTCGGCCAGGACCAGGAACGCGGCGCCTACCAGCAGCGACACCGGCAGGAGAAGGCGATGGCCGGGGCCGATCACCATGCGCACCGCGTGCGGGATCACGATGCCGACGAACCCGATCAGGCCCGAGACGGACACCACCGCGGCGGTGCCGAGCGTGGCCACGCTGATGAGCACCAACCGCACCCGCGACGGGGAGATGCCCAGGGTCGCGGCCTCCACGTCGCCGACCGCCATCACGTCGAGCATGCGGCGGAACAGGAAGATCACCGCGACCGACACGATCACGTACGGCAGGACCCGCGTGACCTCGGCCCAGCCGCTGGTGGTGAGCCGGCCGAGCATCCAGGAATAGACCTGCCGCAGCGTGTCGTCGTGGCGCTGCATGAAGAAGGTCTGGATGGCGCTGGCGAACGCGGCCACGGCCACGCCGGCGAGGATGATCACCACCTCGGTGCGGCCACCGCCCACGCTGCGCCCCAGCGCATACGTGGCCAGGACGGCGATCATGCCGCCCGCGAACGCCGCCGGCGGGACCATCGTCGAGGCCGCGGCGCCGCCCAGGACGATCGCCAGCGTGGCGCCCAGCCCGGCGCCGCTGGATACGCCCAACAGGTAGGGGTCGGCGAGCGGATTGCGGAAGACCCCCTGGTAAGTGGCGCCGGCGATCGCCAGCATCGCGCCGACGATCGCGCCCAACACCACACGTGGGATGCGGATCTCCCACAGGATGACCTGCTGACGCAGCGTGAGACCGGAGTCGACCGACACGAGCGGGACCCGGTCGAGCAGCTCCAGCAGCACGCCGCCCGCGGTGAGTCCGGCGGGCCCGACGAGCGTGCCGGCCAGGAGCGCCGCCAGCAGGACCAGCGTCGCCCCGCCCAGCACCAGGGCGCTGCGGGACGACGGCCGGGTCACGGGGCGGGCTGGGGTGCCGGGCTATTCGCGGGGATGGCCGTGACGATCGCGGCGACCTCGCGCATGAAGTGCACGACGCGCGGTCCCCACCGGCTGGCCAGGTCCTCGTCAACCACGTAGACGTGACCCTCGCGCACCGCGGTCAACTGGTCCCAGCCCGGCCGCTGCGCCACGGTTTCGGCGGTCACGCCGCAGCACTGACCATCGGCGAGCAGCACCACGTCCGGGTCGGCCTCGAGGATCAGCTCCTCGGACAGCTGCGGGTACGGGTCACTGCCGGTGGCGATGGACGTCAGGCCCAGCATCGAGTAGATCTCGCCGATGTAGGTGTCGTCGGTGACGGTGTAATAGGTGTCGTCGAGCTCGTGGAAGTACGTCAGCGGGGTCTCACGCTGCGGCACCGAGGCCACGATCTCGTCGATGTCGACCTGCATCTGCGCCACCAACTCCGCGGCCTCTCCGACGTGACCGGTGGCGGCGCCGACCTGCTCGAGCTGGCTGTACGTGTCGTCCAGGGTCGCCGCCGCGGGCAGGACCAGCACCTCGACGCCCGAACGCTCGAGCCCGGCCACGACGTCGTCGTTGTCGTCGGACAGCACCACCAGATCCGGTCCGTAACCGAGGATCGCCTCGAGGTTGGGCGTGTAGCCGGACAGCTCGGTGACCGGCGCGTCCTCGGGGAAGTCCGAGCGCTCGTCCACGGCCACCACCTGCTCGCCCGCGCCCACCGCGAACAGCATCTCGGTGGTGGTGGGGGTCAGCGACACGATCGACTGCGGGTCGCCGCCGGTGGCGGAATCGTTCGTGGCGGCCTCGCCGTCGTCACCGGCGCCGCAGGCCGTGGCCAGGAACACCAGGGCCGCCAGGGGTGCGGCCAGCAGCGCGCGGGCACGTGGGTGGTGCATGGCATCCTCCGATTCGCGGAGGACGAAAGCAGCTCGGGCCGCGGCGGGAGGGCCGCTGCACGCAACCGCCCTTCGTCCGAGGTCAGTTCGTACGGCTACCGCGGCAGCGGCCGACCTGGCTTGCCCGCTCTCCGGCGGGATCACAGTTGCGGGACAGCGCCGGTTTCCCACCGGCTTCCACCGCGTGCCTCGGGTGTCCGGAACCACGTCCGGACGAGGCAAGGGTATCCGACCGCACGGCCCGCCCGGACACGGCGACGCGAACGGCCCGCTGATCCCGGTGTGGGGCACGGCCCGGTCGGGTAGAACGGGACCACCGACCCGAGGAGCCCCCGATGTCCGAGCCGTCCCCCGCCCCCTGGCCCCGACTCCGCCTGGACGACTGGGCCGCCACCCGCGACACACTGCACATGTGGACGCAGATCGTCGGAAAGGCCCGGATGGCCCAGTCGCCGCTGGTCAACCACTGGTGGCACTCCACCCTCTACATGTCCGCGCGGGGCCTGACCACGGGCACGTTCCCGGCGGGGTCCGGCATGGTCGACGTGGAGTTGGACCTGGTCGACCATCGGCTCCTCGCGCGGTCGAGCAACGGCGGCCACCGCGGGTTCGCGCTCGAGGGCCAGTCCGTGGCGCGCTTCTACGAGCAGACGCTGGAGGTGCTCGCCGCGCTCGGTGTGGACCCGGTGTTCCAGCCGTCGCCCAACGAGGTCGACCCGGCTGTCCCGTTCGCCGAGGACACCGCCGCCCGGGAGTACGACGGCGACGCCGCGCACCTGTTCTGGCAGCAGCTCGTCCGTGTGGACCGCGTCCTGGGGCAATTCCGCGCGCGGTTCGCGGGCAAGGTGTCGCCGGTGCACTTCTACTGGGGCTCGATGGACATGGCGTGCACCCGCTTCTCGGGCCGCTCGGCGCCTCCGCATCCCGGGGGCGCGCCGAACTGCGCGGACTGGGTGATGGTCGAGGCCTACGACCGGGAGCTCAGCAGCTGCGGGTTCTGGCCCGGCGGCGGGGACGAGGGCGCGTTCTACGCCTACGCCTACCCGACCCCGGAGGGCTTCGACGAGCGGCCGGTCAGGGTGGGCGAGTACAGCACCGAGCTCGGCGAGTTCGTGCTCCCGTACGAGGTGGCGGCCGAATCCGACGACCCCGAGGCCACCGTTCTGACGTTCCTGCAGCAGACCTACGAGGCGGCCGCCGACCTGGCCGGGTGGGACCGTGCGGCGCTCGAGGTCGACCCCGGGCGGCTCGACGCGCACCGGTACCGGCGCGGGCAGGATGGTCCGTGACACGTTCGCAGCGGGAAAGGACCACGAGATGACGACGACGAGCTCTTCCGACGAGGGCGCTAACTCCCAGGATCTCCGCGAGCTGGGCTTTGCGGCCAGGCGCGAGGTGATGAGCGACGAGTTCGTCGACCGCGCCATGGACCGCGCGACTGGGACCGCCTCGGAGGCCATCCAGTATGTGGTGACCGAGAACGTGTGGGGCAACATCTGGAACCGGCCCGGGCTCGGGTGGCGGGACCGCAGCCTGCTCAACATCGGGATGCTGGTGGCGTTGCGCGCGAACGCCGAGCTGTCCGGGCACGTGCGCGGCGGACTCACCAACGGGCTCACGCGCGAGGAGATCACCGAGGCCGTCATCCACGCCTCGGGGTATTGCGGGGCGCCGGCCGCGTTGTCGGCCATGAAGACCGTCCAGGAGGTCTTCGACGCCCTCGACGCCGGGTAGTCTCGGGGCACCCAGGTGACGCCGCGCACTCCCCAACGCTAAGGAGCCCCGCCCATGCTGAGCACGATGATGCCCGAGCAGCTGACCATCAGCACGATCCTGCAGTTCGGCGCGACCGTCCACAAGGACGCGGTCGTCACCACGTGGACCGATTCCGGGCCGCGCAAGGTCACCTTCGGCGAGATCGGTGCGCGGTCGGCCCAGCTGGCCAACGCACTGCGTTCGCTCGGGGTCGACGGTGACCAGCGCGTGGCGACGTTCCAGTGGAACAATTCCGAGCACCTGGAGGCCTACCTCGCGGTGCCCTCGATGGGGGCGGTGCTGCACCCGCTGAACATCCGGCTGTTCCCGGACCAGCTCGAGTTCGTGGCCAACCATGCCGAGGACAAGGTCGTGATCGTCGACCCGACCCTGGTCCCGTTGCTGCAGCCGCTCCTGCCGAAGTTCTCCACGGTCGAGCACGTGATCGTCACCGGTGGCGCCGCCGCGACGCTCGAGGCGCCCGAGGGCGTGCAGGTCCACGACTACGAGGCGCTGCTCGCCGCGCAGCCCACCGAGTTCGACTGGCCCGAGGTGGACGAGAACACGGGCGCCGCGATGTGTTACACCTCCGGCACCACCGGCGACCCGAAGGGCGTCGTCTACTCGCACCGCTCGATCTACCTGCACTCGATGCAGGTCTGCATGTCCGACGGCATGAACATCTCGCTCGACGACAACGTGCTGGCGATCGTGCCGATGTTCCACGCCATGTCCTGGGGCCTGCCGTACGCCGCGTTCCTGGTGGGCGCCTCGCTGCTCATGCCCGAGCGCTTCCTGCAGCCCGAGCCGCTGGCCGCGATGATCGCCAGTGAGAAGCCGACCCTCGCCGCCGCCGTGCCGACCATCTGGCAGGCCGTCGACGCCTACTCGGTCGACCACCCGATCGACATGTCGAGCTTCCGTTCCGTCGTGGTGGGCGGCAGCTCCTGCCCGCCCGAGCTGATCCGCAAGTTCCGCGACAAGTACGGGATCAACATCACCCACGCCTGGGGCATGACCGAGACCTCCCCGATCGGCACGCTCTCCCGGCCCAAGGCCGACCTGCCCGAGGAGAAGCAGTTCGAGCTGCGTCAGACCCAGGGCCGGCTGCTCGCGGGCGTCAAGGCCCGGATCGTCGACGACGCGGGTAACGCGCTGCCCTGGGACGGCGAGTCCGTGGGCGAGCTGGAGGTCCGCGGCCCGTGGATCACCGGCAGCTACTACAAGGTGGACGCCTCCGACTCCTTCGACGACGGCTGGCTGCGCACCGGCGACGTGGGCTACATCAAGCCGGAGGCGTTCCTGCAGCTCACCGACCGCGCCAAGGACATCATCAAGTCCGGCGGCGAGTGGATCTCGTCGGTCGAGGTGGAGAACTACCTGCTCGAGCACCCGTCCGTCGCCGAGGCGGCCGTGATCGGCGTGCCCGACCCCAAGTGGGACGAGCGGCCGCTGGCAGCCATCGTCGTCAAGGAGGGCCTGGCCGATCCGGACGTCGAGGAACTGCGCGCTCACCTGACCGAGCGGATGGCCAAGTGGCAGGTTCCCGAGCGCTTCGCCTTTGTCGACGAGATTCCCAAGACCTCCGTCGGCAAGCTCGACAAGAAGCGCATCCGCTCCTCGCACGCGGACGGCGAGCTCGACGTGGTCAACGCCCTGGAGAAGTAGCCGAGCCCTCGCCGAGAGCGTCCCGCGCACCCATCTGATCAAGGTGGATGCGCGGGACGCTTGTGGCGTCTATGGGCCGAAGGATCCTGGATATCCGGCGGCGACGGCCGAGTTCGCCCAAGGATAAGAGTTATCCTTGGATCAAACGGGTGCGAGGCGAAGGATAGTGCGGATGTCGAGGTGGGTGGATCAGCAGTGGATCCCTGAGCATTCGTACGGGTTGAGCCGCAGAGCTCGTCAGGGTGGTCCTTATCGGAGTTATATCCCGGAGCGGCTCGTCGGGCTGCCAGTCGAGTTGGGTCAGGAGGCCTCTCGCGAGGTCGCTCGAGTGGAGCGGCGGATCAGGGCAGTGGCTGCCGACGGTGCGGTTTCAGGATTGGAGGGGATCTCCCGCCTGTTGCTGCGCTCCGAGGCGATCGCGTCATCTCGGATCGAGGGGCTCGCGCCCGCTCCCGCGCAGGTGGTGATCGCGGAGCTGTCGGAGTTCGAGTCGGTGCAGGGCTTCTCTGATGTCGCCGAGCTCGTGGCGAACAACATCGCGATCCTGAGGAGTGCCGACGGGATCCTTGCGGAGAAGCCAGGCCTCGAGGCGAGCGACATCGTGGATCTGCATTCGGCGTTGTTTCCCGGTGGGCCGACCAGAGGTTTCAGGTCGACGCAGAACTGGATCGGAGGGTCGGACTGGCACCCGCTTGACGCGGAATTCGTGCCACCCCCAGCTGACGCCGTCCCCGCCCTGATGGACGATCTCGTCGCCTATGCCGACGGCGCTACTCATGGGCCCCTGATCCAGGCTGCGCTCGTCCACGCACAGTTCGAGACGATCCACCCGTTCGGGGATGGCAACGGGAGAATCGGCAGGGCTCTGATTCATGCGACCCTCCGGCGTCGGGGGCTCACCCCGGCCCCGGTCCTGCCCATCAGCATGATCCTCCACACCTGGTCGGATCACTATGTCGGTGGACTCACGGCATTCCGGGCGGCGCCAGGAGACAGGGAAGCCCTGCGCGCCGGAGTGGCGACATGGATAGCGACATTCACGGCGGCATCTGATGCCGCCGTCGACCAGGCTGAGCGGATCGCTCGTGACATCGCGGAACTCCGAGAGGACTGGGCCGAGAGAATCGGCGGGCACAGGACCCGACTGGGGCTGCGTCCGACGCCTCGGGCGGATTCGATCGATACCGCGATCATCGACGGCCTGCCAGAGCATCCGGTACTGACGCCGAAGGTCGCGGCACAGCTGTACGGCACCTCGGAGAACTCTGCCCGCAAAGCGCTGGATCTTCTGGTGGAGGCCGGCGTTGTGCGGACGAAGTCGATCGGACGACGGACGAACGGGTATCTGGCGCGAGAGGTGCTCGATCTCGTGGCCGTGGCGGAGCGTCGACTCGCGAGTACCCGGATGGATACCCGTCTCGCTGGTCCCACCGGATTCGCAGTGCCGGCGCATCCCGGGGCGAGCTGAGTGGCCAAGCGCGGGAGCGGGCCGCTCGCCCTGCGGAAAGCGCGCTGACCTGGGCTGCCCTGAACGCCCCGAGCAGGGCACCCCAGGTCAACGGCGTGCGGGCGGGCGGGCCGGAGCTCAGTCCGCGCGGTCCCGGTTGCGGTCCAGCGGCCGCAGGTCGACGGGCAGCCCGTCGGCCGGGTACGGCAGCGAGTCGTTGCGCATGGGAGGGGTGTAGTCGAGCGGCACCGACCACTCGAAGTGCCGCAGCAGCGCGCTGAGTACGAGCTTGGACTCCATGTTCGCGAAGATCATGCCGAGGCACTTGTGCACCCCGCCGCCGAACGGCTCCCAAGCGAAGCGGTGCGACTTGTCCTCGCGGCGCTCGTCCGAGAAGCGTTCCGGGTCGAAGATCTCCGGGTCGCTCCAGTACTCGGGCAGGTGATGCGAGAGCATCGGCATCACGGCGACGAGCTGGCCCGCCGGTATGCGGACGCCCAGCACCTCGGTGTCCTTGACGGTCCTGCGGGCCAGAACCGGCACGGGTGGGTGCAGCCGCAGCGCCTCCTTCATGACCAGATCCAGGTCCGCCACCTTCTCGATCTCGGCCATCGTCGGGTTCGGCCCCAGCTCCAGGCACTGCTGACGGCAGCGTTCCTGCCACTGGAGATCGCGCCCGAGTTCGTACACCATCGACGTGACCGTGCTCGTGGTGGTGTCGTGCGCGGCCATGAGGAGGAAGATCATCTGGTTGATGATGTCGTCGTCGTCGATCCCGCCGGAGGCGTCCGCTACCTGGCACAACGCCGAGAACAGGTCCTCGCCCGGATTCGCGCGGCGCGCGGGGAGGTGGCGGCGGAGGAAGTCCTCGAGAAGACGACGACCACGTGTCGCGCGGCCCCACTTGGTGAAGGGCATCGGCTTGTTGATTCGGAGCCAGCCGTTGGCGGCCAGCACGCAGTCGACAAAGGCCTCGTTCACGCGCTCGAGCTCACCGGGCTCGGCCAGTTCCGCGCCGCCCATGAACACATCGGTCGCCAGGTCCAGCGTGTGTGACTTCAGGGCGGGATAGATCTGGAAGGCGGTGTCCGGTTGCCAGGCCGAGATACCGCTCTCGACCAGCGGTGCGAGGGTTCGGGCATAGCCTTCGAGGCGGGGCCGGACGAACGCCTCCTGCATGAGCTGCCGGTAGTGCTTGTGCTCGTCGAAATCCAGCAGCATCAGGCCGCGGTCGAAGAACGGGCCGACGAGGTAGCCCCAGCCCGGGCCGTTCGCGAACGCCTTCTCTGGGTTCTGCAGCGCGATCTGGCAGGCGTCGGGGCCGAGCAATGCCGTCCAGGTCCGTCCGAGGAAGTTGAGCTCGGACACGGGGCCGTACTGGCGGTACCTGCGGAACATGGTGGACAGGGGGCTGTCGACGTACTCGAGCGTCTGGCCCACCACCGGCAGGTACGACGTCAGCGGGGCGGCGGGGGGCTGGTAGATCTTCTCGCGCGGATCGACGGCGATCGACATGGGGCACCTCGTTGTCGGATGACCCCAGTGTGTGACGGCGTTCACAAGCCTGTCAACGAAATGGCGAAACCAACTGGACAACAGTCCGGATCGCGCGGTACTCAGACCCGCTGCTCGCTGCGGTCGCCGCCCCACAGGGTGTGGAAGTCGCCTTCCATGTCGACGCGCCGGTAGGTGTGGGCGCCGAAGTAGTCGCGCAGGCCCTGGGTGAGCGCGGCCGGGAGCCGTTCGGCGCGCAATGCGTCGTAATACGACAACGACGACGAGAACGCCGGCACCGGGACCCCCGTGAGCGTGGCGGTGGACACTACCCGCCGCCAACTGTCGACAGCGTCCTCGACAGCCGCGCGGAAGTAGGGCGCCAGGAGCAGGCTCGGCAGGTCGGGATCCTCGGCGTATGCCTCCTTGATCCGGTCCAGGAACGTGGCGCGGATGATGCAGCCGCCCCGCCAGATCGTCGCCAGGTCGCCGGGGGCGATGTTCCAGCCGTACTCGCGGCTGCCGGCCACGATCTGGTCGAAGCCCTGCGCGTAGGCCACCACCTTCGAGGCGTACAGCGCCTGGTTGATCGCGGCGATGAACTCGGCCTTGTCCGCCGGAGCCGCAGCGGTGGCGCCGCCCTGCAGTTCGCGTGCCCGTTCGCGCTGGTCGGTCGCGCTGGACAGTGCCCGGGCGAACACCGCCTCGGCGATGCCGGTTGTGGGCACCCCCAGGTCGAGGGCCGACTTCACGGTCCACCGCCCGGTGCCCTTCTGGCCGGCGGAGTCGACGATCACCTCGACCAGGGGCTTGCCGGTGCGGGCGTCGACCTGGCCGAGGACCTCGGCGGTGATCTCCACGAGGTAGCTTTCCAGGTCTCCGGAGTTCCACTGCCGGAAGACCTCGCCGATCTCGGCGATCGGCATGCCCAGCGCGGTGCGCATGAGGTCGAAGGCCTCGCCGATGAGCTGCATGTCGGCGTACTCGATGCCGTTGTGGACCATCTTGACGAAGTGCCCGGAGCCGTCTGGGCCGACGTGGGTGCAGCAGGGCTCGCCGTCGACGTGCGCGGAGATCGACTCCAGAAGCGGGCCGAGATGCCGGTACGACTCGGCAGGCCCGCCCGGCATGATCGACGGACCGTTGAGCGCACCCTCCTCGCCGCCGGAGATGCCGGCGCCCACGAAGTGCAGCCCCCGCTCGCGCATCGCGGCCTCGCGGCGGATGGTGTCGGTGTAGAGAGAGTTCCCGCCGTCGATGATGATGTCGCCGACGTCCATGTTGTCGGCGAGCTCGTTGATCACGGCGTCGGTGGCGGCTCCGGCCTGGACCATGACAAGGACGCGGCGCGGGGTCTGCAGCGCGTCGAGGAACTCGTCGATCGTGCCGGCCGGCACGAAGTCGCCTTCGTGGCCGTAGGTGGCGATGAGGGCGTCGGTCTTGGCGCGCGAGCGGTTGTGTACCGCCACGGTGTGGCCGTGGCGCGCGAAGTTGCGGGCGATGTTGGATCCCATCACCGCCAGTCCGGTGACGCCGATGTGGGCGCGGCCTGTGGAGTCGTTCATATGTCCTCGTTGGTCTCGGGGTGGGTCTGATCGTGGATGTGTTGTGTGATCGCGGGAGGGGCGGGTGTGGGTTCTAGGCGGCGGTGCGGGCTCGTCGCAGCGCTGCGACGAGCCCGTCGCTGGAGCTGTCGCCGGTCGTGCCGGACGCGGCGCCGGCCAGCGCGTCGCCGAACTCGAGTGCCGACGCTTTGCCGAGTTCGACCCCCCACTGGTCGAAGGAGTTGATGTCCCAGATGACGCCCTGGACGAACACCTGGTGCTCGTAGAGGGCGATGAGCTGGCCGAGGGTCGAGGGGGTCAGGCGCGGGGCGACGATCGTGGTGGACGGCTGGTCGCCGGGCATGGTCTTGTGGCCGATGAGGTCGGCAGGGGTGCCGTCGCGTGCCACATCTGCGGCGGAGCGGCCGAACGCCATCACCTTGGACTGGGCGAGCATGTTGGCCAGCAGCACGTCGTGCATGGTTCCCTGCCCGCCGAGGGACGGCAGGTCGTCGGTGGGTTGCGCGAAGCCGATGAAGTCGACCGGGGTGAGCCGGGTGCCCTGGTGGAGGAGCTGGTGGAAGGCGTGCTGGCCGTTGGTTCCGGGCTCGCCCCAGATGATCTCGCCGGTGCCCACCGCCACGGGGCGACCGTCGGTGTGGACCGATTTGCCGTTGGATTCCATGGACAGTTGTTGCAGGTAGGCGGGCAGGCGCGCGAGATCGTGCGAGTAGGGTAGGACAGCGCGGGAGTCGGCGCCGTAGAAGCTGGAGTACCAGACCCCCAGCAGGCCCAGCAGGATGGGCGCGTTGGCGTGCGCGGGCGCGGCGAGGAAATGCTCGTCGATGCTGCGCATGCCGGCGAGGAACTCGGCGAACCGCTCGGAGCCGATCGCGAACATGAGGCTCAGGCCCACCGCGGAGCCGACGGAGTAGCGGCCGCCCACCCAGTCCCAGAAGCCGAACACGTTGCCTCCGGGGATGCCGAATTCGGCGGCGCGTTCGGTGTTCGCGGAGACCGCCACGAAGTGGCGGGGGACCGCGTCGGCGCCGAGGGCGCCTGTGATCCAGGCCCTGGCCGCCGCGGCGTTGGTCATCGTCTCCAGGGTGGTGAAGGTCTTGGAGACGACGACGACGAGGGTGCTGGCCGGGTCGAGATCGGCGAGCACGGAGGTCAGGTCTGCCGGGTCGACATTCGAGACGAACCGCACCTGCGGGCCGTCGCAGTGATGCCGCAGGGCCCGCGTGGCCATGGCCGGGCCGAGATCCGAGCCGCCGATCCCGATGTTGATCACGGTGCGGATGGGGTGGCCCGTCGCCCCGGTCCATTCACCGGAGCGGACCCTGTCGGTGATGTCGGCCATCCGCCCGAGGACCTCGTGGATGTCGGTGGTCACGTTCCTGCCGTCCACGACGAGTTCGTGATCGGCGGGCAGTCGCAGCGCGGTGTGCAGGACCGGCCTGTCTTCGGTGGTGTTGATGCGGGCCCCGGCGAACATGGCGTCGCGACGTGCCTCGACGCCGCGCTCGCGGGCGAGGGCGAGCAGCAGTGACAGGGTTTCTCGGGTGATGAGGTGTTTGCTGTAGTCGATGTACAGACTCGCCGCGGCCACGGTGAGGTCCGATCCGCGGGCGGGATCGGCAGCGAAGAGGTCGGTCAGGCTCCGCGAGCGCGCGTCGTCCTGGTGGTCGGCGAGGGCTTTCCAGGAGGGGCCGTGCTGAGGGGAGGTCGGCATGGTTCGGATCCCTTTCATCCGAGCGCGCGCAACCGCGGCGCGAGGTCGCGTTCGAACAGGGTGAGGAATCGGTTCTGGTCGTGGCCGGGGGCGTGGAAGACCAGGTGATTGAGGCCGGCGTCGGTGTACTGCGTGATCTGCTCCACCGCGTCGTCGGGGTCGGAGGCGACGATCCAGCGTTTGGCGACCTGCTCGACGGGCAGCTCGTCGGCCAGCTCCTCCATCTCTCGTGAGGAGCCGACGCTGTGTTTCTGTTCCGCGGTCAGCGACAGCGGCGCCCAGAAGCGCGTGTTCTCCAATGCCTTCTCCGGATCGGTGTCGTAGGAGATCTTGATCTCGATCATCCGGTCGATCGCGGATAGCTCCCGGCCTGCCTTCTCGGCGCCTTCGTGCACGGCCGGGATGAGCTTGTCGGTGTAGAGCTCCATGCCCTTGCCGGAGGTGCAGATGAACCCGTCACCGGCGCGACCGGCGTAGCGGGCCACGACCGGCCCGCCGGCGGCGATGTAGACCGGCACAGGCTGTTCGGGCACGTCGTACATGTAGGCGCCCTTGGTGTGGAAGTAGTCACCGTCGAACGTCACTTCCTCGCCCGTCCACAGTTCACGCATCAAGCGCACGGATTCGCGCAACCGGGCGAAGCGCTCCCGGAACTCGGGCCACTCGCCGTCGATCCCGCCGGTGGCCACTTCGTTGAGGGCCTCGCCGGTCCCGACGCCCAGCATGATGCGTCCCGGGTACAGGCACGCCATGGTCGCGAATGCCTGGGCGATCACGGCGGGGTTGTAACGGAAGGTCGGTGTCATGACGGAGGTGCCGATCTGGACCCGCTCGGTCCGTTCGCCCACCGCGGCCATCCAGGCCAGGGAGAACGGGGCGTGGCCGCCGTTGTGTCGCCACGGCTGGAAGTGGTCGGAGACGGTCACCGAGTCCATTCCGTGCGCTTCGGCGGAGACGGCGATCTCCACCAACTCGCGTGGGGCGAACTGTTCCGCCGAGGCCTTGAGTCCGAGTCGGAGCATGCGTGTCTACTCATTTCGCGTCGCTGCGTGCTGCACGAATCCGTGCAGCAAAGTCTGAAAGTACCAGTAAGCGTGCAAACCAGACCGGGGATTGCGCACAATCGTTTAGGGTGGCCGCAGACGTGGCGAGAGACGCCCGCGCAGGGGGAGATGTGTCGGTCCAGCAGAGACGCCGAGAGATAGTCCGAAGGCTGCACCGGGACGGGTATGTCGAGGCCAAGAAGCTCTCCGTGGAGTTGGGGGTCGACGCATCGACGATCCGGCGCGACCTCGACGGGCTGGTGCGCGGTGGTCAGGCCGAGCGCACACATGGCGGAGCCCGGCCTGTCGGCGGTGCGGCGTTCGAAGTCCCCTACGCGGTCAAGGAGTTCGAGCACCGCCGGCAGAAGGTGGCCATCGCCCGTCATGCCGCCAAGCGTGTGCACGAGGGCGACAGCGTGATCCTCGACAGTGGATCGACCACGTTCCAGGTGGCGGTGGCGCTGCGGCACGTCCCGGATCTGACCTTCATCACCAACGACCTGCGGATCGCCACCCTGCTCGCGGGGCTACCGGGTGTCCGACTCTTCCTCGCCGGCGGTGAGCTGCTGAACACGGTCTACACGCTGGTCGGTCCGCGCGCGACGGACTTCTTCTCGGACTTCTCCGCCACCTGGGCATTCCTCGGCGCCGATGCCGTGGACCCGGCGGCGGGGATCACCAACACCAACACCCTGGAAGTGCCGGTCAAGAGGGCCATGCTCGCCGCGTCGGCCACCTCCGTCGTGGTGGCGGACAGCACCAAGTTCGGCACCCGCACGCTGGCGCGGGTCGCCGATTTCGACGAGGTGGACGTGCTGGTCACCGATCCCGGGCTGGACCCGGCCCGCGCCGCAGAGTACGGGGCGGCGTTCGAGATCGCGGAGCTCGACGACTGATCCGTGCCCGCATGCCTGTTTCCGCTCTCGCCGGCTTTCCTTCGCGGCCCGTCCTGCTGAACCCGTCCCGACCATCCACCGACGCAACCCTCGCACCGAGCGCGGCGGCACGCCGCCGCAGAAAGGTTCCCATGAACCAGAACCAGAACCAGAACCAGAACCTGTCCGCACTGTCTGAGGCGGGGGTCTCCGTGTGGCTCGACGATCTGTCGCGCGACCTCATCTCCTCGGGCAAGCTGGCTGAACTGGTGGCCACACGCTCGGTCGTCGGCGTGACCACCAATCCGTCTATCTTCCAGGCGGCGCTCAGTTCGGGAACCGCGTATGACACCCAGGTCGCAGCACTCGCCGCGGAGGGCGCTGATGTCGATACCGTGATCCGGACGACCACGACCGACGACGTCCGCGCTGCCTGTGACGTGCTCGACCCGGTGTTCGCGGTGTCGGACGAGGTCGACGGCCGGGTGTCGATCGAAGTGGACCCGCGCCTCGCCCACGACGCGGACGCCACTGTCGCGCAGGCGATCGAACTGTGGCGGATCGTTGATCGCCCCAACCTCCTCATCAAGATTCCGGCCACCGTGGCGGGACTGGAGGCGATCCGCCGGGTGATCGCCGAGGGGATCAGCGTCAACGTCACGCTGATCTTCTCCGTCGATCGTTACGTGCAGGTCATGCAGTCCTATCTGGAGGGGCTGTCCGCCGCCGCCGAGGCGGGCCACGACCTGGGTTCCATCCACTCGGTCGCCTCGTTCTTCGTGTCCCGGGTGGACACCGAAATCGATGCTCGGCTCGAAGAACTCGACACCGGGGAGGCGCGCGACCTGCAGGGCAAGGCCGCCCTCGCCAACGCACGGCTCGCGTACGCCGAGTACTGCGAGGTGTTCTCCTCCGGTGCCCGCTTCGCCGAGCTGGCCGGCCGGGGCGCCCGGCCACAGCGTCCACTGTGGGCGTCGACCGGCGTCAAGAACCCGGAGTACGACGACACCCTCTACGTGAGCGGTCTCATCGCTCCGGGCACGGTCAACACCATGCCCGCGTCCACCATGGAGGCCTTCGCGGACCACGGCCGGGTCGAGAAGGACCCGGTCGTCGGTCGGGCCGAGCAGTCTGCGGAGACCTTCCGGAGCCTCGAGCGGGTCGGCGTGGATCTGGTCGAGGTGTTCGACAAGCTGGAGGCGGAGGGTGTCGCCAAGTTCGAGTCGGCATGGACCGGACTACTGCAGACAACGGCGCAGCAGATCCGGGCGAACGCTGAAAACTGACAACCTGCCCAAGCGGCGCGCCCGGGCCCATTGCGGTCGTCGACTCACGTGTCAGGCGCGCTGCGCTGGCCCCGCCGCACCCGCCGCCCTCGCCACGCGTGGGCTAGTGGCGGAGGGTCGTCATCAGCGCGGACATGGTCGTCACCAGCGCGGCGACACGCGGCGTGCCCCAAACGATGACGACCATGTCCGCCACGGCCGCGACCAAGTCGGTGGGCGTGGTCGGCCGGGGGCCCGCTGAGGCCGGGTCGGAGTCAGGCGCGAGCGCGGGGGTCACGCGCGGGCTGGCGCTGCTCAGGCGCGGGCGACGAGGGCGGCGATGTCGACGCCGTCGGGCAGGGCACCGTACTCGGCCGAGCGATCGGGGCCGAGCCGGGCCAGGCAGAACGCCGCCGCGACCGGCGCCGGGGCGTAGGCGAGCAGGGTCGCGGCCTGCAGTGCCAGCGCCATCGCCTCGACCAGGCGGCGGGCGATCGCGGGCGCCGCGACCGGATCGGAGGCGGCCCGGCCGATGAGGGCGCGGACATGCTCGACGTGCTGGTCGAACAGCCCGTTCCGGCCCAGCTGGGCGGCGAGTTCGGCGTCGAACGCGGTCACCGACTCGGGCTCGCGGGCCATCGCCCGCAACACGTCCAGGGCGATGACGTTGCCCGATCCCTCCCACACCGCGAGCACCGGCTGCTCCCGGTACCGGCGGGCCAAGGGGAATGCCTCGGTGTACCCGTTGCCGCCGAGGCACTCGAGCGACTCGTAGGCGTGGTTCGGCCCGCGCTTACAGATCCAGTACTTGGCCACGGCGGTGGCGAGTCGGCGGAAGGGGGCGGCGTCCTCGTCGTCGTGGGCGGCGGCCAGGCGCAGTGCGGTCCAGGTCGCGGCCTCGGACTCGAGCTGCAGGTCGGCGATAACCGCGGCCATCGCCGGCTGATCGATCAGGGTCGCGCCGAAGGCCGCGCGATGACGGGCGTGCCACGCCGCCTCGGCCACGCCCTGACGCATGCCGGCGGCCGCGCCGAGCACGCAGTCCAGCCGGGTGCGGCCGACCATCTCGATGATCGTGCGCACCCCGCGGCCGGGTTCGCCGACCATCCAGCCCAGCGTGCCGTCGAATTCGACCTCGGAGGAGGCGTTGGACTTGTTGCCGAGCTTGTCCTTGAGCCGCTGGACCAGGAACGGGTTGCGTTCGCCGCCCGGCAGCACGCGCGGCACGAGAAAGCAGCTCAGCCCTTCCGGGGCCTGCGCCAGCACGAGGAACGCATCCGACTGCGGCGCGGAGCAGAACCACTTGTGGCCGCGCAGGGCGTACATGCCGGAGCCGGCGGCCGCGGCAGAGGACTCCGCGGTGACGGGCTCGGCAGTGGTGGTGTTGGCGCGCACGTCCGAGCCGCCCTGCTTCTCGGTCATGGCCATCCCGAACAGCACGCCCGACTTGGTGGCGGGATCCCGCAGCTCGGGGTCATACACCGTCGACAGCAGCGCAGGCTCCCACTCCGCGGCGAGCTCGGGACTCATCCGCAGTGACGGCACCACCGCGTGCGTCATCGACAGCGGGCAGCCGTGCCCGGCCTCGATCTGCGAGACCAGCATGAACCCGGCCGCCCGCTCGACGTTCGCGCCCACGCCGGGGTCCGCCCACGCCGACGTATGTAGGCCGCGGGAGACCGAGAACTCCATGATCCGGTGGTAGGCCGGATGGAACTCGATCTCGTCCACGCGGTTGCCCCACCGGTCGTGCGAGTGATGCACCGGGGTGATCGTGTTGGCCAGCTCCGCATCATGCTGGTACTGCTCCGTGCCCACGTGCCGACCGATCTCGTGGAACCACTCGGACTTCGCGCTCGGCGCGAACGCCGCCAGCGCTTCCTGAAGCGCCGGGTTGAGGGCGAACTCGTCCACCCCGACCCGCGGCGCAGCCTGGTTGAGGACCTCGTGGGTGGTGCTGTTGCGCGTCGTCGACATGTGCTGCCCCTCGACAGGAGTAAAAGTCAGGACTTGAAGTACATCAACTGGTTACTGATGGCGAGCAGCGTGCCCTCGCGGGACCACAGGCGTGCCGACTCGTCGTGATAGCTGCCGTTGAAGCGGTGCGCATGGACGCTCCCGAGCACGAAATCCGTGCCCTGCGCCTCGAGCTCGTCCGCCGTGGCCATGAAATAGATCGACAGCGTCACCGTCCCCGCGGGCACCGGCCGACCGAGCCGCAGGAACGAGCGCGGGAAGAACGAATCGCCCAGGGCCGTCAGGGAGAGGTGGTCGAGACCGCGTTCCGGCGAGTCGCGAATCCACATGGTCGTCGTCGACGTCGTCGTCCCTTCGTCTCCCGCGACGTCGTCCCACCCACCGGTGACGAACCGCATGTCGTAGTTCCCGATCCAGCGCACCCCGCGATCCTCCGAGGCGCGCGGCAGCTTCTCCGGCGCCGGGACCTCCGGTGGGCCGGTCTCGGTCTCCGACCACGTCTCGCGGCGCAGGCCCGTCAGCGCGGTGGCGGTGGTGACCACCTCGTCGCCCTGGCGCATCTCCAGGACCCAGTGCTGGTTGGAGCGGTTCGTGCGCACGGGGCGGGCCTCGATGAGGAACTCGCCGTCGGCGACCGGGCCCGCGTAGTTCAGCGTCAACGCCAGCGGATCGCCGTGCCGCTCGGGGTGCTGCAGAACTGCGTTGAGCATCGTCGCCGCCGTGGTGCCGCCGAACGGGCCCACCATGTTGGCCCAGGCCTCGTGGGTGCGGCCACGGAACCGGTGCTCGCCGGCGGGCGTCAGGGCGACGACCTGGTCGAGGACGTGCGTGGGGGTCTCGTCGGTGGACTTCTCGGGCACGATGCACCTTCCTGGCGGGCGGCGGAACGGGGCGCGGGAGGGGCGGGCCGCCGGCTGGATCCACCGTACCCACGCCGGTAACCGGAGTGAGACGCAGGACACAACACGGGGATGTGACGGGTAACACCATCGACGCCGCAGGGGATATGACCTGTGAAGGCAGACAGTCTTTGTGCCAATGTTTGGAAAGGACGACCCTCATGTCCCGGACCACCAGAACACTCACCGCCACGGCGTGCGCAGCAGGCCTGATCGCTACGGTCGCGCCCGCCGCGAGCGCCATCAACACCGACTCGCTCGGCGGCCCGCCGGCCGGGTGCGAGGTCGACGTCGAGCAGGTCGCCGAGGAGACGCCCGGCCCCTTCGACGGCGTCGGCTGGACGGTCGGCGAGCACGACAACCTGTGCGGCAACCTCGGCTATCTGTTCCTCGAGACCGAGGGCGGCACCGTCTCCTCGCCCACCAAGGTCCTGCTGTACCACCACGGCGAGCAGGTCGCGACGCAGCCCGGCGACACGCCCCGCGTCCTGCTCGGCGGCCACAGCGACTTCCACGTCGCGCTGCGCATCCAGCAGCCGCCCGCGGAGGGCGACGCCAACGCCGACGCCGGCTACCTCACCACCGTCTACGTCTGGAACCCCCTCGCGGGCGACGGCGACGCCACCCCGATCGGGCCGCTGCCGCCCGGCATCACCATCTGACGTGGTGAGCTGACGTCGTGGACGGGCCCGGGCCGGGGCGACCGGCAGACGAGGCCCCCGCGGAGACTGAGGGGTCGCGCCCGGGCCCGCCGCGGGGCGTGATCGCCGCGGCGGTCGTGCTGGTCGCGTTGCTGGCGATCGGCGTCGCTGTGGTGGTCGGCATACGCCTCGGCGGCAGCTACCTGGGTGGGGAGGTCGCCTCGGGCCCGCTACCGACCACCACGAGGACCCCGGTCACGCGACCGGATCGCAGCACGCGGTCCACCACGACCGGCACCGCCCCCACGACGACCTCCCGCCGCGTCACCGCCGCGTGCGACGCGCGCGCGATCAACGCCGACCTCGGCCACCCGCGCAGCGGATCGCGCATCATCGACTGCGGCGGCGGGTGGGCCGTCATGGCCAGCGAGCACTCCGGCGATCCGTACTGGGTGTCCTTCCGTGACGGCCGCTGGCGCACCGTTCGCGACGTCTCGATGTACTTGATGACCTGTCCCGACGAGGCCATCGCCAAGGGCGCGCCGGCGTGGATGGCGGACAGACATCTGAACACCTGCCCGTCGCTCAAACCCCCGACGCCGATCACGCGCCCGAGCGTGCGGCCCACCCCGCCGCCGCCTCCCGGTAGTCCGACCAGGCCGACGGTCCCGACGTCCCCGGCCAGCCCAGCGACCTCGTCCACCCCCGCGGGTTCGACGGGCGCGACGAGTACGACGACGACAACCCCGACGACGACAACGACCGCAGCCGCCGGGGCCACGTCCCGCTTCGTGGAGGTCGAATAAGGCCGGTGCGGCGGACCCGGCCGGAGGCGAGCAGGGTGCGGTCAGCGGCTGACCGCCGCGTCCGGCCCGCCCAGCTCCTGCCGCAGGTTGCGCTTGAGGAGCTTGCCTGTGGCGGTTCTGGGGAGTTCGTCGACCAGCACGACCTCGGACGGCGCCTTGAAATGGGCGATGCGGCCTCGGGTCCACTGCCGCAGTCCGTCGGCGTCGACGCTCGCCCCCTCGGTGCGGACGACCACCGCCATCACCCGTTCGCCCCACTTCGCGTCAGGCACGCCGATGACCGCCACCTCGCGAACCTCCGGATGCTGGTACATCACCTGCTCGACCTCGACGGGGTAGACGTTCTCACCGCCGGTGATGACCATGTCCTTCTTGCGGTCCACCAGGGTGTAGAAGCCCTCCTCGTCGACGTGGGCCAGGTCCCCGGTGTGGAACCAGCCGTTCCGCAGCGCCTTGGCGGTCTCGTCGGGCTTGTTCCAGTAGCCGATGAACACGTTGGGTCCGCGGACGCACAGTTCGCCGACCTCACCGGCCGGTACCTGCACGCCCTCCTCGTCGACGATGCAGAAGTCGTTGAATTGCGCGGGCCGGCCGATGGAGCCGGCGTGCGCGACGACGTCCTCCGGCTGGAGGCAGGCCGCGATGGGGGCGGTCTCGGTCATCCCGAACCCTTCGGTGAACTCCATGCCGGCCTCCCGCAGGGCGGTGATCACCGTGATCGGGCACGGCGCCCCGCCGCTGATGCCGGAGCGCAGCGTGGACAGGTCCGCGGTCTGGAGCGCCCCTGACTGGCTGACGGCCGCCCACATCGCCGGGACGAGGAACGCCTTGGTCACCTTGTGCCGCGACACCGCCTCGAGCCAGGCGTCGGGCGCGAAGGCTTCCGTGATCACCACCTGGGCGCCGATGAACAGGAACGGCAGGGTGTGCACGCCGAGCGCGCCGATGTGGAACAGCGGCGCGGCGGAGATGGTGATGTCGGTGCGGCCGAGGCCGGAGTCGAACCCCATCCCGTTGACCGCGTTGTAGAAGAAGTTCCCGTGCGTGAGCATGGCGCCCTTCGGGCGGCCCGTGGTGCCCGAGGTGTACATGAGCACGCAGATGTCGTCGTGGGAGATCTCGCGCTCCACCCGCTCCGGCGACCCACCGGCGAGGAACTCCTCGTAGTCGCCGGCGCTGCCGCCCCCCGAGGTGGTGGTGCGCTCTGCGAGGGTCGGCACCGTCACGGAGCGTTGGATCCGCCGGTTGTCGGCGGTAGCGCCGGCAGCAAGCTCGGCGAATGCGGTGCTGTGGAACAGGAACGACGACCCGGAGTCCTCCAGCACGTAGGCCACCTCCGAGGCGTGGAGGCGGAAGTTGACGGGCACCGCGATCGCGCCCAGCTTGGCCACCGCGAAGTAGATCTCCATCATCTGCGGGCTGTTGAGCAGGAGCATCGCCACGCGGTCGCCGCGCTGGACCCCGTTGGCATCGAGGGCTGCGGCGAGCTGGTTGGTCCGCGTCTCGAGCTGGGAGTAGGTGGTCACGGCGCCACCGGCGTCGTCGACGAGTGCCGTCCGCTGTCCGTTGCGCAGCGCGTGCTGGGTGAGCCAGGAACCGTATCCGCGATCAGTCATGGTGTGACGGTAACCACATACAGCGAAGCGCACGGGCCGAACGCAGCGGGCCCGGGCAAACGCGGACTGGACGACTCACCAACAGGCACAATCGCAGGCATGGCTGACTCTGCGCGCGCGACGTTCACCGAACTCACCGAGGGCAGGCCGTTCCCGCCCATGACCGGCCGGGCGCCCGCCGACCTGGCCGCCGCCGGCTTCGTCGAGTCGGAGTGGGCCGTATCCGGCGAGGCCGCCTCCTATGACGCGACGGTCACTCCGGCTGACGGCCGGTTCGAGCTCACCGATGCCGACACCGCGCCGTATGCCACCCGCGCTCTCGTGCGCCGCCCGGCCGACCCGGCGGCGTTCAGCGGCGTGGTGCTGGTGGAGTGGCTCAACGTCAGTGGCGGCCAGGACGCCGCCCCCGATTTCACCTACCTCGCCGACGAGATCCTGCGCGCCGGGCACGCGTGGGTGGGTGTGTCCGCGCAGTTCATCGCGGTCGAGGGTGGCGACGCCGCCGTGGGGATGGGCGGCCAGACACAGGGGCTGCGCGCGACCCGACCCGAGCGGTACGGCGACCTGCACCACCCCGGCGACGCCTACGCCTACGACATCATCACGCAGGTCGGCCGGTACGCGCGCGATCCGCAGGCCGGAGCCGCGCCCGCGGGTCCTCTCGGCGACCTGCAGCCGCAGCAGGTGATCGCGGTGGGCGAGTCGCAGTCGGCGTTCGCGCTGACCTCGTACGTCAACGGCGTGCACGCCCGCGCCGGGGTGTTCGACGCCTTCCTCCTCCACAGCCGTGGAGCCGGCTTCCTGCCGTTCGACGACCGCGGCCACGGCGCCGACATCCGGGCGGCGCTCAGCGTGGGGCCGGCGCGGCTGCGCGAGGACGTCGGCGTGCCGGTGCTGCTCGTGCAGGCGGAGGGCGATCTCATCGGGATGATCGGGTCGCTGCCGGCGCGCCAGCCCGATTCGGAGTGGGTCACCACGTGGGAGATAGCCGGCCAGGCGCACGCCGACCTGTACCAGTTGGGCGAGTTCGCGCAGTTCGTCGACTGCAACGGCCCGATCAACTCCGGCCAGCAGGCGTTCGTCCTGCGGGCCGGGCTGCGCCACCTCGTGTCGTGGGCTGGCGGGGGAGCGCGCCCACCGGCCGCGCCACCGGTAGAGATCGACGACGACGACGCCACCACCCGCAACCCCGCCACCGGGACGCTCGGCAACAGTCGGGGCGGCGTGCGCACCCCGGTGGTGGACGCTCCGGTCGAGCATCTGACCGGCGAGCCGGATCGGGATGCGCAGCCGATGTGCATGCTGCTGGGTCGGACGCTGGAGGTGGACGAGCAGGAGTTGCGCGAGCGGTGGGAGAGTCGGGCGCAGTACCTGGCCGCCTACGCCGCGGCCACGGACCGGCTTATCGCGGAAGGGTTTCTGCTGGCCGACGACCGCGAGGAGATCCTCGCCGACGCCCGCCCGGAGCGCATCACCTGGTGACGGGCCCGGGCCGATCTCGGCGCAGTGGTGAGCGGCCGGCGGTGCGGTCGGGCGAGCGGGTGAGCAGGATGACCGCCACGAACAGGGCCTGCGCCGCCACGTAGGTGGCCATCACCACCAGATCGCGCTGCGGCCAGTCGACCAGTTCCGGCCGGAAGGCGCCCAGGGCGATCAGCCCGTCGGAGAGCACGAACAGCGCGCCGCCGAGGCCGCCCACCCAGCCGTGGCTCGCCGCCAGGTACGCCACCGCGAGCAACAGCAGTCCGTAGACCACGACGGCCGGCGCGAGCATCCCCGCGGACGGCACCGTGACCGCGAGCAGCGCGGCCGCGACCACCACGAGCAGCAGCGTCCACGCCATCGGCGGGCGGCCCCGCTCGACGCGGGTGAAGGCCACGATCCACAGCACCTGCGCCACGGCGAACCCGCCGACCATCGCCAGGAACTTCGCGTCCTCCGGCATGACCCGCGGCAGCGAATCGCCCACCCAGCTGCCGGCCAACGCGCCAAGGGCCCAGGGCCAGGCGGGCCCGCGGTCGTCGCGAGGCAACGTCAGCAGCACCACCGCCAGCGCGGGCATGAGAAAGACCTGCGTCCACGCGGCCGCGGTCGTCGCATCGGCAACCAGCGCGATCAGGTGGGCCAGGGTCACGACCACGACGGGGATCCAGCTCAGCAGGGGCATGCGGTGAACGGTATCGCCCGCAGATGCGGGCGTGGGGCTACAGGCGGGCTCGTCGTCGTCCTCGTCGTCGTCCCACGACCGCGTGCACCAGTAGCGCTGCCGTCACCACCACGCAGCACACCACGCCCACGCCGAATGCGACGGTGATGCCCTCGTCGGTCGAGTAGGTCGAATCCGACGGGTGGGCGGCGAGCACCGCGGCGGAGAGGGCGGCGCCGAACGCCCCGCCGACCGTGCGCAACACCTGGTTGAAGCTCACCGCGCTGCCCAACTGGTGCACCGCCACGCTGCGGGCGATCAGCGCGGGCATGGCCGCATAGCCCGAGCCGATCCCCACGCCGAACAGGAACATCCCCAGGGCGAGGGACCAGATGTGGTCGTGGTTGAGCCACAACAGCACCGACGCGGCCGTCATCACCGCGGCACCGACCGGCAGGAACACCGCCATGTCCACGCGGCGGGAGAGCACGCGCACCGAGCGGTTGGCGGTCAGGCTGCCGATCGACAGCGGGGCCATCATGAAGCCCGCCCACATCAGGGGCACTGCCAGACCGAAGCCGGTGGAGGTGGGCGCCTGCGCGACGAGGCTGGCGATGGACAACCCGATGTACATGGCCACGCCGAGGCCGATCGCGGTGGCGTTGGCCAGCAGCACTTCCGGGGTGCGCACGACCCTCAGGTTGACCAGCGGATGCGGGGTCCGGACGCTGTGCAGGCCCCACGCGACCAGGGCGACGAGCGCCACGGCGAGCACCGCCAGTGTCGCCGGCGCCGCCCAGCCCCAGTCCTGCGCCTCGGAGATCCACAGCACCAGCGCGGCCAGGCCGACGCCCAGCAGGAGCGCGCCGCGCAGGTCGAACGGAATACGCGGCGCGAGCGGGTCGGGGCCGCCCGGCACGAAGCGCCACACCCCGACCGCGGCGGTGACGACGAAGACGGCCGCGAACGCGAACGCGGCACGATGGTCGAACGTCGCCGCGAGGACCCCGGTCAGCGGATAGCCCAGTCCCAGGCCGATCGACACGGTCACCGACAGGGTCGAAATCGCGGGTTGTGAGTCGGCGAAGCTCATGTGCCGGCGGGCCAGGGCGATGGTGACCGGCACCGTCCCGTACAGCAGCCCCTGCAGCGCGCGGCCGAGGAGGAACACCGTGAAGTTCGTCGCGACCGTGGCGACGATGGAGCCGACGAAGATCACGGCCAGGCTGATCAGGAGCAGTCGCCGGGTGTGCGGGCCGTCGGCGAGGCGACCCATGACCGGGGTCGCCACCGCGCCGACCAGCAGGTTCACGGTGAGCATCCACTGTGCCTGGCTGACGGGGATGTCGAACTGTGCCGCCACCGACGGCACCAGCAGCATGCCGAGTGAGCTGACGACCGAGCTGGTCAGCGCGGCGTACACCAGGGCCTGGACGAACCAGCGGGGTGCGGGGCGGCGGTCGATCGCGGTCATCGCCGGGCCCCCGGGGAGCCGGCGTCGTCTGCGGCGTCGGGGGTGTCCGCGTCCAGGCGACGCAGAAGCGGGATCGCGGCGGCGATGGTGGCGCGGTCGGCGTCGTCGAGATGGTCGGCGACCGAGCGGGCCAGCCAGTCCTGTCCGGCGGTCTGCTCGGCGCGAAGTCGTTCGCGGCCGGAGTCGGTGAGCTGGACCAGGACGCGGCGGCCGTCGTCCGGGTCCGGGCTGCGCCGGATCAGGCCTAGTTCCTCGAGCTCCCGGACGGCGTTGGCGATCGCCTGGTGGCTGATCCGCTCGAGGCCCGCCAGGTCGGTCGCCGTCAGCGGGCCGCGGCCGGCGAGGTGCGACAGGATGCCGACCTTGCCGAGCGACAGGGTGCGGTGGGCGTTGAACCGTCTCCACAGTGGGCGCAGGGCATCACGCAGTTCCGCGGCCAATGTGGCGGGGTCGGCGGGGTCGGTGGGGTCGGTGGGGAGGGTCACCCGCCCAACTGTACAACCAAGTTGCGCAACTACGTTGCGGAGTCGGCGCCCCCGCTCGCCCCCGCACGCCCCCGCCCGCCCCCGCTCGCCCACGCCCGCCGCCCGCCCGGGCATCGCGAAGAGCCTTCCGCACACGTTTCCCGAGAGGGGGTGTGCGGAACGCTCTTTTCGACGGGGGTGGACCAGCGGTGGGGTGGCTCCGTCAGTAGGTCCCGCAGTTGGTGGGCGCGGGGACCCCGTCGATCCGGTCGGCCAGATACTGCACGGTCCCGGGCAGGCCGGCGAGCATCGGCGTCGCATGGTTGATCACCATGCCGGGGGCGATCGGCGGCGTGTGATCGATGACCATCTCGACGTCGGCGCCCAGGGCGCACCAGTCGCGGCCGAGCTGCTGCGACTGCGGCCCCGGCACCACGTCGTCGTTTACCGGCGAGAGGATCCGCACCGGCGTGGTGGGCTTCAACCGCCCCACCCGCTGCATCTCCAGGTACTTCATGGCCACCGGGTCCTCGCGGACGATCTCCACGGCAGGTCGGCCGGTCTTGGTGTAGCTGGCGGTGCGGTGCTGGAAGAACTGGACCGTGGTCTCACCGATGCACTGGTCGGCGGTCGAGGTCAGCATCGCCTGGCCTCCGTCACTGAGGTGGACGTCCATTCGCTCCCTCAGCTCGGGGTAGGCGTCGGAGAGGCTGTTGAGGGCGTAGCCGATCACGCCCGCGATAGCGGACCCGTCGGCCTGCTCGAGCGTGGCCAGCAGGTCGGCCGGCGGCGAGCCCGCGGCGGTCCCGACCAGGTCGAGCTCCGGCGCGTACTGCGGATGAAGCTCGGCCGCGGCCGCCACCGCCCCGCCACCCTGCGAGTACCCGGAGAACACCGTGCGCGGGTTCGGGCCGGTGTCCGCACCGGGCACGGACGGAGCGACGCGGGCGAGGTCGAGCACGGCGCGTGCCTGGGCCTCGCGGTGCACATACGAGTGGAGGCCGGGCGTGCCCAGGCCCTCGAAGTCGGTCACTGCCACCGCGTACCCGCGGGCCAGCAGGGCATAGGCCTGGATGATCTCGTAGCCGAACCCGACGCCGGGCGGATCCGTCTGGACGTTGGCCACGTTCTGGAAGGTCTTCGACGGCGCGCAGTGGTCGGCCTGCCCCTGCGTGCCGGGCGCGATCACGGCGAGCGGTCGCGAACCGGCGCCGGCCCATGGGGCCCGCGGCTGCAGGTAGGTGCCGGTCACGGCGATCTGCTGGCCCCGGGAGCCGACGGAGGTGTACATGATGCGCTGCGCGTCGGTCGACAGCGGGCCGGCACCGGCGGTGAGGGCATCCGAGCCGGGGACGTCCGGGAGGGCGCCGGCGAGCGGGAACGCCTCCGTCTTGATCAGGGCGCCGCTGTCCGCGGGAAGGTCGGCCGGCGGCTGATAGAACGCGGGCGCCGGGTCGTTGGACGATCCCTGCGCTGATGCGGCAGGGGCGACGAGGGCCCCTCCGGCGACAGTGGTGGTGATGGCGGCGGCGAATGCGGCTGCGCGCATCGCGGTTCGACGAAGTTGCACGGTCCCCCCGGACTTTGTGTTTCGGATCACTAGCTGTGGGGAGTGTAAGCGCACAATGTGGACGGCAGTCCGTTCACCCCGTTTCGACGCCGTGGCTCAACCCTTGACTTTTAATAGTCGACCGGTCTACTAATTAATTCATGGACACGGGAGAGACGGTCGTGGCGCCGCGGCGGCGAGGTCGTCCGCCCAAGGACCAGTCACAGCCGGATGCCCCTCGAGCGCGTTTGCTGCGCCGGGGCGTGGCGATCCTGACGGAGAAGGGATTCAGCGCCGTGCGGATCGAGGAGGTCCTCACCGCGGCCGAGGTGCCGAAGGGGTCGTTCTACTACTACTTCGGCAGCAAAGAGGATTTCGGTTTCGCCCTGATCGACGAATACGCCGACTACTTCGCAGCCAAACTCGATCGCTGGTTCGAGGACCAGACACTCACCCCGCTCGACCGCCTCCGCGCGTTCATCGCGGACGCGCGGGAGGGCATGGCCCGGCACGAGTTCCGGCGTGGTTGCCTCGTCGGCAATCTCGGCCAGGAGATGGGCGCCCTGCCGCCCTCGTTCCGGGACCGCCTCACCGCGGTTCTCCGTGATTGGGAAGCGCGCACCGCGCGGTGTCTGACGGCAGCGCGAGACGCCGGCGAGATACCGGCAGACGCGGATTGCGTCCGACTGGCCGAGTTCTTCTGGATCGGGTGGGAGGGGGCCGTTCTGCGCACGAAGCTCGAACGCGACCCCGCCGCGCTGGACACGTTTGCAGAACAGTTCCTGGCGATGATCGCCGACGACACCCATGAGAGGCAGTGATGAGCGAGAACTTCAGAGCAGTACTGATCAGTGGAGGCGACAGCGGGCACTCGGCGGAGGTCGCCGATGTGTCGCCGGCGCAGCTCCCCGAGGGCGATGTGACCGTGCGGGTGGCCTGCTCGACCCTCAACTACAAGGACGCGCTCGCCATCACGGGCAGGGGCTCGGTGGTCCGATCCTTCCCGATGGTGCCCGGGATCGACTTCGCGGGCACAGTGGAGGAGTCCACGAATCCGGACTTCGCGCCCGGTGACCGCGTCGTACTGAACGGCTGGGGCGTGGGGGAGCGCCACTGGGGCGGGCTCGCCGAATACGCCCGGGTGAAGGGCGAATGGTTGATCCCGCTCGAGGAGGCGTTCACGTTCGAGCAGGCCATGAGCATCGGCACCGCCGGGTACACCGCGATGCTGTGCGTGATGGCACTCGAGCGCCACGGGGTGACTCCTGACTCCGGGGAGGTCCTGGTCACCGGCGCTGCCGGCGGCGTGGGGAGCGTCGCCATCGCCGTGCTGGCCAAGTTCGGTTACCGGGTGGTCGCCGTGACCGGTCGCCCGGAAGAATCCGACTACCTCACGGGGCTCGGCGCGACCCGAATCCTGCCGCGGTCGGACTTCACCGAGTCCGGGAAGCCACTCGCCAAGGAGCAGTGGGCGGGCGCGATCGATGTGGCGGGCGGCCGCGTGCTCGCCAACGTCTGCGCGCAGATGAAGTACCGATCTGTGGTCGCGGCGTGCGGACTGGCCGCCGGGATGGACTTCCCCGCCACCGTCGCGCCCTTCATCCTGCGCGGGGTCACCCTGGCCGGCGTCGACAGCGTGATGTGCCCCGTGGACGAGCGCCGGGAGGCCTGGCGCCGGCTCGCGACCGACCTCGACCCGGCCCTGCTGGAGTCGATGACGGAGAAGATCACCCTCGACGACTGCATCCCGGTCGCTGACGCACTGCTCGACGGAACCGTGCGCGGCCGCGTCATCGTCCCCCTCACCGACAACTGATCGAAGGACCACCACCTCATGAGCGACACCAAGGCCCCCAGCCGCTTCCCGGTACCCGAGCTCGACGACCTGCCCGAGGACATCCGGGCGGCCATCCTGGCCGTCGAGGAGAAGTCCGGCTTCATCCCCAACGTCTTCCTGATGCTGGCCCACCGCCCGGATGAGTTCCGCGCGTTCTTCGCCTACCACGACGCCCTGATGGACAGGCCGGGGAATCTGACCAAGGCCGAGCGGGAGATGATCGTCGTCGCGACCTCGGGCCCCAACCAGTGCCAGTACTGCGTGGTCGCCCACGGCGCGATCCTGCGGATCCGGGCCAAGGATCCCCTCGTGTCCGACCAGATCGCCACGAACTACCGCAAGGCGGACATCACTGATCGGCAGAAGGCCATGCTCGACTTCGCGCTTAAGGTCTCCGCCGAGGCCTATGCCGTGTCCGACGAGGACTTCGCCATCCTCGAAGGCCACGGTTTCACCCAGGACGACGCCTGGGACATCGCCTCCATCTCGGCGTTCTTCGGCCTGTCCAACAGGATCGCCAACGTCGCCAGCCTGCGCCCCAACCCCGAGTTCTATGGGATGGGCCGCGGCTGAACTCCTGCCGTTGAGCCGGCCCGCCAGAGGTCGTTCGCGGCGGCCGTGACCGCGGCCAGGGTGGCCGCGAGGACGGAGCGATCCCTCCCGGCTGTCCAGCGGACGTCGGCGCCGGCACGGAATTCGACCAGGGTGAGCGCCTCGCTCTGACTGCCCGTCCCCACGCTGGTCTGGTGCAGGCTGAGGACCTCCACGTCGATGCCGCCTGCCGCGAGGGCTCTGGTGAGCGCCTCGACCGGGCCGACCTCGGTGTGGACGCTGACCTCGTCGTCGTCGTCAATCGTCAGAGCGATCCGGGTGTGGGCCCGCCCGCCCGTCTCGGACGTGGAGAACTTCCTACTCCCGGACCTGCAGCGCATCGAATCCCTGGCGTCGGACGACACCGACCCCGCCGACCACTCGCTCTAGACCGCCCCGCCCGGAAGAAGGGCCGTCAGTCGCTCTTCTCGCGTGCCTTCTTGGTCTTCCGATCGTTCGCCTTGCGCAGCGCCTCGACGAGTTCGTCCTTGGTCATGTCGGACCGGCCCTCGATGTCGAGCTTCTGGGCCTGCTCGTACAGGTGCTCCTTGCTCGCGTTGGCGTCCACGCCGCCCTTCGACTCGCCGGACGGATTCGGGCCGCCGCTGGCGGACTGCGAGTCGGACGGCCCGGCGGAATCCTTGGGCTCCCAGTGGTCGCCGACCTTCTCGTGCGTGTGTTTGACGGCGCCCCACGCGGTGCGGGCCACCCGCGACTCGTCGCTGTACTCCTCCTCCGCGGAGTCGTAGGCCTTCGCGAAGGTGTCCTTGGCCTTCTGGTCGCTGCGCTGCAGCGTCGAGGGCAGTTCGCTCTCCTTGGCGTGTCCGTCCTTGCCTGTCTTGGGCATGGTGGCTCCTTCCGTCGTCTGCAACCCGGTACAAGGCCGACCCTAAGCCGGGGTGAGGGGAACGGGAACCGGTCCGGCCCCCGTCGGGGTGCCGCCCGCGTGGGGCCGCGGGTGCACCCCTTGCGTTAGATACCCTAGGGGGGTACCGTATGGGTCATGGCCGAGCACGGATACACCCACAACAAGGAGAACCACCTCAAGCGACTGCGCCGCATCGAGGGGCAGGCCCGCGGCCTGCAGCGGATGGTCGAGGAGGACAAGTACTGCATCGACATCCTCACGCAGGTCTCCGCCATGACGCGGGCGCTGCAGTCCGTCTCGCTCAGCCTGCTCGAGGAGCACCTGGGCCACTGCGTCGCCGGCGCCATCGAGCACGGCGGCCCCGAGGCCGAAGCCAAGCTGACGGAAGCCAACGAGGCCATCGCGCGCCTGGTCAAGTCCTGACAATCCACGCCGGACTCCGCACTGCGGGGCGCCCGAAATCAGAGGAGAAACCATGTCTGCCGCCGACACCCACACCGCCACCTTCACCGTCTCGGGTATGACCTGCGGCCACTGCGTGAGCTCGGTCGAGGAGGAGGTCCTCGAGATCCCCGGAGTGTCCAGCGTCGAGGTCGAGCTGGAGTCCGGCCGTCTTGTCGTCGTCTCCCCCAACCCGGTCGATCCCGCGGCGGTCCGCGCCGCGGTCGACGAGGCCGGGTACACCGTCACAGCAGAGGAGTGAGTGCTCCGTGACCACGAGTGAGGACACCACCACCGCGCGTGAGGACGCCGCCACCACGCAGCTCGAGCTCGAGATCGAGGGCATGACCTGCGCGTCGTGCGCCAACCGCATCGAGCGCAAGCTCAACAAGCTCGACAATGTCTCGGCCGCGGTCAACTACGCCACCGAGAAGGCGCGCGTACAGATCGCCGCCGGCGTCGAGCCGCAGCTGTTGCTGGACACCGTCGAGCAGGCCGGCTACTCGGCACGGCTGCCGAAGCCGCGCACCGCCGCCCCCGGGACCGCCGGGGCGCCCGGCGCCACGGGCTCCGGAACGGCAATGGGCAACGCGGGCAACTCCACCGACGACGCCGCCGGCGTCGACCGCGTCGAGAGCCTCAAACAGCGAGTGATCATCTCGGCCGCCCTGTCGATCCCGGTGATCGCGATGGCCATGATCCCGGCACTGCAGTTCACCTACTGGCAGTGGCTCTCGCTCACGCTCGCCGCGCCCGTCGTGGTGTGGGGCGCGTACCCGTTCCACCGCGCGGCCTGGATCAATCTCCGGCACGGCACGTTCACCATGGACACGCTGGTGTCGATGGGCACGCTCGCCGCGCTGGCCTGGTCGCTGTACGCGCTGTTCCTCGGCCACGCCGGCATGCCGGGCATGACGCACGGCTTCGAGTTCTCGCTCTCGCCCAGTGACGGCGCGGGCGACATCTACCTCGAGGCCGCGGCCGGCGTCACCACGTTCATCCTGCTCGGCCGCTACTTCGAGGCCCGGTCCAAGCGCACCGCCGGCGCCGCCCTGCGCTCGCTTCTCGAGCTGGGGGCCAAGGAGGTGTCGGTCCTGCGGGACGGCGTCGAGACCCGCATCCCGGTCGAGGCGCTGCAGGTGGGCGAGGAGTTCGTCGTCCGCCCGGGCGAGAAGATCGCCACCGATGGCGAGATCGTCGACGGCGCCTCCGCGGTCGACACCTCGATGGTCACCGGCGAGTCCGTCCCCGCCGAGGTGTCCGAAGGCGACGCCGTGGTCGGCGGCACCGTCAACGCGAGCGGCCGCCTGGTCGTGCGCGCCACCCGCGTCGGCTCGGACACCCAGCTCGCGCAGATGGCGCAGATGGTCGAGGACGCCCAGTCCGGCAAGGCCGCCGCGCAGCGTCTGGCCGACCGCATCTCGGGCATCTTCGTGCCCGTCGTGCTGGTCCTGGCCGTGGCGACGTTCGCATTCTGGATGATCACCGGCGCCGGCGCCGCGATGGCGTTCACCGCCGCGGTCGCCGTGCTCATCATCGCCTGCCCGTGCGCGCTGGGACTGGCCACGCCGATGGCGCTGATGGTCGGCACCGGCCGTGGCGCCCAGCTGGGCATCCTCATCAAGGGCCCGGAGGTGCTGGAGTCCACGCGCAAGGTCGACACGATCGTGCTGGACAAGACCGGCACCGTCACCACCGGCAAGCACGCCCTGGTCTCTACAACCGTCGCGGACGACGAGGACGAGGCGCAGGTGCTACGTCTGGCCGGCGCGGTCGAAGACGCCTCCGAGCACCCCATCGCCCGCGCGATCGCCGCGGGTGCGCGCGAGAAGGCCGGCGACCTCCCGGCCGTGGAGGGCTTCCGTAACCACGAGGGCCTGGGCGTCTCCGGTCGCGTCGCCGCAGGCGTCGGCCCCGGTGAGAGGGGCGACGACGACAACGCCTCCGAGGAGATCATCGTCGGCCGGCCCGCGCTGCTGGCGGACCGTGCCATGCCACTGCCCGTGGAACTGCAGCGGGCCATGGACGCCGCCTCCGAGCGCGGCCAGACCGCCGTCGCGGTGGGCTGGGGCGGCCGAGCCCGCGGGGTGTTGGTGGTGGCCGACCAGATCAAGGAGACCTCCGCCGAGGCGATCCGCCGGTTCCGTGAGCTGGGGCTCACGCCGATCCTGCTCACCGGCGACAACGCCAAGGTGGCCACCGCGGTGGCCGAGCAGGTAGGGATCGACCCCGGGCCGGAGACGGTGATCGCGGAGGTCATGCCCGCCGACAAGGTGGAGCAGGTGCGCCGGCTGCAGGCCGAGGGCCGGGTGGTGGCGATGGTCGGCGACGGCGTCAACGACGCGGCCGCCCTGGCCACCGCCGACCTCGGGCTGGCGATCGGTACCGGCACCGACGCCGCGATCGAGGCCTCCGATCTCACCCTGGTCCGCGGCGACCTGCGTTCGGCGGCGGATGCGATCCGGCTCTCGCGCCGGACCCTGGGCACGATCCGCGGCAACCTGTTCTGGGCATTCGCCTACAACGTGGCAGCGCTCCCGCTGGCCGCGGCCGGGCTGCTCAACCCGATGATCGCCGGCGCAGCGATGGCGTTCTCCTCGGTGTTCGTGGTGGCGAACAGTCTGCGGCTGCGGAGGTTCCGGGCCGCGGTCTGAGCTACTGCGTACCCGGTGGGGCAGCTGAGGAGCTGCCCCACCGCGTACGCATGCGAGTGACCGCACTCAGCATCTACGCGGCGAGCTGTGACGCGACGATTCGGCTCCACCCGGCCACTGAACCGGTCGCGGGTGACGGCGGCATTGTCGTCCGGGCCCCGGACGACGGACGACACCTGTGGCCGCGCGGTCAGGATGGGTCCGGGGCTCGGAACTGTAATCGCTGAAGTACTGCCCGCGGACAAGATGGCCCCGGTTGCAAGACACTCCCCTCCGGTCGCACGACAAGCTGTGCCAATTTCTTGCCGGATCTCGCACAAGACGTCTTGCAGCCCCGGGGCTATGTCTTGCAACCGCGGGATGAGGGCGTGCAGCCGCGGCCGACGCCTGACGGTGGACCGCCCGTCCCGCCGCCCCACCGTGAACGACCTCGACACCTCGTCACGGTTCCGTCCAGTGCCTGTTCGTGGTGTGGTGGGGCCATGAGGTCACAGAGAAGCACTCCCGCATCCGACAGAACCTCGACCCACCCCGGCGGGGTCCCTACTGCGGCAACAAGCTGGTTCCTGCCGATCGTCACCGTGCTGGGTGTCGCCGCCGCGATCGTCGCCGCGTTCATCGGCAGTGGCGCACTGGGCGGCACCCCGATCAACGAGGCCGCAGGCGGCGCGCTGTCCGCCGACGCCACACCGATCGCCCCGGCGGGCACGGCGTTCAGCATCTGGAGCGTCATCTACCTCGGCCTGGCCGCCTACGCAATCTGGCAACTGACCCCCACCGCCCGGCGCTCGCCGCGGCAGGAGGCGGTCAGACCGTGGGCGTTGGCCTCCGCGGTGCTCAACGCGGTCTGGATTTGGACCGTTCAGCTCGGCTGGCTGGCGGTGTCCGTCCTGGTGATCGTGGTGTTGCTGGCCGTGATCATCCGCTTGATGTTCCTCCTCAGCGCGCCGCGTACCGGCGGGCTCGTCGAGAAGGTGGTGACCGACGGGACGTTCGGGCTCTACCTGGGCTGGGTGTCTGTGGCGTTCCTGGCCAACACCTACGCCTGGCTCGCCGACGCCGGGATCGACATCTTCACACGAATCCAGCTCGGCGTGGTGGGCATCGTGGTGGCCGCCGGGATAGGCATCGCTACCGCCCTGCTCAGTGGCGGACGGATCGCTCCGGCCCTGGCCACGAGCTGGGGCCTGGCCTGGGTATCGGTCGGACGCACCGAGGGGGCCTTCGAATCGCCGGAGTTGGTGTGGACCGCCGTACTCGCGGTGGTCGTGGTGCTGTTCATCGCCGTCGCTGCGAACGTGACAGCGCGCTCGCGCTCGAGCGCATAGACGCAGCAGCGCCCGTCACCGGCCAGGTAGCCCCGGTCAGGCCGCCCCCAGCAGGGCGACCCCGCCGGAGCGCACCGCGAAGTAGGAGGCGCCCAGCACTGCGCCGATCACCATGGCCGGACCGAAGGCGATCCCGCTCTTCGCGCCCACCCGCCGCGCGGCCAGCAGCACCAGCGCCACGGCGGCGTTGATGACGAATGCGGCCAGCGTTCCCGCCATGACGGCAGGCCAGCCCAGCCAGCCGAGGAACGCGCCCAGCAGCCCGGACAGTTTGACGTCGCCCAGCCCCATCCCGGAGGGGTTGATCAGCGCCAGGATGAAGTAGAAGGCCAGCAGCACGGCGGCAGCGGCGGCGGCCCGGCCGAGCGAGCCCCACTCGCTGTACACAGCGGCAGCCACGAGTAGCCCGCCGAACACCACCGGATACATCGGCAGCACGATCTTGTCCGGCAGCCGGAAGACGGCCAGGTCGATCGTCACCAGCAGCGCGCAGGCCACGGCGAGCGCGGCGAACGTCACGAGGTCAGCCCAGCCCCGCGCGAGATAGGCGGCCCCGAACCCGCCGGCGGCCGCGAGCACGATGTGCAGCCCGATACGAAGCCAGCGCGAGTCGGAGTCGGCGAGGCCACGCATCCACCGGCCGAGCGCGGCCGCGGACCCCGCGCACACGAGCCCGGACGCGACGGCGATCACGAACAGCACGACGGCACCCGGCGCGGGAAGTGCAGGACTACGGGGAGGTGATGAGAACGCACGGTCAGGAGAACGCCTCCATCATGTTGATCACGGTCGGTCCGAGCAGCACGATGAACAGTACGGGCAGGATGCACACCAGGAGGGGGAAGATCACCTTCACTGGCACCTGCTGCGCCTTCTCCTCGGCCCGCTGCCGCCGCTTGAGCCGCAGCTCGGCGGCCTGCGTGCGCAGCACGTCCGCCACGGAGATGCCGTAGGCGTCGGCCTGGATGAGGGCGCGGACGAAGCGACGCAGGTCGGGCACGTCGGTGCGCTGGGCGAGCTGCTCGTACGCGGTCCGTCGCAGCTGGCCCACCTGGATCTCCTGCAGGGTCCGGATGAGCTCCTGGGCGAGCGGCCCGGTGCCGTTGCGTCCGGCGCGGGCCATGGCGGAGTCGAAGCCGAGCCCGGCCTCCACGGCGATGGTCATCTGGTCGAGGGTGTCGGCGAGTTCGAGCGCGATCTCCTCGTTGCGCTCCTGGCTGCGGCTCTTGAGCAGCAGTTCGGGCAGGAAGTAGCAGACCACCGCGGTGCCCAGCATGAGCAGGATCAGCAGCGGCGCCGGGTTGGTGCTGACCAACAGCAGGCCGAGCACCACCACGAGCAGCGGCCCCGCGATCTTGAGCACGATCAGCCGGTCGATGGTCCAGCCGTCGGGTCGACCGGCGCGGAGGATGAGCCGCTCGAGCCGCCGGACGGTGCCAGCGGGCGTGAGCCGACGGGCGAGCGCCACCACGGAGCTGCCGGAGGCGTCATCATCGGCAGCGTCGAGGGCGGGCGCGGCCGCGTAGCCGTCGTCGAACCCGCTGCGCAGGTTGTCGAGGGTGCGGGCGCGCGCGGTGTCGCGGCCGGTGAACACGACGTAGGCCAGCAGGAACACCGAGACCGTGAGGACGAACACGGCGAATGCGGCGGTCAGCGACATCCGGGGTGCTCCTTATCTGTGGGCCGCGCTCGAGGGGCGCGGGGTGGGAGGGGGCTGTGCGAGGGACGGGGAAACGACGGTCGAGGTGCGGGGCGGAGGGGGCGCCCGGCACCGCTAGAACTTGATGCTGACCACCTTGGACAGCCAGAAGCCGCCGACGATCAGCATCACCACACCGGCGCCGATCATCCCCCACCCGAGCGGGCTCTCGGTGAGGGTGCCGATGTACGACGGGTTGGAGATGAACAGGAACCCGCCGATGCCGAACGGCAGCGCCATGAGCACGTAGGCGGAGAGCTTGCCCTCGGCGGCCAGTGCCTTGACCTGGCGCCGGATCTGGTTGCGCTCGCGGATGGTCTGGCCGACGCCGTCGAGCACCTCGGCCAGGTTGCCGCCGACCTCGCGGTTGATGGCGATGGCCTGGGTGACCCACACGAAGTCCTGGCTGCCCATCCGGTCTGCGGTCTCCTCCAGCGCGGGGCCGAGGTCGCGGCCGACGCGGGTCTCGTTGATGATGCGCGCGAACTCCTCGGAGGTGGGCTCCTCGGCCTCTCGGGCGACGGAGGCGAGCGCCTGAAGGAGGCTGTGCCCGGCGCGCAGGCTGGAGGCCATGAGTTGCAGCGAGTCGTCGAGCTGGTCTGCGAAGGCGGCACGCCGCCGCGCGGCGAGGATCTTGAGCAGCCCGACCGCGCCGATCGGCGTGAGGATCACGAGGAAGATGCCGAAGAGCGGGCCCGAGGCGACGAGGCCTGCCGCGAAGGCGACGAGGGCGGCGACGACGACGAGAAAGACAAAGTCCTGGAGCCGCATGCGGACACCCGCTTGTTCGAGCGCGCCGGCTCCGGGGGCCCCACGCTTGCTCAGGATCTTGTCGATCGCCTCGGTGGCTGCTGTCGCGACCCGGGAGAGGGCTCCCGGGCCGGCGGAGACACCGGGCCTGCGCCGGTCGCGGGGGATGTTGCCGGGCGCGGGGGAGAGCACGAGATAGGTGCCCACCAGCAGCGCCAGGGTCAGGGCGAGCACGCCGATCCCGCCGGCGGTCAGCGCGGTGTTCACCGGATGCCTCCTGGGTTGTCGGTGGTGGCCCCGAACACGCGCGGCGAGAGGGTGATGCCGAGCTCGTTGAACCGGTCGGTGAAGCGGGGCCGCACACCGGTGGCCAGGGGTTTTCCGAGGAACCTGCCGTCGGGTCCGATACCGGCGGAGTAGTCGAACAGGAAGGCGTCCTGCAGCGTGACGGTCTGACCCTCCATGCCCTGGACCTCGGTGACGGCGGTGACGCGGCGGGTGCCGTCGCGCAGACGGGTGAGCTGGATGATCACGTCCACGGCGGAGGCGATCTGCTCGCGGATGGCCCGCAGCGGCAGGTCCATCCCGGCCATGAGCACGAGAGTCTCGAGTCGGGCGATGGCGTCGCGCGGGGAGTTGGCGTGCACGGTGGACAGCGAGCCGTCGTGGCCGGTGTTCATGGCCTGGAGCATGTCGAGGGTCTCGCCGCCGCGGACCTCGCCCACCACGATGCGGTCGGGCCGCATACGCAGGGAGTTGCGGACGAGGTCGCGGATGCTGATCTCGCCCTTGCCCTCGATGTTCGCCGGGCGGGACTCGAGGCGCACAACGTGGTCCTGCTGCAGCTGCAGCTCGACCGCGTCCTCGATGGTCACGATCCGCTCGCCCTCGGGGATGAACGAGGACAGCACGTTGAGCAGCGTGGTCTTACCGGTACCCGTGCCGCCGGAGACGATGATGTTCAGCCGCGCCTGCACACAGGCCTGCAGCAGTTCGGCCATTTCGGGCGTCAGCGTGCCGAAGCCGATGAGGTCGTGGACCTGGAACGGGTCACGCGAGAACTTTCGGATGGTCAGCGAGGAGCCGTTGACGGCGAGCGGCGGGATCACGGCGTTGACGCGGGAGCCGTCAGCCAGGCGCGCGTCCACGAGCGGGGAGGATTCGTCGATGCGGCGGCCGATGCGGGAGACGATCCGCTCGATGACCTGCCGCAGGTGCTCCTCCGAGGTGAAGCGTTCGCGGCTGCGGGTGATCTGGCCGGCGCGCTCGACGTAGATCATGTCGGGGCCGTTGACCATGATCTCGGTGACGTCCGGGTCCTCGAGCAGCTTCTCGAGCGGCCCGTGGCCCAGCACGTCGGCCTGGACGTCGATCATGAGGCGCTTCCGCTGATCGCTGGTCAGCGGCACGGTCTGTTCCTCGACCACCTTGTTGAGCTCGCTGCGCACCATGGTGTGCAGTTGCTCCTCGGTGAGCGCGGGGTTGTTCAGGCGGGCGCCGATCCGCTCGAACAGGGCGTGGGCGGCGTTCTCCTTGAGCGTGGCCAGGGCGTCGGTGGCCGCGGGATCCGTGCCGTCCGGCGACTGCGAGGGTGCCGGTGTGGGGGCGGCGGTCGACGGCGTCGTCGTCGTGGTCATCGTCGCGGTGGTCGGCACGGACGCCGCGGTGGGAACGGTGGTCGCGACGTCCGGCGCCGCGGCGGTGGTCGGCGCGGTGGTATCGACGACGACGTCGCCGGGGTGTTCGGCGCGGGCGGCGCGCAGGCGCTCGGTGAGGCTCATCGTTCGACTCTCTTACGGAGGAAGCGGTGGCGGCCGCCCTCGGTGCTCTGGTTCTGGTCGCGGCCGGGCTTCAGGCCCGGGAGGGCGAAGCGGCGGGTACGGCCGGTGTTCGTGGTGGCGCCGCCCGGTGCGACGGTGCTGTGGGGGGCGGGCGTGCCCGGTGCGCCGGCGGGCGCGGGCGCCGGAGCGAAACGCTCGACGAGTGTGCGGAGTTTCTTGGTCATCGGGTCGCGGACGTCGCTCTGCAGCATGGGTACGCCCTGGTTGACCGAGGCGGCGGTGGGGCGGCTGCGGGGCAGGACCAGGTCGACGCCGGCGTTGATGGTGGCCTCGACGTCTGACTTGGTGAGTCCGCTGTGGGTGTCGGCGAAGTTGATCACCACGTGGCGGCGGTCGAAGCCCAGGCCGAGGTCGCGGAGGATATCGAGTTCCTTGCGGAGTCCGCGTACGCCGGGCACGTCGAGGCTGGTCATGATCACGAGGTCGTTGGTGTGGTCCAGTGCGGCGAGGGCGTGCTCGCCCAGGCCGGGGGCGGTGTCCACCACGATGTAGCGGAACTCGGCGGCCAAGGTCTCGAGCAGGCGGGCGACGTCGGCGGGGGTGATGGCATCGGCGTCGGCGGGGTTGGCTGGGCCGCACACCGCGTAGAGGCCGGTCTCGTGCTGGGTGAGGAAGGTCTTGAGGACCATCGAGTCCCGCGCGGCGGGGCCACGGGTCACGTCGAGGAGGGTGTGGTCGGGGTGCATGTTGAGGGCGCTGGCCACGTCGCCGAACTGCACGTCCAGGTCCACCAGGACCGTCGACAGGGGCGCCGAGCGGGCCAGACCCACGGCGAGGTTGGTGGCCACGGTCGTCTTGCCCACGCCGCCCTTGGGGGACAGAACGCTGATGACCCGGCCGCGGGCGTCGGCGTTCCCGCTGATCGCGGGGTCGCCGGGGACCGGCTGAGCAGAACCGGAGGACTGGGCGACCTGCGCTGCGCGGTGGAGTACCCGGCCGAGCTCCTCGAGCGGGGTGTGGGGATGCACCACGTCGCAGGCGCCGGCCCGCAGAGCGGACAGGGCAAAGGCGTCGGGCTGCTCGCTGAGCAACACCACGGCCATCCCGGGGCACTCCGCCGACAGGCGGGCAGAGAGCCCGAGCGCCTCGTCCTCGCGGCCGGCGGTGTCGATCACGACCACCAGAGGGATGGGCGCGCCGGGGCCTAGCTGCTGGAACAGCTGCGAGGGCCCGGCCGGGACCTCGGGGCCGCTGATCAGCGCGATCTGCGACTGGATCGCGTCGGCGACGTGGCCGCCGAGGTCCGGGGAGTCGGAGATGAGGAGGAGGCGGTTCATTCGTACACGTTCCCTGGGTCGACGATGCGGATTCCGTCAGCGGGCGCTTCAGGATCGACGATGGAGAGCCAAATGGTTCCGTGCTCAGCTCCGAAGACGATGGTCTCGGCGGCTCGGGCAGGGACCGCGAGGGTCACCATGGCACCCCCGTCGTGGACGGGAGCGGCGGAGGGGTCGTCGCTCGCGGACGTCTTGGAATCGTCGTCAGTTCCCTTTGGGCTCGGGGAGCCAGCAGCCGACGGGTTGAGGCCGCCCTGAACGCGGGTGACCAGGATCTTGTCCAGGGTCAGATGCGTCCGGTCATCGACCGAGATAAACACGCCGACCCGGTCTCCGGGAGTTACAGTCCCACCCACCACGCGAGGAGAGTCCAACGGGACGGTGACCTGATGCAGTCCCGGCGGAACGGGGATTCCACCGAACGCTTGCATCTCTAGAGGGGTCGCGAACCGCCCTATGAGGAGCTGCTCGCCGGCCTGGAGGTCGGTGGCCGCGACCATTCCTTCCAGCTCGGCCAGCGACCGCACCGGGGCCGGACCGACCGCGGCGGACGGGATCTCCTCCACCACGACCAGCGTGGCCAGATCCTCGGCAGGGGTGCCCTGAACGATGGGCGTCGAGGCGACCAGCACCTCGACCGGATCCAGGTTGGCCATCGCCCGCTCATCCGCCGCATTGACGTACGTGATGAGAAGGATGGCGCCGAGGAGGGCCACCAGCCCGGCGGCCAGGCCTGCGATGAGGCGACGACTCATGGGATTGCTCGCTAATCGGGTAGTAGGAACACGGCTGCCGCGCCCAGGTTGGGAGCGCCGGGGCCGTAGTCGAAGTTGGGGTCGGCATGGACCATCGTGGTGAAGTAGCCGCGGATGCAGCGCTCATTCCCGCGACACGGGGCGCTCCCGCTTCCGTCCCAGCTCTGTCCGGAGAAGTAGTACCCGGTGACGTGAAACGCCGCATAGCCGTAGACCCGGTACCAGGCGTTGGCACCATTTCCGCCGGAATTGAGCGGGTTGCTCGAGTCGAACAGTGGCAGCAGGATGGTCCGGTCCCTGATCGCCGAGATGTCGCACTGGTTCATGTTGTTGCCGGGTGAGCTGGTGGCCTTCTGTCCTACTTGCGTCTTGGTGTAGCAGCTCTTGTGCTCGGTGGGGGCCAACCATCCGAAGCCGCCCGGGACCCAGTGCGGAGGCGTGTTCTTGTTGCCTTTGTCCAGGCAGTTTCCGGCGGGGGTCGTGATGATTGTTTGTTCGATCCCGGTCGGGAATCCCTCGACTGCGAATCGGTTGAATTCGCAGAGCGTGAGAATGAGCGGCAATGCCGCGGTGCCACCGAGGGGAGCGCCCCAGCTCGCGCTGGCGCGGACGCTGATCTCAGATTCATCGACGCCCAGGACCGGCGCGAACCAGTGCTTCCGTACCGCGGAGTTCTGCACGGTGACGCGCCCGGTTGTCGCGGTGGGAACCGTCGGCAGCGTGGCAACGGCTGTGCCCGAGTTGCTGTTCGCCGTGGCAAGAGTTTGCGCCGTCACCCCGGGCGAGCCACAGGCTTTCCGGGCACAGTCCTGGGCGATCGCCAGTGCGGCGGCGTCCGCGCCGGTCTGGAGCTGCTGCTTCTCGGCGTGCATCGCTGCAACATCGAGGGAGATGGCGGCGAATCCGAGCAGGGGCACCATGAGGATCGCGATGATGACCGCGGCCGCGCCTCGATCGTCATTCAACCGAAGCATCGCATGGTCCCCTTACCGGTGAGGGTGAGGTCGTCGATGGGCAGGAAGCCCGAGACCGGCGAGAACGGATAACTGATGGTCACCGACGCCATGCCGGGGGCGGCTGCATTGGAGGAGCAGGTGGTGGGGGTGACGCTGATCATCGCGTCGGTGAGGGGGAGACCATGAGCGGAGGCCTTGGCCGTCGAGCGCGCGGCGGTGGCACTGTCTTGCAATGCCATCACGCGCACGCCGTCGCGCGCCGCATTGGATAGCGTCGTCTGCACGTGAAACGCCCTGCCGAATTCCATGATGCCCAGGACGAGCAACAACAAAACCGGCAGGAGAATCGCGAACTCGACGGCCGTGGCCCCGCGCTCACGTGAGGGCGTGAGCATTGCGGTGCCTGAGGGGTTCGAGGGGAAGGGAACTTGGGACGCGGGAATGTGGCCCCGGCCCGGCGACCGTTTGCCGGGCCGGGGCCCTTGTAAGTCAGCCGCGGGCTGCGGCACCTGCCGGATCTTCGATGTCGTCGGCGACCCCGTCGAAGAGGGTTGAGAGGTTGTCACCGAGCGCCCAGACGGCCGCAATGATTACAACTGCAATGAGGCCAACCATCAGGCCGTACTCAACAGCCGTGGCGCCGCGGTCCTTACGGTTGTCCAGGCGATCGGAGAAGAACGCCTGCACGGTGGCCATGGCGAAGTAAAGCTGGTTCATGATGAACCCTTTCTTGCGAGGGAATGAGCCGAGGCGGCTCGAGGGGAGGGGATGCGCCTCGCTCTTTCTGAGTTGGCGCTGAGAAGAGTATGCAGCGCCGGTCACGCAAGTGCAAGCCTTTGGAAAACTTTCTGTAACGAACATCACTCCGTGAGCGATGTGTACGCGTGTACAGACCCTGTGCAGGTGAGACAGCACGTGGCACAAGAGATTTCCTTCGGAGAGTGGGTCGCGCCGCGACCATTTAGTGGGACACGGGTCCGACTGGCAGTCGGGCGAACGTACGACTCGCCGGCAGTTTGAGGTAAGGCTTCCTTACTTTGTGGTAGCTCCACAATCGGCTTCGCAGGTGAGGTTCCGTCCACTCCGCTGGGTTCACGGTTGCACCGCTGCTGAGCGTCGGTACCGTGGCCGCCACCGGCGCCGCGGGGGCGCTGAAACACCGCCGACGAGGAGGCCCTTCGATGACTCCACGCACCACGACCGCAACCAGACGAGTTCGCCGTAGTTCTACGTTCGTCGCACTCTCCGCGGCCGCGCTTCTGGCAGCATCCTGCGGGACCGGAGAGGATTCGCCGGCCGCCCAGGGCGAGGTCACGCCGCAGAGCGACACCTCCACCGAGGTCACCGACTCCGACGAGGGTGAGCGGTTTGCCGTCGCTGACCTGGTCACTCCCGAGGGCGAGTCGCGCGGCACTGTCGAGTTCGCCGAGGTGGACGGCGGCACCATGGTCACCGCCAAGGCGATGGACCTGCCGCCCGGTTTCCACGGCCTGCACATCCATACCACCGGTGTGTGTGAACCCGACAGCGAGAACCCCAGTGACCCCGGCGAGCGCGGAGCGTTCCTGTCCGCAGGGGGTCACCTGAAGGGAGACGACGACGAGGCCGTCCACCCGAATCACGCCGGCGATCTGCCGCCCCTCTACGTGGCCGACGACGGAACCGGTGAGATCGTCACGTTCACCGACCGACTGGACCGCGACCAACTTCTCGACGACGACGGATCGGCCGTGATGATCCACGAGAAGTCGGACAACCTGGCCAACATCCCTGAGCGCTACGCGCCCGACGGGCCGGACGAAGATACGCACATGGCCGGCGACGGCGGCAGCCGCATCGCGTGCGGTGTCGTCACCGAGAACGGCTGACGCCGAACACATTCGGTAGTACATTCGCAGACGGACGGCGCGCGTGATTGCGCCGCGCGCCGGCCGTCAGCGTTTGATCATTTCTGCCGCGGGATGCGGCCCATGACATAGAACTCCGGGTTCGGACGCATCTCCGAGGCGTTGGCGAGCCGGTTGCTGAGGCCGAACAGGCCGGTGATGGCGGCGATGTCCCAGGCGTCCTCCGAGTCGAGTCCGTGCTCGTAGAGCGCGTCGTAGTCGGCATCGCACAACTCGTCCGAGCGCAGATTGACCTTGGTGGCGAAGTCGCAGATCGCGCGCTCACGCGGCGTCAGATCCGCCTTGTGGTAGCTCACGGCCAACTGGTCTGAGATGTACGGGTCCTTCTTGACGATCCGCAGGATGGCGCCGTGCGCGACCACGCAGAACTGGCAGTTGTTCTGCCCGGAGATGGTCACGACGATCATCTCCTTGTCCGCCTTGGACATGTTCGAGTCCTCACGCTCCATCAGGGCGTCGTGGTAGGCGAAAAACGCCCGCGACTCCGCCGGGCGGCGGCCGAACATCAGGAACACCTCTGGGATGAACCCGGCCTTCTCCTGCTCGGCGAGGATGCGCTCGCGCAGATCCTCGGGCAGGTCGTCGAGCTCGGCGAGGGGATAACGATCGGACATGCGGGGCTCCGGAGATCTCAGGGCGCCGGACTCGGCACCGACGTGGTGGCTCCCAGGCGAGTGAGCGCCCTCACAGGGTAGGGCTGCTCGTCGTCGTCCCGGATCGGGATCGCCCCACGTCCCCCCGACCGGTTGTGAGGGGCACAGGCCGCACCTACGTTGGCGCCAAGCGCCGAACCTACGAGCCGAGGAGGCGGACATGGCTAAGTGCGATACCTGCGGAAACGACTACGACAAGGCCTTCACCCTCACCCAGGGCGACAGATGCGGAACGTTCGACAGTTTCGAGTGCGCGGCCCACGCGATGGCGCCGACCTGCTCGCATTGCAGTTGCCGGATCCTGGGCCACGGTGTGGAGGTCGACGGCACCATCTACTGCTGCGCGCACTGCGCCGAGCACTCCGGAGTCGCCGACCGGGCCTGACACCGCCCTCGGAGGTCAGGAGCGGGCGAGATCGCCCCATACGTGCACGCGGTCGATCTCGACCCGGACGTCCACGCGCGGATCCTCCCGGTTGAAGTAGTTCTGACCGGTGTAGTGCTGCGCGAGCGAGTCGATCCCCTCCAGGTTCGGGTCGTCGATGATCTCCACCACCCGGCCCTGGATGCTCACGTGTGTGGTCCAGTTGCCGGCCTCCATGACCGACAGCGCCACCCGCGGGTCCCGCTGGATGTGCTGCAGCCGCACGCGGCTCTTATCCAGGTTGAGCAGAATCCGGTCTCCCACCAGCCGGTACCAGGTGGGCACGGTGACCGGCGAGCCGTCCCTGCGGACGGTGGCCATCACGGCCGGGTTGGGCTTGAGGAGCAGTTCTCGAACATCGTCGGCGAGGGGCGTGGCGGACATGGCGACTCCTATCGGGTTACCGGTGGCCAGCGTGACGCCGGCCCTGCCGTCTCCAGTGTGCCGCTCAGAAGCCGGGTGGGGCTTCCGGGCGGAAGGTGTCCGTCATGATCGAGCCCATCCGCTGGGCGCGCTCTTCCCAGACCCACGACGCCGCCTGCGCCGCGAGGTCCGGACGCGCCACCATTCCAATGAGCACGGCGATTCCGACCACGCGCTTCCACCGGCGGGGAATCAACCGCCGGAACATTCTCAACCCATCGACCCGGTCCACGCGGCGCAGCATCGCAGACGGGTCGGACATCGAACCGGCCCGCGGCGCGCGCCCGCATCGGTGAAGCCGATCGTCGCGCCTGGTGCCTGGACGAATCTGTCGGCGACTTCGGCTGGTCAGGACGGTCGACCGACCTGTCCGAGAGGCGGAGTAGCGTCACGACCATGACCACTCGCACGGAGCGGCTCGACGGCCTGCCGTTCACCCGCAAGCATCGGAAGCTGCTGCTCGGCTCGGGCCTCGGCTGGGCCCTGGACGCCATGGACGTCGGACTCATCTCCTTCGTCATGGCGGCGCTGGCCGTCCACTGGTCGCTCACGCCCACCGAGCTGTCGTGGATCGGCTCCATCGGGTTCGTCGGCATGGCCCTGGGCGCCGCGTTCGGCGGCCTGCTCGCCGACAGGATCGGCCGTCGCCAGGTCTTCGCCGCCACGCTGCTCGTCTACGGCATCGCCACCGGCGCCGCGGCACTGTCGACGGGGATCGCGATGCTCATCGTGCTGCGCTTCATAGTGGGGCTCGGTCTGGGCGCCGAACTGCCGGTCGCGTCCACGCTGGTCAGCGAGTTCGCGCCCCGCAAGATCCGCGGCCGCGTGGTGGTGATCCTCGAGGGCTTCTGGGCCGTCGGCTGGATCATGGCCGCCGTGATCGGCTACTTCGTGGTGCCGGCCAGCGACACCGGTTGGCGCTGGGCCCTGGCCATCGGCCTCGTCCCCGCCGCCTACGCGCTGGTCGTGCGGTTCGGGCTGCCCGAGTCGGTGCGCTACCTCGAGTCGAAGGGCCGTCACGCCGAGGCCGAGGACGTGGTCCGCGAGTTCGAGGAGGCAGCCGGTCTCGAGCCCGCCGCCGGGGCCGACCGGGAACGCGCATCGGGATCGGTCGCCGAGGAGCCGCTCGAGTCGATCTGGTCCCCGCGCCTGCGCCGTCGCACCGGAGCGCTGTGGATCGTGTGGTTCGGGATCAACTTCTCCTACTACGGCGCATTCATCTGGCTGCCCAGCCTGCTCGTGGCCCAGGGCTTCGACTTGGTCAAATCCTTCGGCTACACGCTCATCATCACGCTGGCCCAGCTGCCCGGCTACGCGGTCGCGGCCTGGCTCATCGAGGTGTGGGGTCGCCGCATCACGCTCGCGGTCTTCCTTGCCGGCTCCGCCGTGGCGGCCGGTCTGTTCGGACTCGCCGACACCCCGGCCACCATCATCGCCGCCGGCATGGCCCTGTCGTTCTTCAACCTCGGCGCGTGGGGCGCCCTGTACGCGATCGGCCCGGAGCTCTACCCCACCGCGACCCGCGGCTCCGGCACCGGCGCAGCCGCGGCGTTCGGGCGGATCGCCTCCATCATCGCGCCACTGCTCGTGCCGTTTCTGCTCGATGCGGGGGACACGGTGACGGTCTTCGGGGTGTTCGCGGCGGCCTTCGTCGTCGCCGCCGTGGCGGCCTTCACCCTCCCGGAGCGCAAGGGCGTCGCACTCGAGGACACCTGAGGCGCCCCGCCGCCCCGCGGTGTCAGTCGCGGCCCTCGCGCCCGTCGCCCAGCTCGCGGATCCGGTCGTTCGCCGCGCGTAGCCGGTCCTCGCGCGCCTTCTGGTCGGCCTTCTTGAGCTTCTCGTAGGTGGCTTCGTCGTCGTCGTTGTAGCGCAGGATCAGCCGCGGGATGCCGAGCGTCAGCGCCAGCGATGGCCACACGATCCACGCGAAGTTCCAGCCCACCACGAACTGCAGGATGAGGAACGCCACCAGCGTCACGCCCACCACGACGCCGTCCAGCGCCTCAATGGTCTTGCCGCGCTTGCGCAGCTCCGCCAGCTCCGCGTCGACGTCCCGGTGCGCCGGAACCTGACTGGAAGAAGCGCCCGACGACGACGCCCCCACTCCGCCCGCGCCCACCCCGTCGGCGGCGATGGCCGACTGGACGATCATGCCGTCGACCGAGGTCAGCGGCATTCCGCCCGGCAGATCGTGGAAGGACCCGCGGAGCTGGCTCAGGGTGCGGGCTGCGGCCACGTCGCCCGACCGGGCGTGGAACTCCGAGTCGTCCAGGCGGCCCGCCGCGTAGTGGTCACCGAGCGCCGTCAGCGCGTGCAGGCGCTCGGCGTCGGAGAGCAGAAGGTCGCGCGCGGGGACCGGCTCCGGGCCGGTGGGGTCGGGGCTGCTGGGCTCGGTCATGACTGGAGCTCCTCGGTCGGGGCGGTGGATTCCCAGCGTAGTCGCGCCCACAGCCCTCGCCCCGGTGCGCGACTGTCACGTTTCGGGGCGCCCGTGCGTCGAAGGGATATGAGTACACACGAGAGCAGCCCGCACGGCGGGATGAAGCGCAAGAAGATCAGCGCGGGCGCGATGGCGCCCATGGTGGCGATGGAGGCATACACGAGGGCCCGGGTCTCCCGGGCGGACAGTCACCTCATCAGGCTCCGCGTGTCGGCGGTCAACGGCTGCCGGTACTGCACGGCCATGCACCGCCGCGACGCCCGCAAGGACGGCTGGGACGACTCGCGGATCCTCGCGGCCGAACTCGCGAGCTCCCGCGCCGACGAACTGCCCGAGGACCAGCGGGTGGTGGCACGGTTCGCCGACGCCGTGACCCACATCGACGGCGAGGAATCCGTCCCGGACGTGCTCTGGGCCGAGGTCGTCCGGCACCGCGGGGAATCCGGGGCTGGACAGCTGCTCATGGAGATCGTCACCATCAACGCATGGAATCGGATCGCCGTGGCCACGAGGCTGGACCCGCGCTCGCTGAAGGGCGTCGAGGAACGCGACATCGATCCCGTGCGCCCGAGCTGACCGCGCTGCGCGACCGCGCGGAGCTCGACCGCGTGCGCGGCCGACTGCTCGGGATCGGCTATCGCATCACCGGCACCTGGGCGGACGCGGAGGAGGCCGCCGACGAGGCGTTGGCCCGGCTGGTCGCGCTGGGCACGGTGGAATCGGCAGGCGGCGAGGTCCCGGACAACCCCGAGGCCTGGCTGACCACCGTCACCACGCGACTGTGCCTGGACCGGCTGCGCCGTCGCCGGCGTGAGGCCTACACGGGTGCCTGGCTGCCCGAGCCCGTCGACACCGCGCTGCTGCCCGAGGACGCAGCCGAGCGCCGGGACGATCTGCGGATCGCCGTCTTGCTGGCCTACGAGCAGCTGGGGCCCACCGAGCGGGCGGCGTTCGTCCTGCGGGAGGCCTACGAGTTGCCCTACTCCGAGATCGCGGAGATCCTCGAGGCCGCCGTGCCGACGGTCCGTCAGTGGGTGAGCCGGGCCCGGCACCGCCTCGACACCGACCTGCGCCCGCCCGATCGGGCCTCGGAGGAACTCGTCGGCCAACTGGTCGAGGCGGTCATGGCCGGAGATCTCGACGCCACCGTCGCCGCCCTGACCGCCGACGTGCGGGTGGTCTCGGACAGTGACGGCAAGGTCAACGCCGCCCGCCGTGACATCGTGGGCGCCCGCAAGACCGCGTACTTCCTGGTCAAGGCCGCCGAGCTCGCCGACGGCATGATCGCGCCCATCGACATCAACGGGGAGATGGCGCTGGTCCTGGTCTCGCGTGGCGTCCTGCGGATCACCCAGATCGGGGCGAACGCCGACCGGGTGGCGAGGGTCTGGTTCCACTCCAACCCGGACAAGCTCACCCGGGTGAATCTGCCGGAGGGGTTCCGTCCGGCCGACTGAACCGGTCCGGAGAAGTCGGGCGCACCGGACAGGTCCCGAGCAGAGTCGATGACGAAGGGAGTCACACGTGATCGAGATCCTCAATCGCCTCGTCGACGAGATCGAGGAGAACCTGGCCGGCGAACTCGACGTGAAGGCGATCGCGACCGCGTCCGGGACCACCGACTATCACCTGCGCCGCATGTTCTCGTCCCTCGCGGGGATGCCCGTCTCCGAATACCTCCGCCGACGCCGGATGACCGTCGCCGCGGCGGACGTGATGGGCAACGAGGATCTGCTCACTATCGCGGTCCGCTACGGCTACGGCTCGACCGAGGCGTTCGGCCGGGCATTCCGCGCCGTCCACGACGTCAGCCACAGTGCGGTCCGCCGGGGCGGCGGCCCCCTTCGCAGTCAACCCGTACTCAGGTTCCGCCTGACCGTTGAAGGGAGCATCCCCATGGACGCCCGCGTCATCGACCACCACGCCCTCCGCCTGATCGGCCACGCCACCCGCGTGCCACTCATCCACGAGGGTGTGAACCCGCGCATCCGCGCACACGTCGAGTCGATCCCGCCTGCAGAACACGCCCGACTCAAAGAACTCGCCGACACCGAACCCGGCGGCATCTTGCAGGTCAGTGCCGACGTGGATCCCGACTACACAGAAGGAACCGAACTCACGTATCTGCACGGCGTCGCCGTCGTCGTCGACACCCCGATCCCCACCGACCTCGACTCCATCGACGTGCCCGAGGGCACCTGGGCGGTATTCCGCTCCTCAGGCGAGCACCCCGCCGCGCTGCAGCGGATGTGGGCGGCCACCGCCACGGAGTGGTTCCCGTCCAACCCGTGGCGACTGCGGCCCGGGCCGTCGATCCTCTCCGTGCTCGAGCATGCCGACGACTTCAGCACGGCCACGTGTGAACTGTGGTTGCCGGTCGAACGTGAACAGCGGTGAGCGGGCCCTACTCGGTGGGCGGATCGGGCCGCGTCACCGCCACCCACATCGCCATCTCGTTCCCGCCGGGCTCGCGGAAGTGGAACCGCCGGCCGCCGGGAAAATCGAAGGGACCGAAGGTGATCGTGCCTCCCGCGGCTTCGACCTGCTCGCGGGCCTCGTCCAAGTCGTTCACCCGGATCACCATGAGCGGCGCCGGGGACTGCTCGTCAGCATCCCCCTGCACGCCCACGTCGATTCCGCCGCCGACCAGGTTGCTGTACGACTGCCCGTACACGGTGGGCGTCCACCCGCACACCGTCTCCAGGAAATCGGAGGTGGCGGACATGGACGCGCTGGGGAACTCGACCAGGGTGATCTCGAGTGGCTTACGGCTCATGGCCTCGAAAATACGCTGGGCCGGGTCGGGACTCGCTCGAATCCGAAAGGAAACAAGGAAGGCCACGGCCACGTGACCTACGGCCGCCTGACGGGCAGGGCCCTGACCTGCGGTGCCCTGCTCGTCGCGTTCAGGGCACCGCAGGTCAGCGGGTTCAGCGGCCGGTCTCCCAGCGGGAGAGCAGATCCGCGGCGGCCGCGCGCGGGTCCGGGGCGGCCATGATGGCCGAGACCACGCACACCCCGTCCAGCGCGGTGGTCGCGAGATCGGCGACGTTGGTCGGCCCCACCCCGCCGATGCCCACCGACCGCACCGCGGCGTCGGCGGCCACCCGCGCGATCCGGTCCGCGCCCTGCACCCCCAGCGCAGGGGCGGTGTCGGTCTTGGTGGCGGTGGACCACACCGGGCTCACCCCGATCACGTCCGGGGCCACGGCCGGATCGGCGAGCGCCTCGACCAACTGCACGTCCGATTCGATCGACAGTCCCAGCATCAGTTCGCCCGGCAGCGCCGCCCGGGCCCGCGCCAACAGCTCGTCCCGCTGACCGATGTGCAGGTGCAGGCCCAGCTCGCGCGCGACCTCGAGCCGATCGTTGACGAACACCGGCACGCGGCGACCCACCTCGGACGCGGCGCGATCCGCCGCCGCGGCGATGGCGGCGGCGTGTGCGGCGAACTCGTCGTCGTCACACTCCTTATCTCGCACCTGGACCACGCCCACCCCGCCGCGCACCGCCTCGGCCACGATTCCCGGCACCGCGTCCCGCCCGCCGCCCAGATGCGGATCGGTGACCAGGTACAGGCGCCAGTCGGTCGCCTCGGCGATGCGGCGCCGCGCGGCCGGCGAGCTCACTCGGTATCGGCGATCGTCAGCACCGCGAGCTCGGCGATCTGCTCCGGCTCCAACGAGTACAACGCATCCAGCCACGCCATCGCGAACGAGCCCGGCCCCATCGCCACGGTGCCCGCGGCCGCCCCCGCGGCGCCGATGTGGGCGTGGGCGGCCACCACGGCGGAGTGATCGGAGATGTCCGTCGAGCGCGCGACCGCGAGATAGCCGGCCGTCAACGCACCCAGCGCGCAGCCGGTGCCGATGACCTTCTGCAGCAGCGGATGGCCAGAGTCGATCCAGGTCGCCCGGGTGGGCCCGTCGGTCTGGGTGATGACGAGGTCCCTGTCGCCCGAGATCGCGACCGTGCCACCCGTGCGGGCGGACAACTCCAGCGCCGGCAGCAGCGCGCTGGAGACGGTGGCGGTGGAATCCACGCCGCGGCCGCCCGCGCCCGCCCCGGCCAGCGCCACGATCTCCGAGGCGTTGGCCCGGATCGCCGCAGGGGAGTGGTCGAGCCAGCCGGTGGCCAGGTCCGTGCGCAGCGTCAGGCCACCCACCGCGACCGGGTCCAGCACCCACGGCGTGGAGTGCTCGCGCGCCGACGCGATGGCCGCGTTCATGCCCTCGATCTGCTCGCTCGTCGGGTTGCCGACGTTGACGAGCACGCCCGAGGCGATCGACGCGAAGTCGCCGGCCTCGGCCGGGTGGTCGACCATGGCCGGAGCCGCACCCGCCGCGAGCAGCACGTCGGCCGTGATCTCGCGGACCACCGAGTTGGTCAGGCAGTGCACCAGCGGACTCGACTCCCGCAGCAGCGTCACCAGACGGGCGACCGTGGCGGCGGGATCGGCGGGGCTCTGCTCGGTTGCATCAGGCATGCCCCCAGTGTGCCGTGCGGCACCACCGCTCCCCGGAATAGCCGGCCGAGGGGGCGGGTTGCACGGGGTATGCCCGCCTCTGACTTCCGCGCCCTGCCCCTGTCCGTCATCGACTTCGCGTCCGTCCGCCCCGGCCAGACCGTCGGGGAGGGGCTGCAGGACTCGGTCGCGCTGGCGCAGAAGGCGGAGGAGCTCGGCTACGAGCGGGTCTGGTACTCCGAGCACCACAACATGCCGTCCATCGCCTCCTCCGCTCCGGCGGTGCTCATGGCGCACATCGCCGCGCGGACCTCGACCATCCGGCTGGGCTCCGGCGGCGTGATGCTGCCCAACCACTCGCCGATCGTGATCGCCGAGCAGTTCGGCACCCTCGCCGAGCTCCATCCGGGTCGCATCGACCTGGGCCTGGGTCGCGCGCCCGGCACCGATCCGCAGACCCTGCGCGCGCTGCGCCGGGAGCCGTCCGCCGCCGAGACCTTCCCCGACGACGTGCGCGAACTGCAGGCCTTCCTCGGCGATTCGCCCAGCGACATGGCCCGCACGCGCGGGATCGTGGCCGTGCCCGGCCGCGGCACCAAGGTGCCCCTCTACATCCTCGGGTCCTCGCTGTTCGGCGCCCAGCTCGCCGCCGCGTACGGGCTGCCGTACGCCTTCGCCTCGCACTTCGCGCCGGACGCCCTGGAGCAGGCCTCCGCGGTCTACCGCGAGCGGTTCCAGCCCAGCGAGCAGCTGTCGGAGCCGTACATGATCGCCGCGGTCAATGTCGTGGCCGACGACGACGCCGCGCGGGCCGAGCAGGAGCTGCACTGGTACCGCCGCCAGCGGGTCAAGCTCATGGCCGGGCGGGGTCGCAACTTCACCGACGAGGAACTCGACATGGTCATGGAGTCGGCCGGCGGCCGCCAGATCCTCCACATGATCAGCTACACCGCGTGCGGCGACGGCGCGACGGTGCGCGATTACCTCACCGAGTTCGCGCGCCGCGCGGGCGCCGACGAGTTGATGATCGCCCCGATCGGCTCGTCGCCCGAGCGTGCCCACGGCTCGCTCGAGGTGTTGCGGCGGGCCTGGAGTGACTGAAGTGGTTCTCCCGCGTGAGGGTCGTCACGAATGGCCCCACCCGGGGTCCGTAGCAGTAGCCGTGGACTCCGGGGAGGCATAGGCTGAGGTCATGGCGATCTCCGAAGTAGGTGAGTACGCCCACCTCGATCAGGCACAGATCGAGGAGTTGGGACGGGAGCTCGACGCGATCCGCGCCGAGGTCCTGGAATCCCGCGGGGATCGCGACTACCGGTACGTCCACAGCATCATCCGGTTGCAGCGCGGGCTGGAGATCTCCTCGCGCGCGCTGCTGTACTTCGGGGCCCGGAATCGGACCGTGTGGGCGCTCGGCACCGGCGTGCTCGCGGTGGCCAAGATCCTCGAGAACATGGAACTCGGCCACAACATCATGCACGGCCAGTGGGATTGGATGAACGACCCCGAGATCCACTCGACCACCTGGGAATGGGACCTCGTCGGCAGCGCGGCCGACTGGAAGCACACCCACAACCACCTGCACCACAAGTTCACCAACATCATCGGGATGGACGACGACGTGGGATACGGCGTCCTCCGCGTCACCCGCGACGTGCCGTGGAAGCCGAGATACTCAGCAAACGTGCTGGTCAACACCCTTCTCATGGCGGGTTTCGAATGGGGCATCGGGCTCCAGGCGGTGAGTCTGAGCGCCGCGTTGCCGGGCTCGACCGAAGCCCCGGAGGAGCGGCGCCGCGCCCGCCGCTTCATCGTCAAGGCCGGCAAGCAGATCCTCAAGGACTACATCCTCTTCCCCGTTCTCGCCGGGCCGGGCGGCCGCCAGGCCCTCACCGCGGCGGTCACCGCCAACATCATCCGCAACATCTGGACCAACGCGGTGATCTTCTGCGGGCACTTCCCGGACGGTGCCGAGAAGTTCACCTTGACGGATGTAGAGACCGAGACCCGGGCGGAGTGGTACCTGCGTCAGATGCTCGGCAGCGCCAACCTCGACGGCGGCCCGGTCATGAACCTCATGTCGGGCAACCTGTCGTTCCAGATCGAGCACCACATGTTCCCCGACCTGCCGTCCAACCGGTACTCGGAGATCTCGCTCAAGGTCCGTGACCTGTGCGAGCGCTACGACCTGCCGTACGTGACCGGCCCGCTGTGGAAGCAGTACCTGCAGGCGTGGCGGACCATCGCGCGACTGTCCCTGCCGGACCGCTACCTGCGCCGCACCTCCGACGACGCCCCGGAGACCCGCAGCGAGAAGATGTTCGCGCTGGGCCCACCCATGCCGGGCCTGGCCACGGCGCTCACCGGTCTGCGTAAACGACGGGCCCGGGCGGCGCGCTGAGTCGGCACTGGCAGACTGGGCCGCATGTCGCTGACGAGCATGTTGGAGGCCGCCGCTGACGGCGGGACGATCGAGGTCGAGTCCGGCTGGACCCAGGGCCGGGCCATCTTCGGAGGTCTCACCGGAGCGCTGCTGCTGGCGGCGATGAAGGGCCGGATCGCCGAGCTGTCCGCCACCACCGGCAAGCCCGACACCGTGCCGCCGCTGCGGTCGATCACCGTGTCCTTCGTCGGCCCCGCCACGCCCGGACCGGTCGAGTTGGAGGCGGAGGTCCTGCGCGTCGGCTCGAACGTGACCCAGTGCCAGGCCACGCTGCGTCAGTCCGGTGAGGTGGTGGCCACCGCGCTGGCGGCGTTCGGCAAGCACCGCGAGTCGGCGCTGTCGGTCGCGCCGACGCACGGGGCACCGGCGCTGCCCGAGCCCTCGTCGATCGAGGCGTTCCCCTACATCGAGAAGCTCACGCCCGAGTTCTACCAGTTCGTCGAGCTACGCCAGGTCGGCGGCCAGATGCCGTTCAGCGGCTCGGACAGCCACGAGATCTCCGGCTGGACCGGACTGCGCGAGAAGCCGCAGCACCTCGCCGAGGAGCATCTGGTGCTACTGGCCGACGCCTGGCCGCCCGCGCCCCTGCAGATGCTCGACGGCTTCGCGCCCGGCAGCAGCCTCACCTGGACTCTCGAGCTGATCGCCGAGATCGGCCCGCAGTCCGTCCCCGGCACCACCGATTTCGCCTACCGCGCCACGACCGACTCGGCGCGCGACGGCTACGCGCACACGCACGCCATGCTGTGGCTGCCCGGCGGCGAGCTCGCCGCGATCAGCCGCCAGTCCATCACGATCTTCGGCTGACGGTCGGCCACCGCACAGATAGCCGCCGTATAAACGAAATTCGCCCCTCAGACTTCGACCGGCACCCGGGCATCCGGGAGTGGATCGAGATCTGAGGGGCGAATCGTTCTCTGCTCAGCCCGCCGCGCGGGTGGAGCGACGACGTCCGCTGCCTGAACCGCCGCCGGCGCCGCCCCGGCCCTGGCCCGAGGCCTGGCCGACGGACTGCTGCGCGCCCGAGCCCTGCCGGCTCGAGCCCTGCCGGCCCGAACCCTGACGGCCCGAGCCCTGGCCGCCGCCGTTCTGGGGGCGACGAGGACGACGACGAGGGCCACCCGTACCGCCCGACCCGTCTGAATTCTGCTCGCGGCCCTGGCCGCGCTCCCCGCCCTGCTGACGCTGGCGGTTCTGCTGCTGCCGGCTCTGGCCGCGGCCGCGACGTGCCTGGTTCCGGCGGGACGGCGGCTCGGCCGCGCTGTCGCCGCCACCGGCGCCACCCGGGACGTGCGGGGGCGGCTCGGGAGCGTCGGCGAGCGCGGCGCCGGCGTCGTCGCCCTCGGGCAGGACGATCTCCCCGGCGGTCACGCCGGCAGCGCGCAGCAGGCCGCGCACCTCGCCGACCTGGTCCTGGGTCGCCACGGTCACGACGGTGCCCACGGCGCCGGCGCGGGCGGTGCGGCCCGAGCGGTGGACGTACGCCTTGTGCTCGGCCGGCGGGTCGGAGTGCACGACCAGCCCCACGTCGTCGACGTGGATGCCGCGCGCGGCGATGTCGGTGGCCACGAGCACGGTCGCCTCACCGGAGGAGAAGGCGTCGAGGTTTCGCACGCGGGCGTTCTGCGAGAGGTTGCCGTGCAGGTCCACGCTCGCGACGCCGCGGCCGGTGAGCTGCTTGGCCAGCCGCCGGGCGCCGTGCTTGGTGCGGGTGAACATGACGGTCCGCTCGTGCGCGCCGGCCAGATCGGCCAGGGCGCGGACGCGGTCGTCGGAGGTCACGCGCAGCACGTAGTGGGAGGTCGGCCCGGGGGTGGCGGAGCCGTCGTCGACGGAATGGTCGACCGGGTCCACCAGGAACCGGTCGACGAGCTTGCTCACGCCCTCGTCGAGGGTTGCGGAGAACAGCAGCCGCTGGGCGCCCTTCGGGGTGGCCGACAGGATGCGGGTGACGCCCGGCAGGAAGCCGAGGTCGGCCATGTGGTCGGCCTCGTCGAGGACGGTGACCTCGGTCGAGCCCAGGCTGCAGTGCTTCTGCCCCATGAGATCCTCGAGACGGCCGGGGCAGGCCACGACGATGTCCACGCCACGGTTGAGCGCATCGACCTGACGGCCCTGCGAGACGCCGCCGAAGATCACGGTCGTGCGCATGCCCATCGCGGCGGCCAGCGGGGCGAGCGTCTCGTCGATCTGGCGGGCCAGCTCGCGGGTGGGCGCGAGGATCAGCCCGCGCGGGGCGCCCTTCTTGCGCTTGCCGCCGGAGGCGGCCAGGCGGGCCACCAGCGGGATGCAGAACGCGTAGGTCTTGCCGGAGCCTGTGCGGCCGCGGCCCAGCACGTCCCGCCCGGCGAGTGCGTCGGGGAGCGTGGCGTCCTGGATGGGCGTGGGGGTGACGATGCCGGCGCCGCCGAGGACGTCGAGCAGGGGGGAGGGAACGCCGAGATCGGCGAAAGAACGTGACAAGGAGAAAGCTCCGTACATAGATGGGGGCGTCTTGCCCGGCGCGCTCGCGGATGTCGCACCGCCTTATCGGCGGATGCGCCCGGTGCGCGACCACGGGAGGTCGACCAGCCGCTCGGTCCGAGGCAAGCGTGGTGCGGACCGACTGCCCACACCCTACTCGTCGCGGGGCCCCGCTTCCCACATGTGTGACGGAGAGCATCGCGAGACCGTCGCCTCGCGTGCCGCGCGGTGGCACGATGAGTCATCATGCGCCTCGACCTGTCCCTGCTGCGCCGCCCGGAGTTGGGTTCGGTGCTGCTCGGACGCGAACGCGAGTCCGCCCGTCTGCGCTCGCTCCGGGTGCGGATCCTGCTGGTCCTGACGCTGCTGGGCTCCAACCTGGTCGGCATCGCGGTCGCGGCGGTGCTCATCCTGTTCGTGCTACCCGGACCCCACCTGCTGTCCTCGCGGTTCCTGTGGCCCAACGCGGTGATCGTGCCCGTCTACGTGGGGCTGGCCACGATCCTCGGCCTGGTGTGGGTGCGCGCTGTGGTCTTCCGCCGGGTGCGCTGGTTCCTCGACGGCCGGGATCCCACCGACCGCGAGCGGGCCCGGACACTCCGCCTCCCCGGACGGGTGACGCTCATCCAGGGCTTCCTGTGGATCCTCGGCGCCGCGCTCATCACCACGGCCTTCGGCGTGATCGACCCGGCGGCGATCCCGGTGGTGGGCTTCACCATCGTCTTCTCCGGGATGGTCGTGTGCGGTGCGGCGTTCCTGTTCACCGACTTCGGCCTGCGCCCGGTCGCCGCGGTCGCGTTGTCCACGGGAACGGCGCCGCGCGCCCGCTTCCTCGGGGCCATGACGCGGGTCCGGGTGGCGTGGGCCCTGGGCAGCGGCGTGCCGATCGCAGGTCTGATCATCGTGGCGATCTACACACTGGCCGGTCGGGCACTCACGTTGGAACGCCTCGTCGTCGTCGTCATCGTCCTGTCCGCCACCTCCCTCCTGGCCGGATTCCTGCTGGTCTCCCTGTCGACGGGCTCGATGCTCGGCCCGCTGCGCAGCGTGCGCTGGGCGATGGAGGACGTCACCGCGGGGCGCCTGTCGCGGCGCGTCGTGGTGTACGACGGCACCGAGCTCGGCGAACTGCAGCGCGGCTTCAACCAGATGGCCGCCGGGCTGCAGGAGCGAGAGCGGCTGCGCGACCTGTTCGGCCGCCACGTGGGGCGGGAGGTGGCCGAGGCCGCCGAACTGCACGACCCCGAGCTGGGCGGGCGCGACTCGCGCGTCGGGGTGGTGTTCGTGGACCTCATCGGATCCACCGAGATGGCGACCCGGTCCGAGGCCGCCGCGGTGGTCGACGTGCTCAACCGGTTCTTCACCGTGGTGGTGGAGACCGTGGAGGAGTACGACGGCATCGTCGACAGCTTCCTCGGCGATGCCGCGCTCGTGGTGTTCGGCGCGCCCAGATCGATGGCGGACCCGGCCACGGCGACGGTGGCGTGCGCCCGCACGCTCGCCGAGCGGCTCCCCGAGCGGGTGCCGGGCTGCCGGGCCGGCATCGGTGCTTCCTACGGCGATGTGGTGGCCGGCTACGTGGGCTCCGACGACCGATTCGAGTACACCGTGATCGGCGACGCGGTCAACGAGGCCTCGCGACTGTGCGACCTGGCCAAGGACCGCGACGGGCTGGTCCTGGCCTCCGGCGCCGCCGTCTCCGCCTCCGATCCCGCCGAGGCGCGCCGATGGGAGTCCACGGGCTCCGAAGTGGTCCGGGGCCGCGACGAGCCGACCGAGCTCTGCGTTCCGCGAACCGCCTAGTTGTGATGTCCAGGGAGGTTGGTCAGTCGGGTGACCGGTGGCTGGCCTCCGAGGGC